>CAZVGH010000045.1:0-12136 GCA_964626515.1 uncultured Alistipes sp.
GGCGGGCTTATTGACCTTTGATCGCCTGCCGTGCACCGAAGAAGGTGATGAAGAGGAAGGCGGCGAGCGGGAGCAGGAAGCCGAGCGCCATGCTCGTGCGGCCGACGAGCCCCATGCAGATCGGGAAGACGGCGCCGCCGACGACGCTCATCACGAGCAGCGACGAGGCCTGTTTCGTCTGTTCGCCCATGCCGCGGACGCCGAGCGCGAAGATCGTCGGGAACATCGTCGACATGAAGAAGAACGAGAGGAAGAGCGCCGCCATCGAGATGCGGCCGAACGAGCCGACGACGAGGATCATCGAGAGCGTGGCGAGGAGCCCGAAAAGGGTCAGCAGCCGCCCGGGCGAGATCCAGCGCATGAAGAGCGAACTCAGGAGGCGCCCCGCGAAGAAGAGCCCCATGCCGCCGATGCTCAGGAGCTGCGCGGCGGTGAGCTTCGTGAGTGTCGGGTCGAGTTCGAGCGCATAGTTGACGAAGTAGCTGCCGATGCCCGTTTGGGCGCCGACGTAGAGGAACTGGGCGAGCAGGGCGTACTTGAAATGCGGGTGCGCCCATACGGAGCCCTTCGGCGCATCGTCCGCCAAGGCGTTCTGCCGTTCGTCCTGCGCCATCTCCGCCTCAGGAATGCGGATGCGGGTAAAGAGCAGGCAGACGACCAGCACGCAGAGACCCACCAGCAGGTAGGGTTTGGCCAGGTCGAACGGACTGCCGTCGCCGCCGAAGATGAGCAGACCGCCGAGCAGCGGACCGACGATCCAGCCCACGCCGTTGAAGGCGGCGGCGATGTTGATGCGCTGCGCGGCGTAGGGCTCGGGTCCCATGCCCGTGGCGCAGGGGTGGGCGCCGTTCTCGATCAGGCAGAGGCCGCACGCCAGAATAAAGAGAGCGGCGAAGAAGGGGTAGGGCGAATGGACGAACGAGGCGGGGACGAAGAGCAGTGCGCCGAAGGCGAAGAGCAGCAGCCCGGCGATGATGCCTTTGCGGTAGCCGTAGCGGCGCATGACGAGGCCGGCGGGCAGCGCCATGACGAAATAACCGATGTAGACCGAGAACTGGACGAAGCCCGACTGGGCTTTCGTCATGTCGAAGGCCTCCTGAAAGTGCTTGTTCAGGACGTCGAGCAGGCCGTGGGCGCAGCCCCACAGCAGGTAGAGGGTGGCGATGAGCAGGAACGGCACGAGGTAGTCGACGCCGGCCGCATTGCGGAACATGGATTTGCGGGACATGGTTTCGGGTGGTTTTTCGTGGGTGAATCGGGTCGGGCGGCGGCTGGCCGTCTGAAAACAGGCCGCGGCCGCTCCGTGCGGAAGCGGCCTGCGGCGGTGCGGATGTGTGCGGACTTACTCGAGGTGGAAAACCTCCTCCATCGTCGCCCACCACTCGCCCTCGGCGCGCGTCTCGAGCGGCTGCTGGCAGGGCATGCAGACGTCCCACCAGCGCTGCGTCTCGGGATCGGCCGCCATCTTGGCCATATCGGCCTCGTAGTCCGTGCCCGTGTACTCGTAGTAGCTGAACAGGTAGCCGTCCTTGTAGTAGATGCTGTAGTTGCGGATGTTGCACTCCTTGATCATGCGCAGCACCCCGGGCCAGGCCGCGGCGTGCAGACGCTTGTACTCTTCCAGTTTGCCGGGGGTTACCCCGATGACCATTCCGTAGCGTTTCATGGTTTGTTTGGCGTGTTTTTGGGTGTTTGGGGTTGGTTGTGCGGGCGCTGCGTGCTATTCGTGTACGGCTTTGAACAGCGCCTCGATGTTGGCGGGATTGATGTCGGGCAGGATCGCCTCGTGGCTGGGCGAGAGGATGAGCCCCGTGGGGAAGATCTCCTTCAGCCGCAGCACGTCGGCGCGCACCTCTTCGGCCGTGCCGTTGACGAGCAGATGCTGGGCGTCGACGCCGCCGAAGAAGGCGCCGCGGTCGCCGAAGTCGGCCTTCAGCCGGTCGGCCTGCATATCCTTCGCGCGGGCCTGAATGGGGTGGATGACGTCGATCCCCAGCCCGAACAGGTCGTCGATGATCGGGTGGATCGCGCCGCACGAGTGGTGCACGACCTTCAGCCCGTAGCTCTTGGCCTGGTCGACGAGCCGCTTCGTTCCCGGGAAGACGTATTCGCGCAGCTCCTCGGGGGCGACGAGCAGTCCGTTCTGGCTGCCGAAATCGTTGCCGATGAGCACGGCGTCGAGGTATCCCTTCGTCGCCTCGTAGAAGATCTCGCCGCAGCGGAGATAGAACTCGGTGATGCGGTCGATGACGGCGCGGAACATCTCGGGGGCAATCATCATCGTCAGCAGGGCGTTCTCCATGCCGAAGGCCGAGCAGGCGTCTTGAAAGTGGGCGGCCCACATGATGCCCATGCGGGCGCAGTCGGCGGGCGCCTGCATGGCCAGCCGCCGCGCCTCGTCGGCGTCGATGTGCTCCGCGGGGTCGGGCCACGGGAAGGTCTCGACCAGCGCGGGGTCGGTCATATCCTCGAAGAAGCCCGGCGCCGTCAGCGTGCGCTCGTCCTGCGCGCCGCCGAGGCCGCTTTTGGCGAAGGAGAGCGAGCAGCCGATGTCGTTTGTCGGCGGGTTGTGATAGGGGACGGGGATCGGATAGACGTCGTCGTCGATCTTGCGTTTGAGCGCGTCGATCGAGTCGACGCCGAAATGGGCGAAGAGCTTCGGCAGGGCCGACGGTACGGGAAGCCCCAGCCACGAGGCGGGACGATCGACCTGCTCGCGGGCGATCGTGGCGAAAAAGCGTTCTCTGTGGGTCATCATAGGTAAGCGGTGTATCGAACAAATATACTGTTTTTTGCCCGATATTCCAAATCCTGCGCCCGATTTCTCCGCTACGGCCGCCGCATCAGGTATTCGGCCACGGCCGCATAGGCGGGCAGCGAGAGCGGGTCGATCGCCACATTGCCCGCCTTGGGATTCGAGGCGAGCCGCACGATCACCATCTCGGCCGCCGGGTCGATGTAGATCGCCTGCCCGTGGACGCCGCGGGCCATGTAGGCCCCGTGGGCGTTGTGCGTCACCCACCACATGTCGCGGTAGCTCCATCCGGGCAGCGCTTCGCCGTACTCCGATCGGGCGAAGGCGTCGCGGTCGCCGCCGCCGCGGATCTCCGCCACGGCCGCTTCGGGCAGGATCCGTTCGCCGCGCCAGCTGCCGCCGAGGCGCAGCATCTCGCCGAAGCGCCCCAGGTCGCGCAGCGCGGCGTTGAATCCGCCGCCCGCGAAGGGGGTGCCGAGCGCGTCGACCAGGTAGTAGCCGTCCTGCTCCATCCCCATGCGGCTCCAGATGCGCTCCTCGAGCAGCTCGGCGACCGATTTCCCCGTGACGCTCGCGACGATCCAGCCCAGCACGTCGGCGTTGGCCGTGCGGTAGCCGAAGACGTTGCCGTGCCGATCCGCCTTGCGGATCGTGCGCAGGTAGTCGTAATACCCCTGCGGCGTGCCGTCGGGATGTTCGAGCAGCGGATTGCCCGCCTCGCCGTAGCGCCAGATATCGGCTTCGGGGTCGGTGTAGTCCTCGCTGAAGCGGATCGAGGTGGTCATATCCATCACCTCGCGCACCGTGGCGTCGCCGAAGGCCGATCCGGCCAGCTGCGGCACGCAGGCGCTCACGGGCAGCGACGGATCGAGCCTCCCTTCGGCCGCGAGCATGGCCGCGAGGGTCCCCGTGAGCGATTTCGTGACCGACATCACGGCGTGGAGCCCTTCCTCGGTCAGCGCGCCGAAATAGCGTTCGTAGACGATGCGGCCGCGGTGCAGGACGAGGATGCCGTCCGTGTAGTTCAGATCGAGCGAGCGGCGCCACGTCACGCGCTCCGTGCCGCCCGCGGGGAGGAATGTCACGGTGTCGATGCCGTCGTCGATCGCCCGTTCGAAGCGGGTGAGCGGCACGGCGTTGTTGCGCGCGACGTTCACCGAGGGGAGGAATCCGCGCATGTGCACGACGCTGTACCGCAGCGCGGGGAAGCGGAAGAAGGAGCCGTCGCGGGCGCTGATGCGGCGCTCGGGCGGCGGCGGGAAGCCCTGCATGTATCCCGTCACGGCGGGATCGGTGGCTGTGGTGTCGGCGGGAAGGGTCTCGCGGGCGGAGGCCTGCGTGACGGCGGCGGTCGTCGCGAGGAAGCAGACGAGGCCGCGCGGAAGTCGGATGGAGCGCATGTCGGTAATAGGTGTTTGGAACGGAGAGGGGCAAAGATCGTGCTACGGCCGCCCCTTTCTGGCATGGAAATCGCACCGGACGGAGGGTCGAACGGGGCCTGCGCCCCACAAAAAAAGCGTTATGGAAAAGAAAGTCTACTACTGCGTGCACTGCGGCAACGTGATCGAGAAGCTCGTCGATTCGGGCGTTCCGGTCGTATGCTGCGGCGAGGAGATGCACGAGCTGACGACCGACAAGGTCAAGCAGCTCGGCTGACCGCCGGCATCCGCCGCCAGTGAAAAAGCCTGTCCGCGTATCGGCGGACAGGCTTTGTTTTCAGCAGCAGGGACGGAGCGTCGGCAGGGCCCGTCGCCGCGCTCCGCGGGGTCAGCCGACGGAGCCGCCCGGCGATCGGACGCCTGCCGCTCCGTCGGGGCTACTCCTCGGAGGCGGGCTGGTTGACGTAGGCCTCGGCGACCTCCGTGAGCAGGACGTCGGCCTTCTTCTCCCCTTCGAGCAGGTCGCCCAGCAGCCGACCGATCTCCTGCTCGGGCAGGTAGGCCGCCAGCGCGCGGAGCGTGCCGTAGGTGGCGATTTCGTAGTGCTCGATCTTCTGGGCGCAGAGGATGAGCGCCGCATTGCGGACGAACGAGTCCTGTTCGGTATCCTCGATCGCCGCGTCGGTCTCCTTTAGCAGCCCCGCCATCGCCTCGCACTTCTTGGCCTTGGGCTTCTCGCCGAGGGCTGCGAAGATCTGCTCGAGCTGGGCGAGCTGCTCGGGGCTCTCCGATTCGTGCTTCTTGAGTGCGGCGATCAGCCGTTTGCAGGTCGCTGCCTGCTGCATCTTTTTCAGCCCTTCGGGAACGTGCTTCTCGGCCCAGTAGATGTCCTGGAGCGCTTCGGTGAAGAATTTGCGGAAGAGCGGCTGCGACGCCTGCTTCGCGGCGGATTTGGTCTTGCCCTTTTCGGCAACGGGAGTTTGCGTGTTCATACGTTATTTGCGTTTAAGGTTCTTCGCCGGAGGGCGCAAATAACATACCAGCATCGCCGGCGCACGGCCGAAATCGAAAGCGCGCGGCCGCTCCTGCTGTGCAGGAACGGCCGCGCGAGATCGTTCGTAAGAGCTGTTACTCCTCGGTCGCGGGAGCTTCGGCGGCCTCTTCAGCCTTCGGCTGCGGCGCCTCGAACGGCGTTACGTCGAGCAGCTCGACCTCGAACTCGCGCGCCTCGTTGGCACCGATGTCGCTGCCGGCGCCGCGCGGACCGTAAGCCAGTTCGGCGGGGATCCAGAGGATGATCTTGCCGCCCTTGCCGACAAGCTGCATGCCCTCGGTCCAGCCGGGGATAACACGGTTGAGGGCGAACTCGATCGGCTCGTCCGCATCGGCAGCGGCGGGATTCTGGGCGAGGATCATCTTCTGCTGCTCCTTCGAGCGGTTCTTGAAGATCGACGAATCGAAGACCTTGCCCTCACGCGTGCGGCCCGTGTAGTGCACCTTTACCACGTCGCGCGGATCGGTCGCCTTGACCGTCTCGTCGCCGGCCTTCACCACCTTGTAGAGCAGCCCCGACTCGGTCTTCTTGACGCCCGACTTTTTGGCGACCTTCGTCAGCCATTTCTGCGAAGCCTCGGCGTTCCGTGCCGGAACGACCACCATGAAGTAGTTCTGGAGCCAGTTGTTGGCGCTCATCTCGTCCATCGCAGCCTCGTTGTTGCGCACGTCGTCCATGGCCTTGGTGATCCAGTAGAGCTGCAGCTCGGCCGGCATGGGGTTCTCGCGCAGGTTCGAGCCGATATCCTGACCGAAGGCGTAGGAGAGGGCCTCGCGCTCCTCCTCGCTCTCGAACATCGCCTCGTCGGCTGCGGGATACTCGACCTTCGTCGAATCGCCTGCCGCCAGACGGATGCTGTCGGCCTCGGCGCGCTTGGCGGCGACGGCTGCGGCGCGGGCGGCACGCTTGTTCATGAAGTAGTCGCGCAACTGGTCTACGGCCTCCTCATGGGTCTGCTTCGCCTTGTCGAAGGCGCCCTCCTCCATACCGCGGGCGATGGCCTGGTAGTCGAAGGGAATGTCGCCCATCTGGTAGGAGATGCCTTGGGCCATGTTGACTCCCAGTGCGTAGGAGAGGGTGTCCATCTTCGATGCGTTGCCGCGCGTAAGGTGGTTCGTTTGGCTGCCCGAGCAGGCTGCCAGCATCGCAGCACATGCGACGGCTGCGGTCAAAATACGGTTTTTCATCTTTCTGTATGCGTTGATTAACTGATTCGCAGGGGCAAATGTATAAAATAAATGCGAGATTGTTCCTTTTTCGGCGGATTAATTCCTGCGGCGGTTCCATTCGGCGTACGGAACGACCTGCTCCAGCTCTATTTCGATGCCGAGCGTGCTGTTCGGTGCGATGCCGAGCGACGCGTCGCCCTCGGCGCCGTAGGCCTCCCTCGAGGGGATCCAGGCGGTGATGCGGCCCCCCTCGCCGATGAGGCGGACGCTCTCGCGAAGGCCGCGCTTGAGGTCGCCGAGCGTCATGCCGACGGTCGCTTCGTCGGCGTGGAGCTGCGTGCCGTCGATGCGCAGGATGCGGCGGCGGAGGTAGAGCGAGTCGCGGTCCGAGGAGGGAATGCGCTCCTGGTCGCCGATGCGGTCGACGGCGTAGGTGATGCCCGAGCGGGTGCGGGCGTAGGCGCGGTTCGCCTTGGCGAGGTCCTCGAGGAACTGCTCTTCGTAGGCGCGGGCCTGCTCGGGGAGCGTGTGGTTCATGTAGCGCAGGAAGAAGGCTTCGGCCTCGTCGGTCGTGAGGCGGCCGCGGTCGCGGATGACGTCGCGGATGCCCTCGCAGACGGCTGCGACGTTGAGGGTCGAGTCCATGCGCTGGAGGTTGAGGCCGATGTTGAGGCCGATGACGTAGGCGGCCGAGTCGGCGGCCGTCCGCAGGCGGGCGTCGCCGCCGTCGGCGCGGTGCGAGCAGGCCGTGGCGAGGAGGGCGGTCAGCAGCCCTGCAAGGAGCGTTTTCGTGGTGCGCATTGTGTGTCGAATGTGGTTAAAGGTTCGTGTTCGGAGCAGCGGAGCGCAGCGTCTGTCCGCAGAGCTTCCACAAAATGCGGGCCCCGACGACGGCATCGGTGCGGTCCTGTTCGGCGGGGCAGACCTCGACGACGTCGAAGCCGATGATGCGGCGGCCGCTGTCGACCGTGCGCTGCAGCAGATAGGTCGCCTCGTCGTAGCTCAGCCCGCCCGGCACGGGGGTTCCCGTGTGGGGGCAGCAGGGGAGGTCGAGGCCGTCGATGTCGAAGCTGACGTAAACCTCCTCGGGGAGTTCGGCGACGATGCGGTCGCACTGCGTGCGCCACGGCTCGCCGGCGAAGCGGGCTTCGAGCAGCCGCTGGCCGTCGAACTGCACGACGCGGCCCGAGGCCTCGGCGAAGCGGCGTTCGGCGGCGCTGAAGTCGCGCACGCCCACCTGGACGATGCGGTCGATCTGCGGCACGTCGCGCAGCAGGTTGTACATGATCGAGGCGTGGGAGTATTCGAAGCCTTCGTAGGCTTCGCGCAGGTCGCAGTGGGCGTCGATGTGGAGGACGCCGAAGTGCGGATGCCGCTCGCCGAGGGCCCGCACGAGGCCGTAGGGGGTCGAGTGGTCGCCGCCGACGAGCCCCACGGTCTTGCCCGCGGCGAGCCACTGCGCGGCCTCGGCCCGTATGGCGGCGTTGAGGCGGGCGCTCCCCTCGTTCACGCGGGCCAGCTTGCGCGAGACGAGCAGGTCGGTGGTCGCGCCGCCGCGCTCGAGGTACTCGATGACGCGGAGGGCGTCGGTGCGCAGCCGCTGCGAGAGTTCGAGCAGCGTGTAGTCGATGCCGATCGTGGCGATGCCGCGCCGCCAGGCGTCGGGGGCCACGGGGTCGTAGAAGTCGAGCTGTGTCGAGGCCTCGATCAGCGCGTCGGGGGCGTAGGCCGTGCCGGCGCCGTAGGAGACCGTGACGTCCCACGGGGCCGAGAGCAGCACGAGCTCCGCCTGCTCCGCGGTGAAGGGCATGCCGAAATAGTTGCCGTTGTCGAGACCCACGCCGTCGGGGTCGAAGGGAAGATCCGTAGTCATGTGCTTATGATGATCCAATCGACAAAAATAGGCAAAAAAAGCGAGATCGGAAAACGAAGCGGCTGTTTTGAAAAAAACGGCTATCTTTGTCCGTCGTTCCGAAATGTATATAAGGTATGTTATCGCGAAAACTCCGCGTCGTCGCCGACGAGGCGATTCCCTTTCTGGATGAGGTGCTGGATCCCTGGTGCGAGGTGTGCCGCCTGCCGGGTGTCGCCGTCACGGCCGCCGACGTGCGGCGGGCCGACGTGCTGATCGTGCGGACCCGCACGCGCTGCGATGCGGCGCTGCTCGGCGGATCGCAGGTGCGGCAGGTCGTCACGGCGACGATCGGTTACGACCACATCGACTGCGCATGGTGCGCGTCGCACGGGATCGAGGTGGTGACCGCCGCCGGATGCAACGCCCGCGGCGTGCTGCAGTGGGTGGCCGCCGTGCTGGCGCTCGACGCGCAGCGCGAGGGGTGGCGCCCCGCGGAGCGTACGCTCGGCATCGTCGGCGTGGGCCATGTCGGGTCGCTCGTGCGGCAGTATGCCGAGGCCTGGGGTTTCCGCGTGCTGTGCTGCGATCCGCCGCGCGAGGCGCGCGAGCACCTCGGCTTCCGTCCGCTCGACGAGGTGGCTGCGGCGGCCGATATCCTGACGCTGCACACGCCGCTCGACGCATCGACCCGTCATTTGGTCGATGCGCGGCTGACGGCCCGCATGCGGTCGGGCGCGCTCCTCGTCAACTCGTCGCGCGGCGCCGTGGTCGATACCGAAGCGGTGCTCGGCTCCTCACTGCGCCCGGCGTTCGACGTCTGGGAGGGAGAACCGGTGCTGCATCCGGCGGCCCTCGAACGGGCCGTGGCCGCGACACCCCATATCGCGGGCTACTCGGTGCAGGGCAAGGCGAATGCCACGGCAACGGCCGTGCGGACGATCGCCCGCCGCTTCGGACTGCCGCTCGCCGACTGGTACCCCGCAGGCGTGCGGCGCCCCGAGCCGCGGTCCGTGGGGTGGGAGGAGCTCTGCGCGACGATCGGCTGCTACTTCGACCTCGAAGCCGAGACGCAGGCCCTCAAACGTGCGCCCGATGCATTCGAGCGGATGCGCGACACGTACCGGTATCGGGAGGAGTTTTTTTAGCATCCGTATTCGGGGCGCAGCTTGCGAAGGATCCGCATGAGCAATCGGCGAGTTGCGGGCCTTCGCCGGGCGAAGCTGCGGCCCGCACGACGACTTGCGCCGTCGCAAATGAAAAATGAAGAATGAAAAATTAAAAATGATTGGGGGCCTACCGAGCTGCGCTATCCGTCCGCTAATTTTGAATCTTGAATCCTGAATTTTGAATTTTTTGTATCTTTGGCTAAAGCCGAAGGTACTCGGCCTCGGCAATGCCTAAATAAATTTGGCATTGCGCTCGGCCTTTCGTATCTTTGTCCGAACGGGGCGGTTCGCTGCCGCGCAGCCGATAAACGAAACAAACAGAAAAACAGCATATACGCTATGAAAAAAGTCATCGCTTCGCCCGCGGCGCCGAAAGCCGTGGGTCCCTATTCGCAGGCCGTCGAGGCCGACGGTACGCTCTATGTGTCGGGGCAGCTGCCCGTCGACGGCGCCACGGGTACGATGCCCGCCACCATCGAGGAGCAGACGCACCAGTCGCTCCGCAACCTCGGTCACATCCTCCGCGAGGCGGGGATGGACTATGCCGACGTGGTGAAGACCACCGTGCTGCTCGATTCGATCGCCGATTTCGGCGCCATGAATGCCGTCTATGCGGAGTATTTCCGCGACCGCATGCCGGCCCGCGTCTGCTTCGAGGTGGCCAAGCTGCCGATGGGTGCCAAGGTCGAGATCGACGCCGTAGCCGTCCGCGGATAACGGCCGCACACCTTATATGAACCGTCGCACGGGGGCCGTCGCAGGCCCTCCGTTCCCTTGTCGCCTGTTACTTGACCTAACGATTTGATTGCAAGCACAGTAAGCGGCATGTAGATAAATTGTGCATAAATCGATCCTCCGCGATTCGTTTTTCTCGCGGAAAAGCCGTATTTTGCAACGGCTTTCACACGTATCGAAACGACAGAAAAAATATGGCTGAATCTATCAAACCGGCTCAACCGAAAAAGGTTGACTACAACGAGGCCGTCGCCGAATCGAAACGCTATTTCGACGGGGACGACCTGGCCGCGACGGTCTGGGTGAGCAAATACGCCCTCAAGGACTCGTTCGGCAATATCTACGAGCGCTCGCCCCGCGAGATGCACGAACGCATCGCCGCCGAGCTCGCCCGCATCGAGAACAACTACCCCTCGCCGCTCTCCCGCGAGGAGCTGTTCGAGCTGCTCGACCATTTCCGCTACGTCATTCCGCAGGGCGGTCCGATGACGGGCATCGGCAACAACTTCCAGGTGGCGTCGCTCTCGAACTGCTTCGTGATCGGTCACCGTCACCCCGCCGACTCCTACGGCGGCATCTTCCGCATGGACGAGGAGCAGGTGCAGCTCATGAAGCGCCGCGGCGGCGTGGGCCACGACCTGTCGCACATCCGTCCGACGGGCAGTCCCGTGCTCAACTCGGCCCTCACCTCGACCGGCATCGTCCCCTTCATGGAGCGTTATTCGAACTCGACGCGCGAGGTGGCGCAGGACGGCCGCCGCGGAGCCCTGATGCTGTCGCTCTCGATCAAGCATCCCGATGCCGAGCGTTTCATCGACGCCAAAGTCGACACGGGCAAGGTGACGGGCGCCAACGTCTCGATCAAGATCGACGACGCCTTCATGCGGGCCGCCGCTGCCGGTGAGACCTATCGCCAGCAGTTCCCGATCGATGCCGCCGAGCCGAAGTACAGCCAGGCGATCGACGCCCGCCGCCTTTGGGAGAAGATCATCCACAACGCTTGGAAATCGGCCGAGCCCGGCGTCCTCTTCTGGGATACGATCCTGCGCGAAAGCGTCCCCGACTGCTATGCCGACGAGGGCTTCCGCACCGTCTCGACGAATCCCTGCGGCGAGATTCCGCTGTGTCCCTACGATTCGTGCCGCCTGCTGGCGATCAATCTGCTGAGCTACGTCGAGCACCCCTTCACGAAGGAGGCGCGCTTCGATTTCGACAAGTTCAAGGATCACGTGCACAAGGCGATGCGCATGATGGACGACATCATCGACCTCGAGCTGGAGAAGGTGGAGCTCATCATCGAAAAGATCGCTGCCGACCCCGAGGACGAGGATGTGCGCCGCGTCGAGCTGGAGTTGTGGCAGAAGATCCGCACGATGGCCCTCAAGGGGCGCCGCACGGGCCTCGGCATCACGGCCGAGGGCGACATGCTGGCGGCGCTCGGCCTGCGTTACGGTTCGGATGAGGCGATCGACTTTGCCGTCCGCGTACAGCGCACGCTGGCAGTCGAGGCCTACCGCGCTTCGGTGCGGATGGCCGCCGAGCGCGGTCCCTTCGCAGTCTACGATGCCGCCAAGGAGGCGCAGAACCCGATGATCGCCCGCATTCGCGAGGCCGATCCCGCCCTCTACGAGGAGATGGTCAAGGTGGGCCGCCGCAACATCGCCATGCTGACGATCGCCCCCACGGGCACCACGTCGCTCATGTCGCAGACCACGTCGGGCATCGAGCCCGTTTTCCGCACGGTCTACAAACGCCGCCGCAAGATCAATCCCTCGGACAAGGACACGCACGTCGACTACACGGACGAGACGGGCGAGAAGTTCCAGGAGTACAACGTCTACCACCACAATTTCGTCAAGTGGCTGGAGGCGAACGGATACGATACGTCACGCCTCGCGTCGGTTTCCGACGAGGAGCTCGACAGCTGGGTGGCCGCCTCGCCCTATCACGGCGCCACGGCCAACGACATCGATTGGGTAGCGAAGGTCAAGATGCAGGGGGCGATCCAGCAGTGGGTCGACCA
>CAZVGH010000046.1:0-12076 GCA_964626515.1 uncultured Alistipes sp.
GATACTTCCGCTCGGCAAAAACAAACAAGTTCGCATTTGCACTCGTATCTTTGAATTCGTCTTAAATACATCTGCCTCGGCAATGCTCAAATAAATGTGGCATTGCGCTCGGCTATTCGTATCTTTGCACACTATGATCGACAGAGAAGCCGTAGACCGAATCTCTGCCGCCGGCGACATCGTCCAGATCGTCAGCGACTACGTGACGCTCAAGCGAAAGGGCGTCAACTACACGGCATGCTGTCCGTTCCACAACGAGAAGACTCCGTCGTTCATCGTCTCGCCCGCCAAGGGTGTCTACAAGTGTTTCGGATGCGGCAAGGGCGGCAACGCCGTCACGTTCGTCATGGAGCAGGAGGGCGTCTCCTATCCCGAAGCACTCAAGATGGTGGCCAAGCGCTACCACATCGAGGTGAAGGAGCGCGAGCAGACCGAAGAGGATATCCGCCGCAACAACGACCGCGAGAGCATGTTCGCCCTGAACGGCTGGGCGGCCGACTATTTCGCGAACTACCTGCATCAGGAGCAGGAGGGTATGGCGGTCGGCATGAGTTATTTTAGGCAGAAGCGCGAACTCACCGACGCCACGATCCGCAAGTTCGGTCTCGGCTTCTGTCCTGCACGCGGCGACCGCATGTCGAAAGATGCGATGGCGGCGGGGTACAAGCGCGAGTTCCTGCTTTCGACGGGCCTCTCGCTGCAGCGCGAGAGCGACGGCTCGCTTTACGACCGTTTCCGCGACCGCGTGATCTTCCCCGTGCACAACATCTCGGGCCGTGTCGTGGCCTTCGGCGGACGCACGCTGCGTACCGACAAGCAGGTCGCCAAATACCAGAATTCGCCCGAAAGCGAGATATACAGCAAGAAACGGGAGCTTTACGGCCTCTATTTCGCCAAGCGGGCGATTCAGCAGCAGGACGTCGCGATCATGGTCGAAGGCTACCTCGACGTGATCTCGATGCACCAGGCCGGGGTCGAGAACGTCGTGGCGTCGTCCGGAACGTCGCTTACGACGGACCAGATCCGGCTGCTGGGGCGCTTTACGCGCAACATCACGGTGATCTACGACAGCGACCCTGCGGGCATCCACGCTTCGCTGCGCGGTATCGACATGATTCTGCACGAGGGGATGAACGTTCGCATCGTGCTGCTGCCCGACGGCGACGATCCCGACACCTTCGCCCGCAGCCGCTCGGCGGCCGAGGTGCAGACCTACATTCGCGACCACGAACAGGATTTCCTCGATTTCAAGGCGCATCTGCTGATGGCCGATGCACAGGGCGATCCGATCCGCAAGGCGACGCTGATCTCCGACATGGTGCAGTCGATCGCGCAGATTCCCGATCCGATCCGCCGCTCGGTCTACATCAAGGAGTGCTCCCGCACGATGGATATCGACGAGCAGATCCTCATCGGCGAGGTGGCGCGCAAGCGGCTCGCCTCGACGGGCGACCGCGAGACGGACGAATTCGTCCGCCGGCAGACGGCCCGCCGCCGCGACGAACAGCCGCAGCTGCCGCAACCGACGGCGGAGCCTTCGCAGGAGTATGCCGCACGGATCGAGGCGGGCAGCAGCGTCGATGCGTTGGAACGCGAGTTGGTCAAGGATTTGCTGAAGTACGGCCATCGCTCGTTCGAGTTCAAGGAGGGGGCGAACATGGTGCCGTGCAATGTCGCTGAGGTGATTTTCGGCGAGCTGGACGAAGACAACCTTCGCTTCACGGATCCGTGTTACGACCGGATTCTCGAGACTTACCGCGAGCAGTGGCGGCAGCTCGGCAGCGGGGTGGAGGTCCCCGTGCACTATTTCCTGAATCACGTCGATCCCGATGTCTGCAACCGCTCGGTCGACCTGCTGACCTCGGATGACAACTACGTGCCGAGCGAGTTGTGGCGCCGCAAGGAGGTGCACATCGAGAGTGACGAGGAGATGCTGGCCGTCGGGGTGCCGAAGGCGGTGACGCTCTACAAGTCGAAGGTGATCGAACGGTTGATCGACGAGGAGCGGGCCAAACTGCAAAACGCGGATCTCGCCGACGACGAGGTGCTGGAGATCATGCGGCGGCTGTCGCACCTGAACACGATCAAGGTGACGATCGCCAACAAGCTGCAGCGGCTGATCCTGTGAGCCGGAGCGAGGCTGCAGGCAGTTGCCGTGAGGTATAAAAAAACTCCGCTCCCGAAGGAGCGGAGAGGGATCGGTGCCGGGGTCGTACACGTATCACTACGCATACCGTGTGCAAACAGAAAATAAACAGAAAGATGTGTAAAAACATATCGAAGATAAAAGAATTAGTTACCTTGATCCGATACCCATCCCTGTCGATGAAAAGTGCAATTTATGTGCCGTTTTGAGTTATGAGCGAACAGAAAAAGATCAACATAAAAAATAAATGCGCCACCTTCGATTACGAGATCCTCGAGGAGTGGGTGGCGGGTGTCGTGCTGGTCGGCACCGAGATCAAGTCGATCCGGGCCGGCAAGGCCTCGATGGTCGACTCCTACTGCTATTTCGATCGGGGCGAGTTGTGGATTCGCGGTGTCAACATCGCCGAATATGCCTGGGGTACCTGCAACAACCACGCGCCGCGCCGTGACCGCAAACTGCTGCTGACGGCCCGCGAACTCGCCAAACTCGAGCGTGCGTCGCAGGACAAGGGTCTGACGATTGTCGGCTTGCGGCTTTTCCTGAACGACCGCGGTCTGGCGAAAATCGTCGTCGGACTGGCACGCGGCCGCAAGTCCTACGACAAGCGCGAATACCTCAAGGAGAACGATGCCCGTCGTGAGATGGACAAGGCGTTGAAACATTATCGATAACCAAACGAACCGCAAGAAATATGGCTTTGATACTCTGCATTGAAACGGGCACGGACATCTGCTCCGTGGGGATTGCGCGCGACGGCGAGCTGTTGTCGCTGCGCGAGAGCGACCGCGGTCGCGATCATGCCCGTCAGGTGGCGGTCTTCGTCGAGGAGCTGCTCGCCGAGATGAATCTGCAACCCGAGGCGCTCGACGCCGTCGCCGTGGGCAAGGGTCCCGGCTCCTACACGGGGTTGCGCATCGGTGTCTCGTTCGCCAAGGGGCTCTGCTACGGCATCGGCCGCCCGCTGTTGTCGGTCGGCTCGCTCGATGCCTTGACCGCTGTGGCGCGCGAGGATTACGAGGCGGGGATTCTGGCGGTCGACCGCTGGGACGAGGCACTGCTCTGTCCGATGGTCGATGCCCGCCGCATGGAGGTCTATACGCAGCTGTTCGACAGTCGCGGCGTAGCGCAGAGCGAGGTGGAGGCTGCGGTGATCGACGCCGGGAGTTTCGAGGCCGAACGCCGTTCGGGGCGTCCGTTCGTGATCTTCGGCAACGGTGCCGCCAAGTGCGCCGACGTACTCGAGGGCGCCTTGCTGATCGACGTCGCCCCGTCGGCCCGCGGACTGGCACGCCCTGCACAAGAGGCGTTCGACGCGGAGCGTTTCGAGGATGTCGCCTATTTCGAACCCTTCTATCTGAAGGATTTCGTGGTGACCGCATCGAAAAAGAAGCTCTTCTGACGGCGAAGGCTGCGTCGCGTGTGCGACGAACGCCGTGCGGCAAACAAAAACGGATGTACCGTAATCGGTACATCCGTTTTTGTTTGCGGGGTGTCGCTCGTTACTGTGCAACGCCCTTGCGGAAATTGTAGACGGCCTTCTCGGTGCCGTCCTCGTTCCAGTGGGTGGCGGTGCCTTCGGCGACATAGCCGATGAACTTGCGATCCAGGTCGCGCGGGGTCGGCTCCAGATTCCAGTTCGATTCGACGCGCTTGTTGCCGTTCGGCCAGTACTGCGTCCAGACGCCGCGCATGCTTTGCAGGTCGCGTTCCCAACGCCAGCGGAGCGTGCCGTCGGGGTTGTAGAAGAGCTCCGTGCCCGTCTTGCGGCCGTGGGCGTAAACCGCCCGGTGCTGTACGGTGCCGTCGGGGTAGTAGTCCGTCAGTTCGCCGTGCAGCAGGTAGCGGCCGTTGGTGCAGATCTCTGCCGACCAGGCGGCCTTGGGCGAGCCGTCGGGGTACTGCTCCGTATAGTTTTTCAGCTCGCCGCCGGTCGTATCCTGCGGCGTCTCGCCCTTGTCCGACCAGATCCAGGCCTCGTTCAGCTCGTAGTGCAGACCTGGGTAGTTGGCCGATGTGAGGATGTGAATCACGCCGTTCGGAGCCTGACGGACGGTCGAATAACCGAGTGAGGGGTGTGCCGTGCGGTTGTTGTGCGGCAGCTGCACGGGCAGCGGCTTGATGTGCCACGTGCGGCCGTTGTCCTTCGAAATGGCGATGACGCAGTTGTCGCCGTGCTGCCATCCTTCGGGTGCGGGGATGTTCTTCTTAAGCAGATACGAGTCGGTGATATAGACCAGATTGCCCGACTGCAGTCGAATGATCGAGGGGCGCTGCGCGGAGCCCAGCGGCGGGAAGGGTGACGGGGTGGCCTCCTCCCAGGTGGCGCCCCAGTCGCGCGAAATGTTCTGCGGCGTCCAGCCCGCTACGGAGGCGTTCTTGCCGCCGATCGAGAGCAGCGTCCCCTGCTCGTCGAGCGGGACGATCGTCGAGTGGCGTCCCGACGTGCGGCCGCCCATATCCTCCCACGTGCGGCCTTCATCCCGGCTTCGCCAGAGGAAACTCTCGCTGCCGTCGGCATCCATCGCCATGTAGATGTTGCCCTGCGGATCGCGGAAAGCGCTGTTGATCGGCTGTGCCGTGAAGTCCGTGGCCGCCGTGTCGAGCCGGGGTACCGAGAAGGTCCACGTAGCACCGTTGTCGGTCGAGGTGGCAATGCGGAAGGGGATGCTGCTTGAGATGTAGCGGCCGCCGCCGAAGAACCAGATCTTGCCGTTGTCGTTCCACAGCAGGCCCGACTGGTCGTTGCCGAGCTGCGTGTCGAAGAAGAGCTCCGGCATGTCCCACTCCTCGGCGCCGAAGCGCAGGCGCGCCTGCACGAAGGTCGCCATCGTGTCGTTCTCGGTGCGTCCGCGGGGCGAGCTGAAATAGACGGCCAGTGCGTCGCCGTTGGGCAGCACCTCGAAACCGGGCGAGTGGCAGTGGTGGAAGACGCCGTACTCGAGACCGGCCGCCTCGCCCATTTCGGTCGGGGTGTAGGCTGCGGGAATCGGCAGGGCGAAGCGTACCGAGAAATAGGGTTTGTCGGCGTCGGGCGCCTGGGCGGCTTCGTCGGTGCGCTGACGGATCGCCGACTGGTTGAAGGGCACCGTTGCACGCTCCTTCAGCACGAAGCGGATCACGTTCGCCGAGTCGCCGAGGGCTGCGGTCTCGCAGCCCGCCTTGAAGTTCGAGGCGACGACGTAAAGCGTGTCCTGCTTCAGATGCGCCCACTGTCGCTGCTGTCGCGACGAGCAGGCGGCCAGCATCGCGAGGAGAGCGATGCACAATAGAAGATTGCGTTTCATCATTTATAAATTGTTAAATATGCGTGATTCTGAAAAAAAACGGGTGAATCCGTCTTGCAGGATCCGCCCGTTTGTCCGTCGGTGGCCTTCCGCTATCGGAGGGTTACCGTCACCGTCAGCGGGCGCTCGATCTTGGCCTGCTGCTCGGCGACCTCGGCGATCCAGCTCTCCATGTCGGCAACGCCGCCCTGGCTCCAGCCCGAACCGCTGTAGTAAACCATCGGCTCGCCCGGCTTGACCGGAACGATCGCTACGGCATGGCCCAGCGTGTCGGGCGTCATGGCGGCGCCTGCGAGCACGATGCCCTGATAGATGTCGCCGTCCTCCTCGGGCTGCTTCGAGTCGGAAGCGGGCTCGACCATTGCCAGCCAGCCTTCGCCCGTGCGCGTCTCCTTGACGTCGTGGCGCACGAAACCGGCCGCTACGGGCATCTCCTCGAAGAGGCCCTCGTAGATGTTCTCCATGCGGTTGAAGCGGCTGTCGGCGTCGAGTGTGATGGTCTTCGTCAGCGATACGGCCGTGCCGTCGACGTTGAACGGCGCGTAGGTCAGCCGCACGGTGGTGCGGATCGGTCCGTTGTCGAGCGTCTGCTGCGTCAGGTAGTTGTGTCCCATGGGCCAGAACTCGCCGTTCTTGACGGGCAGCGAAGCGCCGCCGCCGAGCGTGACGCCCACCTTGTAGCAGTCCATGCCGTCGCCGTAGTTGTGGTGGTAGTCGCCCTTTGCGTACCATTCGTCGATGACGAGCTTCTCGCTGCACTTCACCCATACGTCGATACCCGGCGTGATGAGCTTCTCGGGCGAGGTCTCGAGGGCGGGACCGTAGAGACGGTAGGCGACCCGGTTGTTCTCCCAAGCGTAGTCGTCGTAGCGCTCGGGTACGTAGCGGCCGAAGGCCTTGGCGGGATAGGCGCTGCGCTTGCCCGGAGCGATCGTGAAGGCGAGCGTCTCGCCTGCGGCGGCATCGGTCTGGAAAATCAGTGCCTGCGGCTCTTCGAAACCGGCGTAGATCACCTGCGAGGGAATCTCGCGTCCCGACCGGTCGCGCACGACGACGTTGTCGGCCGTCAGCCCCTCGGTCGGGGCGATCTCCGACCATGCGATCTCGACCGTCTCGCTGTGACGGTCCGCGTCGGTCGGGTTCTGAACCTCGACCAGAACGCTCGGCGTGCAGGCTGCCATGGCTGCCGCCGCGAGGATGGAAAGCAGTTTTTTCATAGAGTTGTATTTGAGAATTTTCGGCTCTTGCGGCAAATTTACGATTAAATTTGCAGAAATCGACTTCCGACGTGCGATATTCGCTGTAATTTCGCACGACAATTCGTTGTAGAATCCCGAAAATTTGTTTACCTTTACGTTCCGAAAAGCATACAAATCAAAACAAACATAAGATTATGAAACAGTTCAATGACGACAACTTCCTGTTGCAGACGCCGGCTGCCGAGCGCCTCTATCACGAGCACGCGGCCAAAATGCCGATTATCGACTACCACTGCCATCTGATTCCCGAGTATGTCGCTTCGAACCACCGTTTCGACAACCTGTCGAAGATCTGGCTCGAGGGCGACCACTACAAGTGGCGCGCGATGCGCACGAACGGTGTCGACGAGCGTTACTGCACGGGCAAGGATACGACCGACTGGGAGAAGTTCGAAAAGTGGGCCGAGACGGTTCCCTACACGATGCGCAACCCGCTCTACCATTGGACGCATCTCGAGCTGAAGACCGCTTTCGGCGTGACGAAGCTGCTGAATCCCTCGACGGCCCGCGAGATCTACGACATCTGCACCGAGAAGCTGCAGACCCCCGAGTTCTACGCCCGCGGTCTCATGGAGCACTACAATGTCGAGGCTGTCTGCACGACCGATGACCCGATCGATTCGCTGGAGCACCACCTCAAGGTGAAGGCCGACGGCTTCAAGGTGAAGATGCTGCCCACGTGGCGTCCCGACAAGGCGATGGCCGTAGAGGTTCCGGCCAATTTCCGCGCCTACATCGACCGTCTGGCCGAGGTCTCGGGTGTCGAGATCAAGAAGTTCGCCGACGTGATCGAGGCGCTGCGCGTGCGCCACAAGTTCTTCGAGGAGGTCGGCTGCCGGCTGTCGGACCACGGTATCGAGGAGTTCTACGCCGAGGATTACACGCAGTCGGAGATCGACGCCATCTTCCTGAAGGTTTACGGCGGTCAGCCGCTCACGAAGGAGGAGATCCTCAAGTACAAGACCGCCATGATGGTCGAGTTCGCCGTCATGGACCACGAGACGGGCTGGACGCAGCAGTTCCACTACGGCGCCATTCGTGACAATAACGGCCGCATGTTCCGTCAGCTGGGTCCCGATACGGGCTTCGACTCGATCGGCGACTTTACGGTGGCCAAGAAGATGTCCAAGTTCTTCAACATGCTCGACGAGCAGGACAAGCTGACCAAAACGATCATCTACAACCTCAATCCGCGCGATAACGAGCTCGTCGCCACGATGCTCGGCAACTTCCAGGACGGCCGCTACGGCGCCGGCAAGATCCAGTTCGGTTCGGGCTGGTGGTTCCTCGATCAGAAGGACGGCATGGAGAAGCAGATGAACGCCCTTTCGACGCTGGGTCTGCTGAGCCGTTTCGTTGGTATGCTGACCGACTCGCGCTCGTTCCTTTCGTATCCCCGCCACGAGTATTTCCGCCGCACGCTCTGCAACCTGCTTGGCAACGACATCGAGCAGGGCCTGCTGCCCGCCTCGGAGATCGACTTCATCGGTAAGGAGATCGTCGAGGGCGTATGCTACCGCAATGCAAAGAACTATTTCAAATTTTAATTCCTAAATAATTGATCCAAACACATGAAAATCGTAACTTTAGGTGAGATTATGCTGCGTCTGTCCACTCCGGGCAACACGCGTTTCGTTCAGTCGGATTCGTTCGACGTCGTTTACGGCGGCGGTGAGGCCAACGTAGCTGTCAGCTGTGCCAACTACGGCCACGATGCCTATTTCGTATCGAAACTGCCGAAGCACGAGATCGGCCAGTCGGCCGTCAACGCGCTGCGCAAGTACGGCGTGAAGACCGACTTCATCGCCCGCGGCGGTGACCGTGTCGGCATCTACTACCTCGAGACGGGTGCTTCGATGCGTCCCTCGAAGGTGATTTACGATCGTGCACACTCGTCGATCGCCGAGGCCGATCCGCAGGATTTCGATTTCGACGCCATCATGGAGGGCGCCCAGTGGTTCCACTGGTCGGGCATCACGCCGGCCATTTCGGACAAGGCTGCCGAGCTGACGAAGCTGGCCTGCGAGGCCGCCAAGCGTCACGGCGTGACGGTTTCGGTCGACCTGAACTTCCGCAAGAAGCTCTGGACGAAGGAGAAGGCCCAGTCGATCATGCGTCCCCTGATGCAGTACGTAGACGTCTGCATCGGTAACGAGGAGGATGCCGAGCTTTGCCTGGGCTTCAAGCCCGATGCCGATGTCGAGGGCGGCGAGACGAATGCCGAGGGCTACAAGGGCATCTTCAAGCAGATGGCCGAGACCTTCGGGTTCAAGTACGTCATCTCGACGCTGCGCGAGTCGTTCTCGGCTACGCACAACGGCTGGAAGGCCATGATCTACAACGGTGAGGAGTTCTACGAGTCGAAGCGTTACGACATCAACCCGATCATCGACCGCGTCGGTGGCGGTGACTCTTTCTCGGGCGGTATCATCCACGGCCTGCTGACCAAGCCGACGCAGGGCGAGGCGCTCGAGTTCGCCGTAGCCGCATCGGCTCTGAAGCACACGATCAACGGCGACTTCAACCTCGTATCGGTCGAGGAGGTGGAATCGCTGGCAGGGGGTAACGCCAACGGTCGCGTACAGCGCTAAATCACGAGAACGTCGCGTTCGGCGGCTCCTGCGGTTTTTCCGGTATCGGAAGAGTCGCAGGAGTGCGCGGATCGCGGAACCTATTTATAAATAAGTATAGCATAGCTATGGCAAAGTTCGATAAAGTCGCCGTATTGAAGAAGATCGGCGAGACCGGTATGGTGCCGGTATTCTATCACAAGGATGTCGAGGTGGCCAAGAAGGTGGTCAAGGCCTGCTACGAGGGCGGTGTGCGCGCGTTCGAGTTTACGAACCGCGGCGATTTCGCCCAGGAGGTCTTCGGCGAGCTCGTCAAGTGGGCTGCCAAGGAGTGTCCCGAACTGGCGCTCGGTATCGGTTCGGTCGTGGATCCCGCTACGGCGGCGCTCTACATCCAGCTGGGTGCCAATTTCATCGTAGGTCCGCTCTTTAACCCCGAGATCGCTCCGATCTGCAACCGCCGTCTGGTTCCGTACTGCCCCGGTTGCGGTACCGTGTCGGAGATCGGCAAGGCCCAGGAGCTGGGTTGCGACCTGACGAAGCTCTTCCCGGGCGACGTGTACGGTCCGAACATGGTCAAGGGTCTCATGGCTCCCTGCCCGTGGTCGAAGATTATGGTGACGGGCGGCGTGTCGCCCGACCGCGACAACCTCACCGCCTGGTTCAAGGCCGGCGTCTTCTGCGTGGGTATGGGCTCGAAGCTCTTCCCGAAAGACAAGGTGGCTGCCGAGGATTGGGCCTACGTGACGGACAAGTGCCGCGAGTGCCTGGATATCATCGCCGAGGTTCGTGCGAAATAAACATTTGAAAAACTACTGCTTGAAATGACACAAAACAATCAGAAAATGACCTCCTGGCGCTGGTGGATGTGTCTGTTGCTCTTCGTGGCGACGACCGTCAACTACCTCGACCGCCAGGTCCTCTCCCTTACGTGGAAGGATTTCATCGCCCCCGAGTTCCACTGGACGGACTCGAACTACGGTACGATTACCGGTTTCTTCTCGCTCTTCTATGCTTGCGCCTGCCTCTTCGCGGGTAAGTTCGTCGACTGGATGGGCACCAAGAAGGGTTATCTCTGGGCCATCGGCGTATGGTCGCTCGGCGCCTGCATGCACGCAGGTTGCGGCTGGGTGACGATGCAGATCGAGGGCTACGACTCGCTCGACGCCCTGCGTGCGATCGAGGCCGGTTCGACGGCCGCCATGGCCGTTGCGGGATTGAGCGTCTGGCTCTTCCTGGCCTGCCGCGCCATTCTGGCGCTCGGTGAGGCCGGCAACTTCCCCGCAGCCATCAAGGTAACGGCCGAGTATTTCCCCAAGAAGGACCGCGCTTTCGCTACCTCGCTCTTCAATGCGGGTGCTTCGGTCGGCGCACTCGTCGCTCCGCTGTCGATTCCGATTCTGGCTACGGCCTGGGGCTGGGAGATGGCCTTCATCATCATCGGTGCCCTCGGCTTCATCTGGATGTTCTTCTGGGCATTCATGTACGAGAAGCCCGAGAAGTCGAAATTCGTGAACAAGGCCGAGCTCGACTACATGCTGCAGGATGAGAACGAGGCCGTACAGTCGACCACTGCCGAGAAGGCGATTCCCTTCCTGCAGTGCTTCGGCTATCGTCAGACGTGGTCGTTCATCCTCGGCAAGTTCTTCACGGACGGCGTGTGGTGGTTCTACCTCTTCTGGGCTCCGGCCTATTTCTCGGAGTGCGGCTACTCGATGGAGACCATGACGGGTAAGATGCTCGTATTCGTGCTTTATCTGATTGTTACGGTGCTTTCGATCGGCGGCGGCTATCTGCCGAAATATTTCGTCGAGAAGAAGGGTATGGAGCCCTATGGCGGCCGTATGCGTGCGATGCTCATCTTCGCCTTCTTCCCGCTCTTCGCCCTCTTTGCACAGCCTCTGCAGGGTATCTCGGTTTGGTTCCCCGCCGTTATCATCGGTATCGCGGGTGCAGGCCACCAGGCTTGGTCGGCCAATATCTTCTCGACCACCGGCGACATGTTCCCCAAGTCGACCATCGCGACGATTACGGGTATCGGTGCCATGGCGGGCGGTATCGGTTCGTACCTGATCAACAAGGGTGCCGGCGTGCTGTTCGATTATGCGGCCGGTCAGGGTGAGGCCTTCACCTTCTTCGGTTTCAGCGGCAAGCCCGCCGGTTACATGATCATCTTCTGCATCTGCGCCGTGGCCTACGTGCTGGCCTGGTCGATCATGAAGACGCTCGTACCGAAGTACAAGCCGATCGTAGTGGAATAAACTAAAAAAGACATTCGTTTTAATTCAATTCATCCAATGATTCAGAAACTGAACAAATCGACCGTTGCGAAGGTCGAGCGTCCCGTGAAGATCCTCCAGTTCGGTGAGGGTAACTTCCTGCGTGCCTTTGTGGACTGGCAGATCGACATCGCCAACGAGAAGGGTGTCATGAATGCCGGCGTGGCTATCTGCCAGCCGATCCTCGATCCCGAGCACAAGGTGCTGCGCATGATCGAGATGCTCAACGAGCAGGACAACATGTACCACGTCTACCTCGAGGGTATCGAGAATAAGCAGCCCAAGAAGGACGTGCGCCTCGTGAAGAGCGTCATGGACTCGTTCAATCCTTATACGGAGTATGCCAAGTACGAGCAGTATTTCCTCTCGCCCGAGCTCAAGATCACGATCTCGAACACGACCGAGGCCGGTATCCGTTACGAGGAGGGCGACGACCTGACGGCCTGCCCGCCGAAGTCGTATCCCGCGAAGATGACGGCGCTGCTCTACAAGCGTTTCAAGCACTTCAACGGCGATCCGACGAAGGGTCTGTGCA
>CAZVGH010000047.1:0-12055 GCA_964626515.1 uncultured Alistipes sp.
TTACAGCCATAATCTTCTGCTTACTTTTTGATTGTGCGCGGTTCGGCCTCCGAGATCTTCAGCGGAACAGCCTCGATCACGGCATTGCGCTCGCCCTCCGACAGTTCGGAGAACTTCGAACCGAATTTCCGCATGGCGGCCTCGTTACGCACCTCGTTGAAGGCGCGTGCGAGCTCATTCTGCACCTTAATATAAATCTGGTAATCCGTATCGCGCGTCGTCTGAAGCGAGATCACACCCTGGCTGACAGGGTAGACCCACTTCGAGCCGTCGGGCAGCACGATCTCCTTGTCCTGCTTCTCGGGAAGGTTATCGTCATTCATCGGATTGAGGATGAAATCCTTGGCCTTCGCGGTCAGCTGGTGCAGGTCGATCGACGCACGATCGCTCTCGGTACCGGCCAGGATAGCACCACCGGCCGACACGGACACCAGGAACAGGTTGCGCTCCTTCACCTTGACGTCGTCCTGAATCTGGTTCTCGGGCGGCATCGGCGGAAGTACGCGCGCAAGACCCGTATCGGTGTTCATCGTCGTCGCCACCAGGAAGAAGATCAGCAGCGAGAAGGCGATGTCGGCTTGCGAGCTACTATTGACCTCGGGTACCTTACGTTTGTTTGAAGCCATAGTTTTCTCTTGTTATTTGAATGCGGCCCAGATCTCAGTTACGAGCGCCGACAGCACGGCGGCAGCGAAAGCTACATAGGTAACCAGCACGCAGGTTTCGGTAATAACGGTCTCACCCTGTGCGAAGAAGCCGTTGTTCTGCAGGTCGACGATGTTCACCGTGTGACCGGCCGAGATGAAATAGGCGACACCGATCACAACGAGGATCAGCACGAAAGCGAGCAGCGAGCTCTTGGCGCCTGCCGGGCTCTGCACCATGTTGTAGAGGGCGCCGATCACGGCCGCACCCACACCTGCCAGGAGAAGCGCGTATCCCCAGATCAGGTTCAGGCTGACGGCAGCCTCCGAGCCGCCCGAGATGATCGCGTAGGCCAGCAAGGCCACCGTGACCAGCATCAGGACACCCAGCAATATGTTCAATACTTTTTTCATAATGGATATTCTATCTTATGAGCGGTTGGATTATTTCTTGTTGTAAACGGTCAGGATATCCATCAGCGTAATGGAAGCGTCCTCCATGGTGTTTACAAGCGAGTCGATCTTCGAGATGATGTAGTTGTAGAAGATCTGGAGAATAACCGCAGCGATAAGACCCATAAGCGTCGTCAGAAGGGCGACCTTGATACCGCCGGCAACGAGCGTCGGGCTGATATCGCCGGCAGCCTGGATGGCGTCGAATGCACCGATCATACCGACAACGGTACCCATGAAGCCCAACATCGGGGCGAGGGCGATGAACAGACCGATCCACGACAGACCTGCCTCCATCTGACCCGTCTGAACCGAGCCGTACGATACGACAGCCTTCTCAACGGCGTCCAGACCCTGGTTGTAGCGGTCGAGACCCTGCCAGTAGATCGAAGCGACGGGGCCGCGCTGGTTCTTGCAAACCTCCTTGGCAGCCTCGACACCGCCGTTCTTCAGCGCCTCCTCAACGGCTGCGATGAACTTCTTGGTGTTGATCGACGAAAGCGACAGGTAGAGGATACGCTCGATGGCGACAGCCAGACCCAGCACGAGGCAGAGCAGCACCGGGAGCATCCAGCCCCAACCACCCTCGAGGAACTTCTGCATCAGCACGTGGTGCATCGAATCGCCGGCAACGACGGTCTCGGCGGCAACTGCGTCGACAGCCTCAACAGCCTCGACAGCCACTTCAAGAGCAGCGGCATCAGCCTCCTGTGCGAACACGTTAACGGTACCCAGAGCGAAGAGGGCAACCGTCAGAATCAGAAAAAGTTTTTTCATAGTTGTGTTAGATAATTGATTTGATTAGTTGTTTTGTGTATTGTTGTTTGGTTTTCGTTTCGGTTCCGTCGGCCGCACCGCGGCGGGCGGTGCGATTTTTTTTGTTTCAGGTTCGTTTTTTTTCGTTTCGGCGCCCCTCCGTCCCGCGCGGAGCGCGTCCGCAGGCAGGCAGCCCCCGATTCCGACCCGCAGGCCAAAAATCGGAATTTCCGAGATAACACACTGTCATTCAGTGCATCATCCCGATCAAGGCAGCATTCCGGCCCGATTGTCCGGGGACGATATGCACCTTTCTCGACCGAAATATAAGAAATTATTTTTTTTCGTGCAACACCCCTACCGCGTAAATTCGCCGCGAAGCGGCTTTTCGAGCAGGCGTTTCACCCCTTCGGCCGTCGGCTCGGCGCCGAGCAGGTACATCATTTTCGTCACGGCGGCCTCGGTCGTCATGTCGCGGCCGCTGACCACGCCGATGCGCTGCAGGCGCAGGCCCGTCTCGTAAAGGTCCATCGCCACGCCGCCCCCCTTGCACTGGGTGATGTTCAGGATCACCACCCCGCGGCCGATCGCCTCGCGCAGCGCGCCGAGGAACCACTCCGACGTGGGGGCGTTGCCGGCGCCGTAGGTCTCCAGCACGACGCCCCGCAGGCCGGGTGCGGCGAGCATCGCCCGCAGCATCCGCTCCGAGAGCCCCGGGAAGAGCTTGACCAGACACAGCCCGTCCGAAAGCGTCGTGGCGATGCGCAGCGGTTCGTCGTAGCGCTCGGGACGGCGGATCGCCGCCTCGTTGTAGGCGATGTTGACCCCCACATCGGCCAGCGGCGGATAGTTGAACGAGCGGAAGGCGCTCAGCTCCTCGGCGCTGCGCTTCGTGGTGCGGTTGGCGCGGAACAGGCGGTTCTGGAAGTAGAGCGACACCTCGGGCACGCGCGGCCGCCCCGCCTCGTCGCGGGCACCCGCGATCTCGATCGCCGTGATCAGGTTCTCGCGGCCGTCCGTGCGCAGCACGCCGATCGGGATCTGGCTGCCCGTGAAAACCACCGGCTTGGCCAGATTCTCGAAGAGGAAGCTGAGGGCCGAGGCGGTGTAGGACATCGTGTCGGTGCCGTGCAGCACGACGAAACCGTCGTAGTCGGCGTAGCGGTCGCGGATCAGTTCGGCGAGCGTCACCCAGTTCTCGGGGGAGACGTTCGACGAGTCGATCACGGGCGAGAGCGTGTGGACGTCGATATCGACCTGCAGCCGCTTGAGCGAGGGGAACTCCTCGTAGATCGCACTGAAGTCGAACGGCACGAGCGTACCCGTCTCGGCGTCGGTCTTCATGCCGATCGTGCCGCCCGTATAGATGATGAGTATCGATGAACGTTTCATGCGTGAAACCATTATAATCCGTTCTGTGAAGCCGCCGCTTCGGCCGCCGCGCCGCCGAACATCCGCTCCGCGTTGCGCGAGGTCTGCTCCGCCACCTCGTCGGGCGCGAGGCCCAGCAGTTCGGCCACCTTCGCGCAGGTGTGGCGCAGGTAGGCCGACTCGTTGCGCTCGCCGCGATGAGGCACGGGCGGCAGGTAGGGGCAGTCCGTCTCGAGCACCAGATCCTCGAGCGCCATCTCGCGCACCGCCGCGGCCACCGCACTGCGCTTGTAGGTCACCACGCCGCCGATGCCGAAGAGCCAGTCGCCCGCGGCCCGCAGCCGGCGATAGGTCGCCGCATCCTCCGAGTAGGCGTGGAAGACGCCGCGCAGCTCCTCGCCGCGGACGCGCGCCGCCGCCGTCTCGGCTTCGATCACGGCGCACATCTCCGGCCATGCCGCCCGCGTATGGATCGCCACGGGGAGCCCGAGGCGCGCCGCCAGACGGCACTGCACGCGGAAGGCCTCCGTCTGTTCGTCGCGAAAATCGGAACTCCAATAGAAGTCCAGCCCGATCTCCCCCACCGCGCAGAAGCGGCCGACATCCGCCGGAGGCGCCGTCAGCAGCCGCTCGACCGTCGCCAGCTCCTCGCGCCAGCGCGGATTGTCGTTCACCGAGGTCGGATGCAGCCCCATCATCGGGCGGCAGCGGTCGGGATGCCGGCGGCAGAGCGCGAAGAGGCGGTCGTGGCTTTCGCTGTCGATGGCGGGAAGCAGCAGCCGCTCCACGCCGCCCGCGACGGCACGG
This sequence comes from uncultured Alistipes sp., assembly GCA_964626515.1. Taxonomy (GTDB): domain Bacteria; phylum Bacteroidota; class Bacteroidia; order Bacteroidales; family Rikenellaceae; genus Alistipes. The sequence continues at coordinate 4,032 of CAZVGH010000047.1, forward strand.
GCGAAGGCCTCGTCGCGGTCCGCATCGAAGGCCTCGTCGTAGAGATGGGAGTGGGTATCGGTCAGTCTCATTCTTTTATATAGCTGTTTCCGTATGCGCGGCGCACGCGCCGCGCCGCCTCCAGGCCGATCACGGCGGCCGCCACGCGTCCCGCGTCGAAACCCGAACGGTCGCACAGGGCGTCGATCGAGATCGGATCGCTCCCGAAAAGGGGCAGCAGCGCCGCTTCGTCGGCGGTCAGCTCCTGCGTGACGGGCGGCTCGCGGAGCTCCGCAGGGCTCGGACCGAGGTCCCACAAGAGGGTATCCAGCACATCCTCCGCCGTGCAGACGAGCTGCGCGAGGCGGGTGCGGATCAGGTGGTTCGTCCCCGCGCAGGCGGGGTCTGTCGGACGTCCCGGCAGCGCCATCACCGTGCGGTGATAGCCGTCGGCCAGCTGCGCCGTTCCGAGCGCCCCGCCGCCCGCAGGCGACTCGACGACCAGACACCCCGCCGTCAGCCCCGCGATCAGGCGGTTGCGCGAGACGTAGAACTCGCCCTTCTGCTTGCAGCCCGAGTGCAGCTCGGAGACCAGTGCACCGCCGCGGTCGAGCAGCTGCCGCGCCACATCGACCCGATAGGCCGGCGAGACGGCGGGCAGCACATTGGCGAGCACCGCCACGGAGCCGCTTCCCGCCTCGAGCGCCGCACGGTGGGCGGCGATGTCGATGCCGTCGGCCAGGTCGCTCACGACGGTCAGCCCGGGGACCCGGTCGATCAGCGCGCAGACCAGCCGCCGGCACTGCTCCGTACCGTACACCGAGGCCGAGCGCGTCCCGACCACGGCGAGCGCCGGACGCCGCAGCGCCGCGGGCTCCCCCTGCACGTAGAGCACGCACGGATAGTCGGGGATCTCGCGCAGCAGCGGCGGATAGGCATCATCGGTCGAGGCGACGGGCGTAATGCCGTGCTTCGCGCAATAGCGCACCTCCCGCTCGGCGGCGGCGAAACCCTCACGCCGTACGATCGCCTCGGCCGGTTTGCGGCGCAGCTCGGCCCGCCCGACGAGTTCGTCGAGCGAGGCGGCGAAGATGCTCTGCGCATCGCCGAAGAGATCCAGCAGATGGACAGCCCCCTTCACCCCGATGCCGGGGGTCAGTTGCAGGGCGATGGCTTCGAATGCTCGGTCGTTCATGGCTGCAGGGTCGGAGCGGCACCACGGGCCGCCGTTCGGTCAGTAAAGATACGCAAAAAAAAGCGAACGCCGCACAGCGTCCGCCGAAAAATTACCGTCCGTCTTCCGACGACCGCCACGGAACCGGATGCAGGATCGAGCGGGGACGGAGCGGATCGAATTCGGGGCAGGATTGCCGGCACGGCATTCGGATATCGGGGAGGGCGTCCGTTCCGTCGGCAGCCGCAGGCCTGCATCGGAGAGCGGCGCCGAAACGCATGTTCAGGCACGCCGCAAGCCTCCACGCCGCCATTCGCGAAAACTTTTGCACGAAAATCGGTTCAGATTTTGCATTTTTCCAAAAAGTGCGTATATTTGCAATCCCGAAAGCGACCTAACATCCGTTTCACGCCGATCGGAATGAAGGGAAATTTACGGAACATGGTCTGATGGCCGAGTGGCTAGGCACAGCTCTGCAAAAGCTGCTACAGCGGTTCAAATCCGCTTCAGACCTCACCAAAACAGCCTTGTAGCTATCTACAAGGCTGTTTTCTTTTTTGTTCTCGCGCAGCGGCGTATGCAGTATATCGCATCCGCAACCAGAGAAAAGGACCTGCCGACAAATCGGCAGGTCCTTTTTCGACCGGATCTTCGCACCGCAACGCTACTCCGTGCGCAGCGTCACGATCGTGATGCCGGCGCCGCCGCGGTCGGCGTGCTCGTCCTTCGCCGAGGCCACCTCGCGCACCGTGCGGAGGTAGCGGCGGATCTCCTCCTTGAGGGCGCCCGTACCCTTGCCGTGGAGGATCGTCACCGAGCCGACACCCATCATCACCGCGTCGTCGACCAGATCGCGCACTTCCTCCAACGCCTCGGCCGCCCGCATGCCGCGCACGTCGATGTGGTCGCGGAAGGCCAGCTTGCGGGCCGAAATCTCCGACGAGTAGACCGTGCGGGCCGTCATCGGGCGCATCGCCTCGCGGTATTCGCTGTTCGAGACCACCGCAAGCTGTCCGCGGTCGACCGTCAGCAGCATCTGTCCGAAGGCCACCTGCGCCCGCTTGCCCTGCAGGCTCTGCACGATGCCGACCATCTCCTGCCCCGCCATGCGGACCTTCGAGCCGACCTCCACCGTGCGCACCTTCGGGGGCTCCGCCGGTGCGGCCGCCTCCCCGCTCTGCTGCTGTGCCTTGCGCTCGGCACGGCGCTGCCGGCGGCGCTCGATGCGTTCGATCTCGCGCTGCACGTCGACCGACGACTGCACCTCGTCGGCTCGCTCGACCGACTCGTCGCGGAACGTCTCCAGCTCGCGGCGTGCGAGCCGTGTCAGCTCCTTCTCGGCCTGTGCCTCGCGGATCGTCTTGATCGTCTGCTCGATGCGGCGGTTGGCGTCGGCGATGAGCTCCTGTGCCTCCTGCTTGGCCCGCCGCAGAATCTCCTGCCGCTCGTCGCGGATGCGGGCCAGCTGCTCGGAATAGCGCTGTTCGAGCTCCTCGACCTTGCGGTCCGTCAGCCGGATGCGGTCGCGCTTCTGCTCCCAGTAGTGTTTGTCGCGCGCGATCTCGCGCAGCTGTTTTTCGAGGTTGATATGGTCCGAACCCGCCTTCTCGCCCGCTTCGCGAATCAAATCCTCTGGCAGGCCCATCTTGCGGGCGATCTCGACGGCGAACGAGCTGCCCGGCTTGCCCTGCTCGAGACGGAACAGAGGGCGAATCCGCTGCACATCGAAGGCCATCGCGCCGTTCGAGATTCCTTCGGTCGACGAGGCGTAGTACTTGATATTGGCGTAGTGGGTCGTAATGACGCCGTAGCATCCCCGCTCGCGCAGCCGCTCGAGGATCGCCTCGGCGATCGCGCCGCCGATGACGGGCTCCGTACCCGATCCGAACTCGTCGATCAGCACGAGCGTCTCGGGCGACGCCCCCGCCAGCATCTGTTTCATGTTGCGCAGGTGCGACGAATAGGTCGACAGATCGTTGTCCATCGACTGTTCGTCGCCGATGTCGATCATGAGCGAGCGGAAGAGCGGCAGCTCGGTATTCTCGGCCGCAGGGACGAGAAAACCGCACTGGCACATGTACTGCACGATGCCCGTCGTCTTGAGGCAGACCGATTTTCCGCCCGCATTGGGGCCCGAGATGACCAGCAGGTGTTTCGTGCGGTCGAGTTCGAGCGAGAGGGGGACGATCTCGCGCCCCTGCGCCCGCAGGCTCTGCTCGAGGATCGGGTGGCGTGCCTCGCGCAGCACGAGGCGGTCGTCCATCGAGAGGATCGGCCGCACGCAGCGGTTCTCGGCCGCCCAGCCGCCCTTGGCGCGCAGCATGTCGATCTCGGCCAGGTAGTCGCCCGAGGCGGCGATCAGCGGCGCTTCAGGGCGGATCTCGTCGGTCAGCTCGGTGAGGATGCGAACCACCTCGCGCCGCTCGGCATAGGCCAGCTCGCGCAGTTCGTTGTTCAGCTCGACCACCTCGACCGGCTCGACGTAGAAGGTGCGGCCCGTAGCCGATTCGTCGTGAATGAAGCCCGCCAGCTTGCGTTTGTTGGCCGCCGAGACGGGGATCACGGTCTTGCCGTCGCGCACCGAAAGCTGGGCGTCGGCATCGACGATGCCCGCCCGCTTGGCCTCCGACAGCACCTGCTGCAGCCGCTTCGCCGCCTGTCCCTCGCGCTCGCGCATGGCGCGCCGCAGGCTGTAGAGTTCGGGCGAAGCCGTGTCGCGCACGCCGCCTTCGCTGTCGACAATGCCGTCGATGCGTTCGACGACGTGGGGAAAGAGCTCGACGCCCCGCGTCAGGGCACAGAGGGTCGGATAGGCCTTCTCGCGGCGGCGGATGAAGGTCGCCACGGCCCCCGTCGTCGCCAGCGCCTCGCGCAGCAGGACCGCCTCTTCAATGTCGAGGAAGGTTCCCTCGATCTGCAGCTTGGCGATGACCTCCTCCACGTCGGGGTAGTCACCCGCGGGGAAATCGTACTCCATCATGAGCAGCTGCCGCATCTCGTCGGCGAGCAGCAGCCGGTGTTCGATCTCGCGCAGCGAGGTCGAAAAATGCTGTTCGGCGACGAGCCGCCGCGCCGCCGCCATCGTGCAGCGCGCCGCCACCTGCTCGCGCAGGCGGTCGAAGCCGATCTTCTGTTCGAACGTATCGGGATAAATCATCGAAGGGTCTTAAGGGGTTACTCGGCCTCCTTCGCCGGTTGCTTCGCCGCCTTGGCCGCCTCGCGGGCCGCCCGTTTCTCGGCCTTGCGCTCGGCCTTGTCGGCATCGCGTCCGAAGACCGAGAAGTGCACGTAGCGGGCCGGGCGGGCCTTCAGGTCGGCCAGCAGCTCGGCCAGATTATGCGCCGAGGCGGTCAGCTCGTCGTACATCGCCGCATCGGCGAACAGGTGACCGACCGTTCCTTCGCCCTGCTCGATCTTCGCGAGGATCCGCTGCAGGCTCCCCACCGTCTCGGCCAGCCGTTCGGCGACGGCCTGCTCGTCGAGGTCGGTCACGATGCGGTTCAGACCGCCGATGAGGCTGTCCACGCGCCCCGCGTTGCTGCCGAGCATGGTCGAGAAGGCGGCCAGCTCCTCGGCGACGACGCCCAGGTTCCGCTTCTCGGCATGCAGCCAGTCGGAGGCGTCGCCCGACAGGCGCTCCAGATTGCCCATCGTCGCCTCGAAATGGCCCGCATTGCGCTCGAGGATCGCGTTCAGGTTCGTCAGCACGCGGCCGAGGTCATCGGTGAGGTGCGAGAAGCGCTGTTTGAAAAAGTCGAGTTCGGAGCCCGCTACGTCCATCAGGTCGCGGTCGCGGCTCGAGCGGATCGTGTCGCCCGAGGCGAGGTATTCGGAGGAGGAGCCGTAGACGATCTCGATCGCCTTGCCGCCGAGGAAGCCGTCGCTGAAGATGCGCGCCTCCGAGTCGCGCGGAATGCGGTACGAGCGTTTGACCACCAGATGCAGCAGCACCTTGTCGCTCACCGCGGGGTCGAATTCGATCCGCGCCACGGTGCCGATCTTCACACCCTTCATCATGACGGCCGAGGCCTTCTGCACGCCCGACACCTGGTCGTAGGCGGCCACATAGTCGGCATTGCGGCTCAGGATGTCCAGTCCGCTCAAGAAACGGATGCCCGCCCACGCCACAAGGATCATCGCCACGGCGAAAAGGCCGATCTTTGCTTCTCTTTTCATATTCCGGTTGTTTTGCTGTTTTCACACACACTTGTCGTCGTTCCGCCCCGAACCGCGCCGCGGGCACTTGCCGGATGCCTCCGCCGCCCCCGCGGGCAGCTTCTTCGCAGGCCCTATTGCACGAGCCCTACTGCGCGGGTGGGGTCACCACCCGGTCGCCCTGCACGGCCGTCACGAAGGCCTTCGGGAAGGTGCGGCGCACGGCCGCGGCCGCCTCCAGCGCCTCGGCGCGCGTCTTGTACTCGCCCACGCCGTACTTGTAGCGGAAGGTGCCGTCGCTCCGATAGCAGCGGACCCGTCCGCGGTAGCTCTTGAACTCGGCGGAGTTCGTCCCGACGCTCTTCGTCGAGGCGAGCACCTGCACCGTATAGCGCACCTCGGCCGCGGCGGCGGGTTTCGCATCCTTTCCGGCCCCGCTCTTCGCCCCCTTCTTCGGCTCGCTCTTCGCTTCGGCTTTCGGCGCGGCGGGTTGCGCGGAGGCGGCCGGCTTCGACGGCGCCGCAGGTGCGGCCGCAGGGCTGCTCTCCGCAGGTTTTTCGGCCGGCTTTTTCGCAGGCGTTTCGGCCGGTTTTTCGGCGGGGGCGGCCGCGGCCTCCGCCTCCTCGGCGCCGCGCACGCCCAGCACGTAATCCGAGTAGTCGCACACGGAGCGGTAGAGCGCGTCGACGATCTTGTCGATACCCTTCTCCGACTTCAGGAAGGCCGCCTCCTCCGCATTCGACAGGAACCCGATCTCGGTCAGCACGCCCGGCATGTTCGTCGCATAGAGCACGCGGAGCAGCTGCGGTTTGATGCCGCGCGAATGGCGTCCCGCAGCCGTGTAGTTCTTCTGGATGCAGCGGGCCATGGCCATGCTGTACTCGCCGTAGGTGAACTGCAGGTTCTGGATATAGGCGCGGATGATGGCCGCCTCGCGGGCGTCCGACATATCGAGCAGGTCGTCGCGGTTGCTCTGAAAGAGGGCGTTCTCGTTGTAGCGCTGCTCCTTGGGCGTCTCGCCCATGACGAGCGTCTCGACGCCGTAGGCGCTCGTCGAGCGGGCGGCGTTCACGTGCACCGAGACGAAGAGGTCGCCCTCGGCCTTGTTGGCGATGTCGGCGCGCTTCTGCAGATCCTCGATCTTCGTCGGCGCCAGCGCCTTGTCCGTCGTGCGGGTGTAGACCACGCGCACGCCCGGCATCCCCTGCTCGATGCGGCGGCCGAGCCGCAGCACCACCTTCAGCGTGAGGTCCTTCTCCGAGGTTCCCGCATAGTGGGCACCCGCATCGCCGCCGCCGTGGCCCGCGTCGAGCACGACGACCTTCACGCCATAGCGCTCGGCCGCCGCCGGACGCAGCGGGAGCAGCAGCGAAAGAATCGACAAGAGCGGAAGAATAATACGCGCGCGCATTTTTTTAGGGGGCCGAAGGGGCTATCTGTAAATTTTTCTCTATCTTTGTCGAGCCTGCAAAATGCGCCTTGCGGTGCAGCGGACTGCGTCCGGAGGCGGGTTGCCGACTTTGTCGGCAAAAGTACGGATTTTTTTCGGATTCGGCGACATTTTGAACAAAAGAACCACAAAATATCTGCTTTCGACCATCGCCCTCTGCTGCCTGGTCCGGCTCGTCTTCGGTGCTCCGACGGCGCGGCGTATTGCCGCCGCCCTGCCGGCCGACAGCCTGCGGCAGATCGTCGCCGAGGTGCTGGCCGCCGACTCCGCACGGCCCCTGCGCGGCGCGGCGCGCCCGGCAGACCGCCTCGACACGCTCACGGCCGACCCGGCCGGCAGCGGCGACGAGGAGGAGCTCCGCACCGCCGACATCCCCGCCCGCCGCGAAAGCCGCCGCGCCGAACGGCGCCGCAACCGCCGCAACGCCGCAGCGCCCGCTCCCGCAGCATCCGTCGCAGACACCGCGGCCGTCGACACGCTCGCCGCGCCCGCGGCCGACACCGTGCGCCGCGACACGGTGCGCACGCCCCGCCCGGCACAGAAATTCATCGACGATCCGATCACGGGCCGCAACTCCGACTCGCTCGTCTACGACGTGCGCAACAAGATCGTCTACGTCTACAACGAGGGCGACGTCTCCTACCAGAAAAGCAACCTGAAGGCTGATTTCATGCGCATCGACCTCAACTCGAAGCTCGTCTACGCCTACGGCAAACCCGACTCGCTCGACGGGGCGCCGATCGTCACCAAGCCCGAATACACCGAGGGCGAGGAGAGCTACAAGATGGACACGATCACTTACCACCTCAACACGAAGAAGGCCAAGATCAAGGGCATCGCCACGCAGCAGGGCGACGGCTGGTTCGTGGGCGGTTCGGTGAAGAAGATGCCCGACAACACGATCAACAGCGAGAACGGCATGTACACCACCTGCGACCACACGGACCACCCGCACTTCTATCTGGCGATGACCCGTGCGAAGGTGATCCCGGGCAAGAAGGCCGTGATCGGGCCCTCCTACCTCGTGCTGGAGGATGTGCCGCTCTATTTCCTCGGCATCCCCGAGGGCTTCTTCCCGATCAGCACGGGGCCCAAGTCGGGTCTGTTGATGCCGACCTACGGCGAGGAGTACTCGAAGGGCTTCTTCCTGCGCGACCTGGGCTACTATTTCACCATCGGCGAGCACGCCGATCTGGCCGTGCGCGGCGGCATCTACACGCTCGGCTCGTGGGAGGCCTCGGCCGCCTCGCGCTACGTCAAGCGCTA
>CAZVGH010000048.1:0-12051 GCA_964626515.1 uncultured Alistipes sp.
CTTTTCATCGTCAGAAAGTATTTCGATATGCCCCTGTCCAATAACACTCTCATACCCTCTATCATGAGCGCTACGAACGCCCACCGTCTGGGCGCCAACGAGGCACCCCCGGCCATCATCTCGACCTTCCTCGGCACGCAGGTGTCGGCCGTGCTCGACAAGCTCGCCGCCTCGCAGAGCGACAACGACATCCGCTTCGATGCGAAGGGCGTCTTCAAGATGAGCGGCATCTCGCACATCCCCACGCTGCTGCGCGACAACACCGACCGCAACCGCACCTCGCCGTTCGCCTTCACGGGCAACCGCTTCGAGTTCCGCGCCGTCGGCTCGTCGGACAACTGCGCCGAGGCGATCATCACGCTCAATACGGCCGTGGCGGCCGAACTCACCGAGTTCAAGCAGGCGGTCGACGCCAAGATCGAGGCCGGCATCAAGAAGGAGAAGGCCATCTACGAGGAGCTGAAGGCGAAGATCAAGGCCTGCGCCGCGATCCGCTTCGACGGCAACGGCTATTCGGACGAGTGGAAGGCCGAGGCGGCCCGCCGCGGCCTCGACTGCGAGACCTCGACGCCGCTCATCTTCGACAACTACCTGACCCCCGAGACGATCGCCATGTTCGGCGACACGGGCGTCTACTCGAAGGTCGAGCTCGAGGCCCGCACCGAGGTCAAGTGGGAGACCTACGTCAAGAAGATCCAGATCGAGGGCCGCGTGCTGGGCGACCTGACGATGAACCACATCGTCCCCACCGCGTCGAACTACGAGGCGATGCTGCTCGACAAGGTCTACAAGATGGCGCAGATTCCCGAGCTGAACCCCGCGTCGGACATCGCCCTCATCAAGCGCATTCAGGACCACACGGCCGCCATCCAGCAGCTCACTTACGACATGATCGAGGCGCGCAAGAAGGCCAACCGCATCGAGGACATGCGCGAGAAGGCGATCGCTTACCACGACACGGTGGCCGTCTTCTTCGACGAGATTCGCTACCACATCGACAAGCTCGAAGAGATCGTCGACGACCGTCTCTGGCCGCTGCCGAAGTACCGTGAACTGCTCTTCCTGCGCTAATCCCGCAGCCGCGAAACGACAAGCGCGCATCCTCCTCGCAGGGGATGCGCGCTTGTCGTTTCTTGTTGTCCGGTCAGCAGTCGCAGCGCAGGCGGTAGTAGCCCCGCAGCAGGTGTACCAGCACCGTCACGAGCACCCAGCGGGCCAGCAGCACGATGTACCATACGGCGCCGAACGAGGCGTAGAGGGCGAGGTCTTCGAGGTTGCTGTGCGAGATGCCGATGTGGGTGTTGAGCAGGTTGATTTCGCGGCGCGAGACGTTGCCGTGCGCCAACTCGTCGAGCATCGCCGCCGAGCCGTAGGAGAGGCCGATGACGTTGGCGACGATCCAGAGGAACGAGCACTTCTCGGGCAGGCCGAAGATGCGCAGCAGGGGGCGCAGGAAGCGCGAGACGCGCTCCATGACGCCGAACTCGTAGAGAAGCCGCTGCAGGATGTTGAGCGCATAGATCAGCACGCACATCAGCAGCGACAGGCGGACGATGCCCGCCAGCCAGGCGGCGAAGAGCGGGCGGAAGGGCCCCTGGATCGCGAACAGGGGGACATCGGCGAGCGGTGCGGCGGCCTCCGTGATCTCGGGGCGCCCCGGGAGCACGAGGTTCAGCCCGAGCCCCAGCAGTACGGCGGCGGCCGTGCGCAGCAAGATCGTGTAGAGGGTCGGGGTGCCCGTCTTGTGCAGGACGGCCCCTTCGACGAAGACGGCGTGGGCGGCGGTAATCATCGTCGCGAGGATGGTCATCTCGCGCACCGTGAGGTCGAGCGACGTAATGACGGCGACCGAAGCGTAGGTGTTGACGCAGTAGCCGCTCACGAAGGCCATGGCGGCGTCGCCCGGCAGGCCGAACCAGGCGAAGAGCGGCCGCACGAGGGCCGAGATCCAGTGGATGAGGCCCGTGTACTGCATCAGAAAGACGACGAACGAGACGAGCACCGTGAGGCGCACGATCCAGCCGATCGTCGAGAGGGCGCGCGGCGTGGCCGTTGTCACGGCGCGGCGGAGGCGGAGGGACATGGGCTGCATGGTCGTCATCCGTTTTTCTCGCTCAACTCCATCCAGCGGAGCGTCTTGGTTTCGATTTCGTCGATCAGCGCCGCGATCTCGGCCGATCCCGCCTGCAGCGCCTCGACGGAGAGGGTGCCGCTGCTGAGCTGCGTTTCAAGCGCCGCCTTGCGGCTTTCGAGGGCCGGCAGCTCGGCCTCGAGGGTCTCGAGCTCGCGCCGCTCGCGGAACGAGAGGCGGTCGGCGTAGCTGCGCGCGGGCTGCTTCGGCGCCGCGCCCTCCCGCTTCGGACGGGCGGCGCGCGCCTCCGCCTCGGCGGCCTGCCGTTCGCGGCAGCGGGCGCGGTAGAGGGTGTAGCCGCCCGGGAAGTCGGTGATGCGGCCTTCGCCCTCCATGACGAAGAGGTGGTCGGCGATCTTGTCCATGAAATAGCGGTCGTGCGAGATGACGATCACGCACCCCGCATAGGCGCGCAGATACTCCTCGAGGATGGCCAGCGTGCGGATATCGAGGTCGTTCGTCGGCTCGTCGAGGATCAGGAAGTTGGGGTTGGCCATGAGCACCGTGCAGAGGTAGAGCCTCCGCCGCTCGCCGCCGCTCAGTTTCGCCACCCGGTCGTGCTGCGCCGCGGGGGTGAAGAGGAAGCGGCTCAAGAACTGCGAGGCGCTTAGGCGGCTGCCGTCCGAGAGGGCGATTTCGTCGGCGATGCGGCGCACGACGTCGATCACGCAATCCTCCTCGTCGAAGCGGAGCCCCGTCTGGGCGTAGTAGCCGAAGCGGACCGTAGGCCCCACCTCGACCGAGCCGCCGTCGGGCGCTACCTCGCCCAGCAGCAGCTTGACGAAGGTCGACTTGCCGACGCCGTTGCGGCCGACGATGCCCAGCTTCTCGCCCTTGCCGAAGAGGTAGTCGAAGCCGTCGAGGATCGTGCGGTCGCCGTAACGTTTCGTGAGCCGCTTCATCTCGAAGATCTTCGTGCCGATGCGCGAGGCTTCGATCCCTAGCTCGACCTGCTGCTCGCGCGAGGCCGTGCGCCGCTCCTGCGAGAGCTTCTCGAAGGCGTCGATGCGGTATTTCGCCTTGCCCGTGCGCGCCTGCGGCGTGCTGCGGATCCACTCCAGCTCGCGGCGGTAGAGGTTGCGCGTCTTCTCGGCCGTGGCGTTGGCCGTGTCGATGCGCTCCTGACGGCGCTCGACATAATACGTATAGTTGCCGCGGTACCCGTAGAGGCGGCGGTCGTCGATCTCGAGGATCCGCGTGCAGACGCGGTCGAGGAAATAGCGGTCGTGGGTCACCATGAGGAGCGTCGTGCGCATCGAGGAGAGGTACTCCTCGAGCCACTCGGTCATCTCGAGGTCGAGGTGGTTCGTCGGCTCGTCGAGGATCAGCAGGTCGGGCTGCGACAGCAGCACGCGGGCCAGCGCCAGGCGCTTCTGCTGGCCGCCCGAGAGCTGTTCGACCGGCTGCGCGCAGTCGGTCAGCGCCAGCCGCGTCAGCATCGCGCGCGCCTGCTGCTCGTAGTCCCACGCCGCGGCGGCATCCATCGCCGCCATCGCCTCGTCGAGCCCCTCGCCGCTTTGCAGCGCCCGCTCGTAGCGCGCGATCGCGGACGCTGCGGCATTCGTGCTGCCGTCCTCGTTCGCGAGGCAGGCTTCGAGCACGGTCGAGCCGCTCGCGAAGTGCGGGTTCTGTACCAGCAGCCCCACGCGCAGGTCGCGGCGGAAGGTCACGGTTCCCTGCTGCGCATCCTCCGTGCCGGCGATGATGTGCAGCAGCGTGCTCTTGCCCGCACCGTTTACGGCGACCAGCGCCACCTTCTCGCCTTCGTCGATCGCGAAGGTCAGATCCTCGAACAGCAGCCGTTCGCCGAACGACTTGGTCAGGTGTTCCACCTGTAGACAACTTGCCATAACAATCTTTGTTTGTCGCAGGCAGCTCTTCGGTGAAGAACCGCGCGGGCCGCAGCCCTCCCCGGCGGAGGCCCCTCCTCCGGTCGCGCACTCCCGCAGGGGGGCGGCCCGCAACGTGGGGCTTCGGGGCGAGGGGCGGCCGATCCGACAAAGATAACGCTTTTTCGCGCCACCCGCAACGTCCCTCCCGCCGAAAAAGCGCCCCGCGGCGAACAACGAGCCCGCGTTTCGGTTACCTTTGCATCTGCGGGCGGTCTTATCCGCCTTTCTCCCTGTTACGATGCAGTCCAAGGCTAAAGGTTATCTGGTCGGCGCGATCGCTGCGGCGACCTACGGCATGAATCCGCTCTTCGCCCTTCCCTGTTACGAGGCGGGCATGGGGGCCGATTCGGTCCTCTTTTTCCGCTATCTCTTCGCGATTCCGCTGCTCGGTGCGATGCTCCTCGCCCGCGGCCACCGCCTGCGCATCGACCGGCGCGAGGGGTGCGTGCTGCTCCTCTTCGGCTGGTGCGTCGCCCTCTCGTCGCTCGCCCTGTTCGAGAGCTACAACCACATGGCCGCAGGCATCGCCTCGACGCTGCTGTTCGTCTATCCGATCCTGGTCGCCCTGCTCATGACCTTCCTCTATCACGAGCGGCTCACGGTGCAGACCGTGCTCTGCATCGGCATGGCGCTGACGGGCATCGGCCTGCTTTACAAGAACGCCGACGGCTCGACGTTGAGCCTCACGGGTACCGCCCTCGTCTTTCTCTCGTCGTTCTCCTACGCGATCTACCTCGCCTGCGTCAACCGCTCGGTGCTGCAGCGGATGCCGACGCTCAAGGTGACCTTCTACGTCCTCCTCTTCGGCCTTTCGCTCTTCGTCGTGCGCCTCCTCGCCCGCGGGACGGTCGATACGCCCGACCGCTGGTACCTTTGGCTCGACCTGTCGGCGCTGGCGCTCTTTCCGACAGCCGTCTCGTTCCTTTGCACCACCGCGGCGATTCATCTCATCGGCTCGACGCCGACCGCGATTCTCGGCGCGCTGGAGCCCGTCACGGCCATCCTGATCGGCATCACGCTTTTCGGCGAGCGGCTCACGGCCCGCGACGCGGCGGGGCTCGTGCTCATCATCCTCGCCGTGACGCTCGTCATCGCGGGCGGCCGCCTCACGCTGCCGCTGACCCGCATGCGGAAACTCTTTCCGCGTGCCCGCCGCCGCTGACGCCCCCCCCCTTGCAAAACAGCGCGGCTGCCCTCCCGTTCGGAAGAGCAGCCGCGCCTGTTTCGTCTTCGTGTCGTCGTTTAAGCCTGCGGCTTGACGAGCGACAGGTAAAGCTCGTCGAGCTGCGTTTGGTCGATCGCCGAGGGGGCGTCGAGCATCACATCGCGGCCCGCGTTGTTCTTCGGGAAGGCGATGAAGTCGCGAATCGACTCCGAGCCGCCGAAGAGCGAGCAGAGACGGTCGAAACCGAAGGCCAAACCGCCGTGCGGGGGTGCGCCGAACTTGAAGGCGTTCATCAGGAAGCCGAACTGCTCCTGCGCGCGCTCGGGCGTGAAGCCGAGGCACTTGAAGATCGTCGCCTGCAGCTTGGCGTCGTGGATGCGGATCGAGCCGCCGCCGATCTCCGTACCGTTGCAGACGAAGTCGTAGGCATTGGCGCGCACGCGGCCCGGATCGCACTCGAGGTAGTCGACATCCTCGGGCTTGGGCGAGGTGAAGGGGTGGTGCATCGCGTAGTAGCGCTGCGTCTCCTCGTCCCACTCGAACATCGGGAAGTCGACCACCCACAGCGGGGCGAACTTCTTTGGGTCGCGCAGCCCGAGCTGGCGGGCCACCTCGAGGCGCAGGGCGCAGAGCTGCGTCAGCGCCGTGAATTTCTTGCCGCAGAGGATCAGCACCAGATCACCCGCTTTGGCGCCGCAGCGATCGGCCAGGGCGCGCACCTCGTCGGGGGTGAAGAACTTGTCGACCGACGATTTGACCGCATCGGCCTCCACGCGGATCCAGATGAGCCCCTTGGCACCCACCTGCGGACGCTTGACGAACTCCGTGAGGGCGTCGATCTGCTTGCGCGTGTAGGAAGCGCAGCCCGTGGCGGCGAATCCCGTGACATACTCCGCGTCGTCGAAGACCGAGAAGCCGTGCCCCTTGGCCTGAGCGGTCAGGTCGGCGAACTCCATGCCGAAGCGCAGGTCGGGCTTGTCCGAACCGTATTTCTCCATCGCCTCGATCCACGGCATGCGGCGGAAAGGCTCCGTGAACTCGATCCCCATCACCTCGCGGAACATGTGCTTGGCCCAGCGCTCGAATACGCCGATGATATCCTCCTGCTCGACGAAGGCCATCTCGCAGTCGATCTGCGTGAATTCGGGCTGACGGTCGGCGCGCAGGTCCTCGTCGCGGAAACAGCGCACGATCTGGAAGTAGCGGTCGTAGCCGGCCACCATCAGGAGCTGCTTGAGCGTCTGCGGCGACTGCGGCAGGGCGTAGAACTGGTTGGGATTCATGCGGCTCGGCACGACGAAATCGCGCGCACCCTCGGGTGTGGAGCCCACCAGATAAGGGGTCTCGATCTCGAGGAAGCCCTCGCTGTCGAGGAAGCGGCGGATCTCCTGGGCCATCTTGTGGCGAAGGATCATGTTGCGCTGCAGGGGCGGACGACGCAGGTCGAGGTAGCGGTATTTCATGCGGAGGTCGTCGCCGCCGTCCGACTGCTCCTCGATCGTGAAGGGGGGCGTCAGCGCCTCGTTCAGCACGTTGATCTGCGTGGCGGCCACCTCGATCTCGCCCGTCGGCATCTTCGGGTTCTTCGATTCGCGCTCCAGCACGCGGCCGGTCACCTGAAGCACCCATTCGCGTCCCACGCGGAGGGCCGTTTCGCGCACCGCGGCGTCGCTGTGCTCTTCGACGACGATCTGCGTCAGGCCGTAGCGGTCGCGCAGGTCGATGAAGGTCATCGCACCCAGGTTGCGGACCTTCTGCACCCAGCCGGCGAGGGTGACGGTTTCGTTCACGTTTTCGACTCGGAGCGAGCCGCAAGTATGAGTTCTGTACATGGATCTGTATGTTTGTGTTCGTAATCTTCGCACCTCGTTCGCGCCCGTCGCGGGCCGCGGCGGATCGCCAGCGCGCGTTTTTTTTGCGTGACAACTCGCAAAGTTACGCATTTTTATCTTATTTTTGTTCCGCCGCGGCAAAAAAACATCGCTTCCCGCCGCGTGCGAAGCCGTTCAAACCGCCGAACCATGACCGAACAACGACTGACCGACGAACAATTCATGCAGCAGGCGCTCGGCGAGGCACGTGCCGCGCTGGCTGCCGACGAGGTGCCGATCGGCGCCGTCGTCGTGAGCGAGGGGCGCGTCATCGGACGGGGCCACAACCTCGTCGAGACGCTGCAGGACCCCACGGCCCATGCCGAGATGCAGGCCCTGACGGCCGCCGCCGCCACGCTCGGCGGCAAATACTTGCCCCGCTGCACGCTCTACGTGACGGTCGAACCGTGCGTCATGTGCGCCGGAGCGATCGCCTGGGCGCAGGTCGGGCGCGTCGTCTGGGGCGCCGACGACCCGAAAAGAGGATTCAGAAGCTGTTCGGAGCGGATTTTGCATCCCCGCACCGAGGTGCAGAACGGCGTGCTGCGGACGGAGTGCGAGGCCCTCATGAGCGATTTTTTCGCTGCGCTGCGCCGATAGAGCCCCCGCAGAATTTGCTGTTTTGATTTTTTATGCCTATTTTTGTCCCCTGTGCATCCCGTTCGGACGGAGTGCCGCACAGGTTACGAAACCAAAAACAATAAATAAACACACCACCATGAAAAAACTTTTCGTATCGGTTGTCGCGCTGCTGGCCGTATGCTCGCTGTCGGCGCAGGATGTAAAGACGATGTATAACGAGGGTGCCGCCGCCTATACCGCCAAGAACTGGCAGGTCGCTGTCGAGAAATTCGAGCAGGTGATCGAGCAGGGCATGGACGAGGAGGATGCCGCATCGCTCGTAGCCACGGCCAAGAGCGCACTGCCGAAGTGCTATTTCCAGCTCGGCGGCAAGGCTTTTATGGCCAAGAACTACGATGACGCGCTGGCTAATTTCTCGAAGGGTGCCGAGCTGGCCGAGCTCTACGGCGACGACGCCATGGCGACCCGCTGCAAGGGTTTTGTAGCCAAGGTGTACCAGCAGCAGGGCGGTTTGGCCTTCAACGACAAGGATTACGCAACCGCAGCAGCCGTTTTCGAGAAGGGCTACGCCGCCGACCCGAGCAACACGGGCATGGCACTGAACCTGGCGATGAGCTACTGCGAGATGGGCGAGTTCGAGAAGGGTATGGACATCTATGAGGCCGTAGCCGCCAAGACCCACCCGAAATATCAGGATGACGCCGCCAAGGCGAAGGAGATGATGGCCCTCTACACGAATAACAAGGTGGCCGCCCTGCAGGGTGCCGGCGATTTCGACGCCATCATCGCACTGGCCGACACGCAGCTGGCCAAGAATCCCGAGAGCCCGCTCTTCCAGCGCGTGCGCGTGCAGGCATACCTCGGCAAGAAGGACTATGCGAAGGTGATCGAGACGGCTCCCGCCGCTGCCGAGGCGCAGACCGATGAGGCCGACAAGAGCACGGTATATTTCCAGCTCGCTACGGCTTACAACGCCCGCGAGCAGCGCGACCAGGCAATCGCCGCCCTCAAGAAGGTTACGGCGGGTCCCGCAGCCGAGTCGGCAAAAGCTACGCTGGCCGAGCTTCAGAAATAGGCGCATCGACCGCCTGTGAAAACCGGATGCCCCGAATCGCGGGGTGTCCGGTTTTTTCGTAGGGAGAAGCGGAGGCGTGAATCCCACGGAAGATGCGGCGCATGGTTGCCGCCCGCTCTGCTGCCGGCGATAGGACACATGAGCGAGTCGAGGCTGCCGCGTAGGATGGCGGTGAACTGCATCGGGCGGCCGCCGGCGCGAACATCCTCCTCCGTTTTCGCCGAAATTGCTCGAATTTGTCGTATCTTCGCAGCACATAGAGAGGGATCCGCCCTGCGGCGGAGAGAACCGTTCAAACAGACGCAACGAATGAAAAAACTGGTAATCGCGGGCTGCGGTCGACTGGGGTCGATCGTGGCCGGTGCCGTGGCGGCGGGACTGCTGCCCGAATACGAACTGGTCGGCCTGCTGTCGCGGACGAAGGCGCGTGCCGACGAACTGGCCGCGCGGCTGGCCGCCGAAGGAACCGACTGCCGTGTCTGCGACGATCTGACGGAGCTGCTGGCGCTCAAGCCCGATGTGCTGGTCGAGGCCGCCTCGCCTGCGGCGATGCGTGCGCTGGCCCTGCCGACGCTCGAGGCGGGCTGTTCGATCGTCACGCTCTCGATCGGCGCCTTCGCCGACGATGCCTTCTACGCCGAGACGGCCCGCACGGCCGCGGCGCACGGCGCGCGCGTCTACCTCGCCTCGGGGGCGACGGGCGGTTTCGACGTGCTGCGCACGGCGACCCTGATGGGCGGTGCCACGGCGGAGTTTTTCAACGAGAAAGGGCCGAATGCCCTGAAGGGAACCCCCGTCTACGACGAGGCGCTGCAACACGAACAGCGCACGGTTTTCACGGGAACGGCTGCCGAGGCGATCGCCCGTTTCCCGACCAAAGTCAACGTGACGGTGGCGGCTGCCCGCGCCTCGGTGGGTCCGTCGGCCATGCGGGTGACGATGCGGTCGACCCCCGGTTTTACGGGCGATACGCAGCGCGTCGAGATCCGCAACGGGCAGGTGCACGCCGTGGTCGACGTGTACAGCGCAACGTCGGAGGTCGCCGCCTGGTCCGTGGTGGCGGTGTTACAGAATATCGTTTCGCCGATCGTTTTCGGATAGGTAGGCTGTGAGGTTGTCAAGCACCTTGCGGCTCAACCGCTCGAAGGCCTGCTTCGTGCGGCCCGTCGAGACCTGCATGCAGCGGACGCGGGGATGGGCGAGAAGCGTCTCGTCGCCCAGTGCTCCGAGCGTGTCGCAGTAGAGACGGTTGTCGCCTTCGAGCCAGCGGCGCAGCGGCGCCTCGTCCCAGGCGGGCGAGAGGCCCGTGTTGAAGAGGATCTTGCGGTCGCCGAGCGCTTCGAACTGCGCTTCGTGCAGCAGCACGGTGTTCTTGTTGAGGCAGCAGAAGAGTACGTCGCTCGTGGCGAGCAGCTCGTCGAGCGGCAGGAACCGATACCCCTTTTCGGCGGCCTGGGCCTTCTCGCTGCGGGCGAAATAGTTCACTTCGGCGCCGAAGAACCGCATCGCGTCGGCGATCATGCCGCCCGACTTGCCCAGCCCGACGATGCCGACCCGGAGTCCCGTGATCTCGCGCGGCTCGCCCTCCCAAGGCTCCTCGCCGAAGCCGTGCAGGAGCCGCACGAGCTCGCTGACGACGTACTCGATCACCCCTTCGTCGCCGTAGTCGCGGATGCCCGTGACGGTGATGCCGCGCGAGGCGGCGTAGCGGATGTCGACGTTGGCGCTCTCGGGCGAGTAGAGCGAGCAGCACATGCCGATGTAACGCACGTCGGGACACGCCTCGAGAGTGGCCCGCCCGAGCCGTGACGTGTAGCTCAACAGCACGGCGTCGGCATCGCCGATGCGCGCGGCGATCGTGCGGTCGTCGGTCGGAATATCGTCGTAGAGAATCACCTCCTCCGCCAGTTCGCGGAGTTTGCTTTCTGCCGCCGGAACCAGACTTACGGGTTCGATGGCCACCAGTTTTCTAAACATCGTTATCGGTCGGTTTTCGTTCGTAATATTTGATAGGGAGGAATCCCTCCGCTACCGGTCCCCGCCGCGGCGGCGGATCGGGAGACGCTCCCACAGCGGACGGGGGAGCAGGCGCCACAAGGTGACCAGAAGCGCGTAGCGGGCGTCGATGACCACGCTGCGGCGGCCGCGCAGCAGCGCGCGGACGATGCGGCGGGCGACCGTCTCGGGCCGCATCAGCATCGGGTAGCGTCCGTCCTTGAGCAGCGCCGTGGCGACGAAGCCTGGGCGGATGTCGGTGATGCGGACCGCGGAGTCCGTGAGGTGCGCGTGCTGGGCCAGCGCGTCGAGGTAGGTGTTCTGCAACCGTTTCGTGGCCGAATAGGCGGGTGCCGTGCCGAGACCGCGCGTCCCCGCAACGGAGGTGACGGCCGCCAGGCGTCCGCCGCCGTTCGCGGCCAGCAGCTCGTAGGCGGTCCGCACGCAGCGGACGAAGCCTTCGCCGTTCGTGCGCAGCGTGGCGAGTTCGCGTTCAGCGTCGAGCTGCGGATTGTAGTAGCCGATGCCCGAGCAGTGCAGGTAGATCTCCATGCCGCCCGTCCGCGCGACGAGCTCCCGCAGCCGTTCGGCCGCCTCGGGCTCCGTCACGTCGATGCGGGCCGTGACGACCTGTTCGGGCGCCTCGCGCCGCAGCGCTTCGAGCGCCTCCTCGCGGCGTCCTGCGGCTCCCACCAGCCATCCCTGCCGGATAAAAAGACGCGCGACCTCCAGCCCGATGCCGGATGTCGCGCCCAGAATGACGATGCGTCTCATGCGAGTTGCGACGGTTCGTACTGCACGCACTCGATGCCGACGCGCTGCAGGAGTTCGGTGCCCTCCTCCGAGCGGTAGGGCTCGGCGTAGACCACGCGGCGGATGCCCGCCTGGATGATGAGTTTCGCGCACTCGATGCAGGGGGCCGCCGTGATGTAGAGGGTCGAGCCGTCGCAGTTGTTGGCCGACTTGGCCACCTTCGTGATGGCGTTCGCCTCGGCATGCAGCACGTACGATTTCGTCTTCCCCGTCTCGTCCTCGCAGATGTTCTCGAATCCCGAGGGGGTGCCGTTGTAGCCGTCCGAGATAATCATCTTATCCTTGACGATCAGGGCTCCCACCTTGCGGCGGACGCAGTAGGAGTTCTCGGCCCAGATGCGTGCCATGCGCAGGTAGCGCAGGTCCAGCTGGCGTTGTTTTTCTTCGTTGTATCCCATCTTGCGGCGGTTTGTGTGCGGTCAAAGGTCCGAAGCCCGGAGCCGGTCCGGCCCGGGGCCCGGTTTAGAGCCCCTTGCCGTGGCAGTTCTTGAACTTCTTGCCCGAGCCGCAGGGGCAGGGGTCGTTGC
>CAZVGH010000049.1:0-11880 GCA_964626515.1 uncultured Alistipes sp.
CAGATCGTCGACAAGTGGGAGTTCATGGACGTGAACGACGAGCTCTACGACAAGGCTGTCGTGACGGATGCCGGCGACTCGACGACGATGCAGCCGGGCCAGATCGTTTCGCTGCGCAAGCTGCGTGACGAGAACTCGAGCCTCAAGCGCCGCGACCTGCGCACGGTGACCGTGCGCGACATCGTGCCCGCCACCTCGACGCAGGTGCTGCAGGGTATCACGCGCGCCGCACTGCAGACGTCGAGCTTCATCTCGGCCGCTTCGTTCCAGGAGACGACCAAGGTGCTGAACGAGGCCGCCATCCAGGCGAAGGTCGATCCGCTGGTGAACCTCAAGGAGAACGTCATTTGCGGTCACCTGATCCCGGGCGGTACGGGTCTTCGCGACTACGACAACCTCGTGGTCGGCTCGAAGCTCGAGCTCGATACGATCCAGCAGGCGCAGTAAGCCGTCCTGCCGCATAGTGAAAACAACCGCGATCCCGAGAGGGGCGCGGTTGTTTTTTTATGGCCGAAGAAGGGGAGAAGAAATTCAAAATTCAGAAT
The DNA here is from genome assembly GCA_964626515.1 of uncultured Alistipes sp. GTDB lineage: Bacteria > Bacteroidota > Bacteroidia > Bacteroidales > Rikenellaceae > Alistipes. The sequence continues at coordinate 546 of CAZVGH010000049.1, forward strand.
TCAAGATTCAAAATTCAAAATGAACGGACGGTTTTGGGTCTGTCGTCGGGAAAAGGGAAGTCGTTCGGCAGCAGGAGGCTGTACAATTCAGCATTCATAGAAGAAATCACCCATCCCCAATCTTGAATCTTGAATTCTGAATTTTGAATGCTGATTTTGCTCGCGTTCGCCGCCGGCGGTCGGACGCACGAGCCTTCGGGCGAGTTGCGGTCCGCCGCGTGGGGCGGCGGCGAACCGCCCGACGGCGTGTCTGCCGTCGGGAATTGTCCGAGCAAAAACAGGGTGGTGACGGATTGCGGTTCCGATGCGGCGAACCGCGCGACGGCGTGTCCGCCGTCGGGAGTTGTCCGAGCAAAAACAGGGTGGTGACGGATTGCGGTTCCGGTGCGGCGAACCGCACGACGGCGTGTCCGCTGTCGGGAGTTGTCCGAGCAAAAACAGGGTGGCGACGGATTGCGGTCCCGGTGCGGCGAACCGCCCGACGGCGTGTCCGCCGTCGGGAGTTGTCCGAGCAAAAGGGGGGGGCGGATTGCGGTTCCGGTGCGGCGAACCGCACGACGGCGTGTCTGCCGTCGGGAGTTGTCCGAGCAAAAGGGGGTGGTGACGGATTGCGGTCCCGGTGCGGCGGACTGCACGAACAGGGCAGGGGGAGCGGCCGGGATTAAAAGCGTCCGGTGTCGGACGGAGGGGGGGGACGTGGCAGGGATTGGACGCAGCCCGCGTCAGACGGAATAGGACGGGCGGTTCGGGAACGTCAGCGCGCCGTGAGTTCGTAATGAATTCTTCGTCCCGCGTATTCGGGATGAAAGGTCTCCTCGCTCGTTCCGACGAATCGGAAGCCCGCGCTTTCGCAGGTGCGTTGCGCGGGCACGCAGATCTCGCTGGTACATACGACGATCTTCTTCGCCCCCTGCGCCAGGATGCGCCGTACCGCCTCCCGCATCTGCAGTCGTCCGTAGCCCCTTCCTTTGCAGGCAGTCGCGATGCAGTTGTGCCCGATCTCGGCCGATTCGGGCAGGTTGGTCGGATTCCACGACACGAATCCGACAGGTTTCCCTCCCAGGACGGTCATGAAGCCGCTGCATTCGGCGATGCGGGGATGGTCGTAGAAGAAATCGTCGAACTCCTGCCACTGCCGGTGCCAGTCGCGCTCGAACCGCGGTTCGAACGCATAGCCCTCTTTCAGCAGGGCGGCAAGGGTCCCGCGGGGGAACTCCGTGATCTTCCGAAATGCAGGCTCCATGTCGTGTGCCGCGGTTAGCGGTGGTAGTTTTTCGCCAGTCCGCCCTCGGAGGTCTCGCGGTAGAGGCTCGGGAGGTTGTGGCCCGTCTCGTTCATCACCTCGACCACCTTGTCGTAGGAGACCAGATGCGTGCCGTCGGAGAGGGTGGCGTAGATGTTGGCGTCGAGGGCGCGCGTGGCGGCGATGGCGTTGCGCTCGATGCAGGGTACCTGCACAAGGCCGCAGACAGGGTCGCAGGTGAGCCCCAGGTGGTGTTCGAGCCCCATCTCGGCGGCGTATTCGATCTGCGACGGGGTGCCGCCGAAGAGCTGGCAGGCCGCCGCGGCCGCCATGGCGCAGGCGACGCCGATCTCGCCCTGGCAGCCGACCGCCGCCCCCGAGATCGAAGAGTTGGTTTTCACGATGTTGCCGAAAAGTCCCGCCGTGGCGAGGGCCCGCAGGATGCGGATGCGCAGAAAGTCGCGCGAGGTGGCCAAGTGGTAGATCACGGCGGGCAGCACGCCGCTCGATCCGCAGGTCGGCGCCGTCACCACCTCGCCGCCCGAGGCGTTCTCCTCGGCGACGGCCAGCGCGTAGGCGTAGATGCGGGCCCGCGACGAGAGCGACCCCGTGTAGCTCTTCGACTTGACGTAGTAGGTGCTCGCCTTGCGTGCCACCTTCAGGCCGCCCGGCAGCACGCCGTCGTTGTTCAGACCGCGCCGGATCGTGTCGCACATGACCGTCCAGACCCGGTCGAGGTACTCCCAGATCTCGGGGCCCTCGCACTCCTCGACATACTCCCAGTAGGTCTTGCCCTCGCTGTAGCAGTACTCCTTGATCTCGCGGATCGTGCTCATGTTGTAGACCGACGGCTTCGGTTCGGTCTTCGTCTCCTCGTTGGCCAACGCGCCGCCGCCGACGCTGAAGATCGTCCAGCTGTCGGCCGTCCGCTCCCCGACGATCCCTTCGAAGCGCATGCCGTTGGGGTGGAACGGTAGCACCGTCTCGGGCTCCCAGCAGATCTCGGTCGGGGCGAGCGGCTCGAGGACCGAGAGGATCGCCCGGTCGGTGAGGTGACCGCGCCCCGTGGCGGCCAGCGAGCCGTAGAGGGTCACGCGGTAGCGGTCGACGTTCGGGCAGCGGAAGGTGAACTGCTCGGCAGCCCGTTTCGGCCCCATCGTATGGCTGCTCGAGGGGCCGTTGCCTATCTTGAAGAGTTCGCGGAGTGATTCCATGTGCGTGTTGGGTGCAAAACGGTGCGAAGATACGAATAAGCGGGGGCAAAAACAAGCCCGCCCGCATTTTGCCGGACGTACAGAAGGAGGCAGTCTAAGATACGAAGACGGGCGCACTGCTAACTTTATTTGCCGTGTTGCCCGTGCCGTGTTTCCCGTGTGCTGTCGCCTGCGGCCGGTCAGTGCGCCGCACCGCCGCCCAGCGCCTTGAAGAGGGCGATGCGCTGCGTGTAGTAGCCGATGAAGGCGTCGGAGAGCTCCATGCGGGTCTGCAGCAGCTGGCTCTGGGCGGCCAGCACGTCGAGGTAGGAGGCTTCGCCGCGGCGGTAGAGACGGCAGCTGTAGTCCCAGGCCCGATAGAGCGATTCGTAGCGCTTGACGAGGTTGGCGACCGTCGCATGGGTCGTCTTGTAATACATGAGCGTGTTCGAGACCTCCATGCAGGCGGCGAGCAGCGTCTGGCGGTACTCGGCGATCCGCTGCTCGGCCTCGATCGTCCGTGCGCGGCTGTTGTAGCGCAGCTCGCCGCGGCGCAGCAGCGGCTGGGTCAGTCCGGCGAAGAAGTTGAAGAGCACCGACTGCGAGAAGTCGGACCACGAGGCGTAGAAGTTCTCCTCGGTGGAGATGCTGCCGCGGAGCGTCAGGGCGGGGTAGCGCGCCGCCCGTGCGGCGTCCTTCAGGTGGAATGCCTCGCGCACGGCCTGCTCGGCCGCCATGACGTCGGGACGGAAGCGGAGCAGATCGGCCGGCACGCCGATGCGGACCGTGTCCGAGAGCTGCTGTTCGGAGAGCACCTCGTCGATCGGCGACCGCTCGATGGGGCCGCTGTTCCGGCTCAAGAGGAGGTTGAGGGCGTTTTCGGTGAGGAAGATCTCGCTCTCGAGGTTCGGCTTGACCGCTTTGGCGCGGAACAGCTCGGCGCGCGCCTGCTCGACCGCGACGTCTGTGCGGGTGATGTCGGCGCGGTTCAGCTCCGAGCGCGGCAGGCGCCGCTCCAGGCCGTCGATTCCCGGGCGCACCGTCTCGTTGCGGCGGCGCTCTTCCTGCTCGAGGAGGTAGCTCTCGTTGCTGCGGATGATCTCGTTCACCGAGCGCAGCTTCGTGTCGAGCCCCACGAGGCGGTAGTAGAGCGTCGCCACGTCGGCGATGAGCTTCACCCGCACCCCCTGGGCGACCGCCTCCTGCCGCAGCAGTGCCGCTGCGGCGCCCCGTTTCGTGCTGCGCAGACGGCCCCAGAGGTCGATCTCCCAGTTCGAGAGCGTGAGCCCGAGGCCGTGGACGTTCGTCGGGCAGGGGCGCTGGGCGATTTTCTGCTGGTTCTGCGAGAGGGTGAGCGAGAGTTCGGGGAGGTAGTTGCCGCGCGTGCGGTCGAGGTAGCCCGCCGCCTTTTCGACCTGTAGCAGCGAGCCGTAGAGCGTCAGGTTGCGCGTGAGCGCCGTGTCGACGAGGGCGGCGAGCCGGCGGTCGGTGTAGTAGGCCTGCCAGAGCATCGCGGCGGCGGAATGTTCCTCGCTCAGGATCGCGAGGCTGTCGGGTTTGCGGAAGGCCGCGATGTCGACGGCCGTCCGTTTTTCTTGAAAGGAGCTGCGCAGGCAGCCGCCCTGAAACAGCAGCAGAGTGGCGACGAGCAGCGGCAGAAACGGATTTCGCATGGGTCGGGCTGGTAGTCGGATGATGATCGGTGAGCGGGCTGCGGCAGTCTGCGGAGGGGCGGGTCCGCGGGCGCGGCGTGCAGTCCGAAAAAAAAGGGAGGATCCATAGAGGACCCTCCCGCATGGTAGCCCCACCGCGACTCGAACGCGGATTTAGGGTTTAGGAAACCCTCGTTCTATCCCTTGAACTATAGGGCCTTCGGCAGGGCGGCGCCGTAGCGTGCCGCATAGAGGCGCCGCACCTGCAAAGATACATCTTTTTTTCGAATCGGAGCGTTGCGCCGCTCCGCGGACGCTATTTCAGCTCCACCGTGTAGGTGCGCTGGCGCTCGAGGTCCGACGTGCCGCCGACACGGATCGTGTAGAGGCCCGGACGGGCGCGCATGCTCTGCGTCGCGGCGTCGTACCACGCGAAATCGTCGTAGGCGAGGTCGAAGATCAGCACCTCGCTCGCGCCCGAGTCGAGCGTTACGCGGCGGAAGTCGCGCAGCGCCTGGATCGGGCCCTCGGGGTCACCCGCGCGCTGCAGGTAGAGCTGCACCACCTCGGTGCCCGTCACGGGGCCGACGTTGCCGATCGGAATGGCGAGCGAGAGGGTCTGGCCCGGGCGCAGCCTCTTCTGGTCGCTCTTCAGCTGGCCGTAGTAGAAGAGCGTGTAGCTCAGACCGTGGCCGAAGCGGAAGAGCGGGTCGCCCGTGAAATAGCGGTAGGTGTGGCCCTTCATGTCGTAGTTCTCGAAATCGGGAAGCTGGCTCGTGCTCCGGTAGAAGGTCACGGGGAGCTTGCCCGAGGGGTTGGCGGCACCCACCAGCACGTCGGCCAGCGCCTCGCCGCCCGCCTGACCCGGGTACCAGGCCTGCAGCAGGGCGTCGCAGGTGGCAGCCTCCTGCTCGAGGCCGACGGCCGATCCCGAGAAGTTGACGAAGACGATGCGCTTGCCCGCCTCGCGCAGCGCGGCGACGGTGCGGCGCTGCACGGCCGGCAGCTCGATCGCGGTGCGGTCGCCGCCGCGGAAGCCCTCGGCCGAAACGGCCATCTCCTCGCCCTCGAGCTGGGGCGAGATGCCGCCCGCGAAGATCACGACGTCGACATCCTCGATGCGGCGCAGGAACTCCTCCATGTGCTGCGGCAGCTCCTCGGCCAGGTCGAAACGGAGCGTCGGGTCGTCGCGCACCTGCGTGAACTCGACGACGATCTCATAGGCGCGGCCGGCCTCGAACGCGAAATCGTAGATCGTGGCGGGGTTCTTCACGTTCTCCCGCTCGGCGACCGCCGTACCGTCGATCAGCAGGCGCACGGCGCCGTTCGTCATCAGGCGGCAGGCGGCGCGTCCCGCATGCGCGGGGCGGAACGTCGTCGTGTAGCGGGCCGTGAAATCCTTGAGCGCCACGCCCGGTGCGAAGACCGTGTTGCCGGCGGCGCTGAAGCGGAACGGACGCGTCAGGCGGTCCGTGGCGACCACGGGCCCCTCGAAGGCGCGGTTGTTCCAGTAGGCGGCGGCGAAGCCCGGACCCGCCTCGGTGGCGCAGCGGTCGAAGAGCGTGCGGAAGGTGCGGTCGTCGGTGTGGCCGCAAAGGGGCTCGTAGACGAGCTGGCTCTCGGGGAAGTAGGCGCGCAGGCCGTCGAGCAGCGTCGAGGTGCGGTAGGGGGTGCCGTTGTAGTTGCCCCACTGCATCACCTCGTCGTCGGCGTTCGGGCCGACCAGCGCGATCTTCATCCGCGGGTCGAGCGGCAGCAGGTCGCCGACGTTCTGCAGCAGCACGAAGCTCTCGACGGCGGCCTCCTTGGCCAGCGCGCGGTGCTCGGCGCAGTCGACCTTCTCGTAGGGGATGCCGAAGGGATCCTGCGCCTCGAACATGCCCAGCTCGAAGCGGGCCTTCATGAGGCGCTCGACGGCGCGGTCGATCTCCGCCTCGGAGATGAGTCCCCGCTTGACCGCCTCGACGAGCGAGGCGTAGCTGCCGCCGCACTCCAGGTCGCAGCCCGCCTTGACGGCGGCTGCCGAAGCCGTGGCGGCGTCGGGGTGGGTTTCGTGGCGGCCCTTCTCATAGAAGTCGCGGATGGCGCCGCAGTCCGAGACAACGATCCCCTCGTAGCCCCACTGCTTGCGCAGAATGTCGTCGAGCAGGCGGGTGCTGGCGTTGCAGGGCTCGCCCTCGAAGCGGTTGTAGGCGCCCATCACCTCCTTCACGCCGCCCTCCTGCACGAGGGCGCGGAAGGCGGGCAGGTAGGTCTCTGCCAGGTCGCGCGGCGAGATGTTCTTCGCGTCGAACGAATGGCGGTTCCACTCGGGACCCGAGTGCACGGCGTAGTGCTTCGCGCAGGCGTGCAGTTTGTCGAAGCCGTTTTTCGGCTCGCCCTGCAGGCCGCGGACGACGGCCAGACCCATCTCGGTCGTGAGGAAGGGATCCTCGCCGTAGGTCTCCTGGCCGCGGCCCCAGCGCGGGTCGCGGAAGATGTTGATGTTGGGGGTCCAGACGGTCAGTCCCTGGTAGCGTTTGCGCGAGCCGAGGCGGACGAACTCGGCATGCTTGGCGCGCGCCTCGTCCGAGGCGGCGGTGAAGACGCGCTCGACGAGGGGCACGTCGAAGGAGGCGGCCATGCCGATCGTCTGCGGGAAGACGGTGGCCAGACCCGCACGGGCGATGCCGTGCAGCGCCTCGCTCCACCAGTCGTAGCGCTCGATGCCGAGGCGCGGGATGGCGGGGGCGGCGTTCTGCATCTGCGAGACCTTCTCTTCGAGGGTCATGCGGCCGACGAGGTCGCGGGCCCGCTCGGCGGGCGTGAGCGACGCGTCGCGGTAGGGGGGCGTCTGGGCGAAGAGGGCGCAGGCGGCCGTGCAGGCGGTCAGGGTGAGCAGGATTCTTTTCATGGTATGCAAGGTTGGTTTCAGCGGTTGTTGTAGGCTTCGAGCGCCTTGGCCAGAATGACGAGGGCGCGCTGCAGGTCCTCCTTCTTGAGGACGTAGGCGATGCGGACCTCGTTGCGGCCGTAGCCGGGTTCGGAGTAGAAGCCCGAGGCGGGGGCCAGCATGATCGTCTCGCCTTCGTACTCGAATTCGGAGAGGCACCAGGCGCAGAAGCGGTCGCTGTCGTCGACCGGCAGGCGGGCCACCGTGTAGAAGGCGCCCATCGGGATCGGCGAGTAGACGCCCGGGATGCGGTTCAGGCCGTCGATGAGGCACTTGCGGCGCTCGATGTACTCCTCGTACATCTCGGTCGAGTAGCTGCGCGGGGCGTCGATCGAGGCCTCGGCGACGAGCTGGCCCAGCAGCGGGGGCGAGAGGCGCGCCTGGCAGAACTTCATCACGGCGTCGCGCAGCGTGCGGTTCTTGGTGATGAGGGCGCCGATGCGGATGCCGCACTCGGAGTAGCGTTTCGAGACCGAGTCGATCAGCACGACGTGGTTCTCGATCCCCTCGAGATGGAAGGCCGAGATGTAGGGCGAGCCCGTGTAGATGAATTCGCGGTAGACCTCGTCCGAGAAGAGGAAGAGGTCGTGCTTCTTGACCAGATCGCGGATGCGCTCCATCTCGCGGCGCGTGTAGAGGTAGCCCGTGGGGTTGTTGGGGTTGCAGATGAGGATGCCGCGCGTGCGGGGGTTGATGAGCTTCTCGAACTCGGCGACGTCGGGCAGCGCGAAGCCCTCCTCGATGGTCGAGACCACGGGGCGGATCGTGGCGCCCGCCGAGACGGCGAAGGCCATGTAGTTGGCGTAGGCGGGTTCGGGGACGATGATCTCGTCGCCGGGGTTGAGGCACGACAGGAAGGCGAAGAGCACCGCCTCGGAGCCGCCCGCCGTGACGATGATCTCGTCGGGCGTCAGCTTGATCTGGTACTGCTCGTAGTAGTCGACGAGCTTGCGGCGCAGCGAGAGGTAGCCGTCGCTGGGGCTGTATTCGAGGATCGAGCGGTCGATGCGGCGGAGCGCCTCGAGACCGACCTCGGGGGTCGGCAGATCGGGCTGGCCGATGTTGAGGTGGTAGATTTTGACGCCGCGCGCCTTGGCCGCTTCGGCCAGCGGCACGAGTTTGCGGATCGGGGAGGCCGGCATGAGCTCGGCGCGTTCGGAGATGATCGGCATGGTGTGCGTGTTTAGCGGGGTTGGTCTGTCCGGGCGGGATCGCGCGGGGCTGCCGCGGCGTTGGCGGCGTTGGCGGCCGCGGTTTCGGCAGGGCGGGATTCGCACGGGAACAGATTCCGAACAAAGATAGTTTTTTTTATCGGGATTGCCAAATTTTTCGGCGCGGGCCCTCCGTCGGGAGAGGGCGGAGCGCGCTTTTGCGGGGCGTATCGCGACGGCGCGAGCCGTCGGGCGGTTCGCCGTCCCCGGCGGCGGGGCGGGGCATAAGCAAACAGCCGAAGCGGCGGGCTTCGGCTGCGTGTCGTTTGGTCATACAGGCGGAAGGAGAGGGATTCGAACCCCCGGAACCGTGAAGTTCAACGGTTTTCAAGACCGCCGCGATCGACCACTCCGCCATCCTTCCGATGGTGCAAAAGTAGCACCCTTTTTCGGTTTTACCAAATTCGATCCCGATTTTCCCGCTCGCGGCCGCGCGGTGCCCGCTTTTCCTGCGTCTTTTCGCCGCAGCGCGGCGCGTTTCCTCTGCAGACGGGGCGCGTGTTTTTTTTGAACCGGCGGGCCGCGGCGGCGGGGTGTTTCGCGGCTCTTTTCGGGGGCGGGCGGAGGCGGAAAATCGGGCTTCGAGATGCGTCGGGACGCCCGTGCAGGGCCGCCGTGCGCCGATTCTGCGCCGAAGCGGTCCGACCGGCCGTTTTCGAATTTTTTATTCGATCGCATCGCCGCTCCGCAAGCCGCTCGTTTCGTGTTCCTTAATTCCTTGTTCGTAAATTATGAATTTTGATGCTGCGATAGAAAATTGCAACATTTCGGCGGCGGGATGCCGAACGGATGCACACTCGGCCGCAGGGGTGCTCTCCGGCTAAAAAATAACGATTTGCAAGTCGCTGTAAATCAAAATATTAGAATTCCGAGGGGGGGGGGATTTTTTGTTCTTTAAAAAGTGAATGATTTTGTTGTCAATTTGTATAAAAGAAATTACCTTTGCAAACGGGATTCTGCAATTTCATGCGGAGGTGTTGCGTTATACACGTGACGCGTTGTCCGAGGGGTGTCGCCGGCGCCTGCGCGGGCAGCGACCCGGGGCGGCGGCAGAGGCGGCAGCAGGGGCGGCAGCAGGGGCGGCGGAAAGGAGCCGTGGAAAGATGCCGTGGAAAGATGCCGTGGAAAGCGCCCTCACCCGACCGGCCGAAAGGCGTCGGCGCACCGACGCGGGCCGGGCCCGAAGCTGGAAAAGATACGAAAAAGAACGAACGAATCGAAATATGAAAATGAAAGCTGGAATAAAGGCTGTGCTGCTGATCTGTGCGGCCTTCGCAGGTTGGACGGCCCGCGCCCAGCAGGTCGCCGTGAAGAGCAACCTGTTGTACGACGTGGCCGCGCTTACCGCAAATGCGGGCGTCGAGGTCGGTCTCGCGCCGCGCTGGACGCTCGATCTGTCGGGCAACTACAACGGCTGGACCCTCTCGCACGACCGCCGCTGGAAACACTGGCTCGTGCAGCCCGAGGCGCGCTACTGGTTCTGCGACCGCTTCATCGGTCACTTCGTCGGCATGCATCTGCTCGGCGGCCGCTACAACGTCGGCGGCATCAAGAACAGCATCTCGTTCCTCGGCACCGACTTCTCGCAGCTCTCCGACAAACGTTTCCAGGGCTGGTTCGTCGGCGCGGGCCTCGCCTACGGTCACGCGTGGGTGCTGGGCCGCCACTGGAACCTCGAGGCGGAGATCGGCCTGGGCTACGTCTACACCCGCTACGACCTCTTCCCCTGTGCGTCGTGCGGCAAAAAACTCGCCGAGGACCGGCCCCACCACTACGTGGGCCCCACGAAGGCGGCCGTTAACTTGGTTTATACGTTCTAACGCAATGGCGATTATGAAGCAACTTACGAAAATCTGCGGCCTCGCCGGCGCCCTGCTGCTGCTTGCGTCGGGCGTGCGTGCGCAGTCGACGATGACGGACGGCGTGCGGATCTCGGACCTGGCCGTCTCGCGCAGCGAAGGGAAACTCTTCGTCTCGATGGCGATCGACGTCACGGCGCTGCAGCTCAAGAGCAACCGCGAACTGATCCTGACCCCCGTGCTGGCTGCCGAGGGCGACACGCTGCGCCTCGAGCCCGTCACCGTGGCCGGCCGCAACCGTTACTACTACCACCTGCGCAACGCCGCGCGGAAGCCCCTCGAGGGCGAACTGCTCCGCGGCGGCGAGGCCTCGACGATCGCCTACCGCACGGTCGTGCCCTACAGCGACTGGATGGGCTCGGCGAAGGTCGAACTGGCGGGCCTCGGCTGCGGCTGCTGCAACGAGCCGCTGACCAGCGAAAACGAGCCGCTGGCACAGCTTGACCTCGATCCGAAACCCTATGCGCCCCGTTTCGTCTACGTGAAGCCCAAGGGCGAGGCGGTGAAGGTGCGCGAGATGAAGGGCTCGGCCTACATCGACTTCCCCGTGAACCGCACGGAGATCTACGAGAACTACCGCCGCAACCCCGAGGAGCTGCGCAGCATCCTGCGGACGATCGCCGTCGTGCGCGACGACCCCGATACGCGCATCACCGCCGTGTCGATCAAGGGTTATGCCTCGCCCGAAGGCCCCTATAAGAATAATGTGCGGCTGGCCAAGGGCCGTACCGAGACCCTCAAGGAGTATGTGCGCCGTCAGTACGATTTCCCCGCGGAGCTGATCGCCACCGCCTACGAGCCCGAAGACTGGGGGGGGCTGGAGCGCTACGTCGCTTCGAGCGACCTGCAGCACCGCGACGGCATCCTCGAGCTGATCCGCAGCGGGATGGAGCCCGATGCCAAGGACCGCCGCATCAAGACGGTCTACCCCGAGGAGTACGCCTTCCTGCTGCGCGAGGTCTATCCCGGCCTGCGCCACTCGGACTACGCCGTCACCTATGAGGTGCGCACCTATACCGACGTCGCCGAGATCCGCCGGCTGCTGCAGACCGCGCCGCAGAAGTTGAGCCTGCAGGAGATGTATCTCGCCGCCCAGGAGATGACCCCCGGCAGCGAGGAGTACGACGAGGTCTTCGCGATCGCCGTGCGCATGTTCCCCGACGACGAGACGGCCAACCAGAATGCCGCGAATGCCGCCATGGAGGCGGGCGACCTGAAGCGCGCCGAGCGCTACCTGGCCAAGGC
>CAZVGH010000050.1:0-11454 GCA_964626515.1 uncultured Alistipes sp.
GACGTTCAGAAGGAGGCCAACGCAGTGAAGGAGGCCAAGCGTCTGGGCATCCCCGTATTTGCAATGGTTGATACTTGTTGTGATCCGACCGACATTGATTACGTGATCCCTGCAAATGACGATGCTGCCAAGTCCATCGCTGTCATTCTGGACGTGATGTGCGCCGCAATCGCCGAAGGTTCCGAGGAGCGCCGTCTCGAGAAGGAGAAGGAGGCGCAGGAGAACGAGGCAGCCGCTGCCGAGGCTCCGAAGAGCAAGCCCCGCATCAAGAAGGCCGTTAAGGAGGTCGTTGATGCCGAGGAGGCTGTCGTAAAAGAGGTCGTAGCCGCCGTCGAGGCAACCGCCGAGTCGGCCGAGTAAGACTTCGAACAACGCATTATTCATCATTTAAGACTGAAGAAAGACTATGGAAATCAAGGCTGCTGATGTCATGAAGCTCCGCAAGATGACGGGTGCCGGCATGATGGACTGCAAGAAGGCGCTGATCGAGGCCGAGGGCGACTACGCACGTGCCCAGGATATCATTCGCGAGAAGGGTAAGCTGGTCGTAGCGAAGCGTGCCGACCGCACGGCTACCGAGGGTGTCGTTGCCACGAAGGTCGTAGGTATGAAGGCCTACATCCTTTGCCTGGCTTGCGAGACGGACTTCGTTGCACAGAACGAGGAGTACGCCGCTTCGGTGAACGCGATGCTCGAGTTGGCTGTTGCCGCCGACGCTGCCGACCGCGACGCACTGCTGGCTGTGAAGGACGCCGAGGGTCATACGGTCGAGGAGCTCGTTACCGAGAAGTCGGGTCAGACGGGCGAGAAGATCGAGCTGGCATACTACGCCCGCATCGAGGCTCCCTACTGCAACGCTTACGTACACTTCAACAAGAAGCTCGGTACGATCCTGGGCTTCAACAAGGAGGTTCCCGAGGCAGTTGCCCACACCGTTGCCATGCAGGCTACGGCCATGGCTCCCGTTTCGATCTCGGAGGCCGACTGCCCCGCAGAGGTTGTCGAGCACGAGCGTAAGATCGCCGTCGAGGCCATGAAGCAGGATCCGAAGAACGCCAACAAGCCGGAGGCCATTCTGGAGAAGATCGCCGAGGGTAAGATGCGCAAGTTCTTCGAGGAGAACACGCTGCTGAACCAGTGCGTGGTCGGCGAGAAGGAGTCGATTGCGGAGTTCATCCACAAGGCCGACAAGGAGGCTACGGTAATCGCCTACAAGCGCTTCGCGCTGGGTGAGTAATCGCAATACGCAAACACACTCGTTATGGGGCGGAACCAATCGGTTCCGCCCTTTATTTTGTGTTTTGTAGAAAAAATTCTTATATTTGTAAGGAATAAACTACTACTGTGCTGTTATGAGAAGAAATTCTATAAATGAAGATAGAAGCGAGTCGAGAGGCTGCCTTATTGCAATGCTGATCATTACTATTGCAGTGGTAATAGTCTTTGCTATCTTTGGAGGGGTTATTGGATTGATCCGGCTTGAAAGCGTGCCTGACACGATGGAGCGGGAAGATACGGCTAAAGGAGATGGTATCGGAATCTTTTCATCCGATTTTGCAGTGACCGAGACCGAGTGGAGAGCACTCCAAAAGGAAGTGAAGCAGTTGCGTAATGAAGTGCGTGAGTTGAAGCAAGGTGGCACGAAGCCTGCTGTAGCGCGCCAAGTAACTTCAGCCCAGCAGCCTGCAGTATCTACTACATCTGTTGATTCGGATCATATTACGCTTGCCAATTATTCTCATGATTGGATTAATTCCGAAGCTACTGCCGCTTTCAAAAACAATACTGACAGAACCATTTTAAGTATCGCTGGACGCCTGATTTATTACGATATGAGTGATATATGCTCGACTATCAGGACTTTACTAAATCTGTTACCATTGAACCGGGAATGGTGAAAAGTATTACGTTGACCGGATATGGGCATAGAGACTATTATGCTTATTATAAAAGTAAAGTTGAGCCAGGAAATCCCAACCGAAAATACAAAGTGAAATTCGAATTAAAATCCTATAAATTAAAATAAAGTCGATGCTTCTGCAGACGCTTCGTGTGATTGTTGACCCGGTCGTGTGGCAAGTCTTGCTTATTATATTGGGGGTTGCGGCAGTTTTGGGATTCGTGTATCTTTTACGCATTCACATTGCATATCGAATGGCTAAAAACAGACACCGCGATCCTTTAGGCTGGGTGCTTTTGTCATTCTTTTTCTCCCCATTGCTTACTTGGATTATTCTACTTATTGTTGGAGATAATACATCGCCCCGAGCGGAATAAATAAGCGTAATAACGACGAGGTGTAACCTCGTATGTTAGCATCTTGAGATCTGTATCTGTTATCCGTACTTACTCGCATCGCTCTAATAGAGGGTTGCTGGATGCTGTTTCCTTTTCGATTATATCGTTTCGCTGACAATCCGAAGATATAGGCTTGAATTATCGTGGCGCGGCAGACAGCAGGGATGGCGATGATGAGGCGGCAGGTCAGACGACGCGCTCGATCTTGCCGAGGCGGACGTACCACAAGTACCCTTCGACCGCTTCGTAGCCCATCTCGCCCAGCAGCCGGGCATACGCTTCGATCTGACGGCGGTAGCGGGCGGCATCGTGCTCGCCGAACTTGTAGTCGACCACGACGGCCTGTCGGCCGCGTGTCATGACGCGGTCCGGGCGGCGGGTCGCAGCGGCTCCCGGGATGATGATATCGGCTTCGTTGCGGATGCGCTCCCACGTGCCGTCGAACCACCCCGCGACGGTCGGATCGGCCAGCGCATGGCGGATGCGCTGCCGCAGCTCCTCCGCCTCGTCGGGGGCGAGGGCACCGTCGCGCAGCATCTGCTCGACTGCCTCGTCGATCTCGGCCTCGTTCGCCGCTTCGGCGAAGGCGCGGTGCATCAGGATGCCGAAGTTGCGCGGTGAGAGTTCGGGGTGCTCCTCCTCCTCGAAATAACGCTGCGAGGGGAGCCGCAGCCGCAGATCCGCTTCAGCGGTGGGGTATTCGGTCAGCAGCACCGTTTCGGTGCCGTCGCCCGCTTCGTCCGAGGGCTCGGGTCCGCGGCAGCTGCCGAATTCGAACCGTTCGCCCGCCTCGCCGCAGTGATAGCGGCCCTCGAGTTCGCCGAGCGGACAGCGCTCCTCCTCGGGGCGGAGCGCCTCGCGGAGCAGCGCCCCGACGTGTCCGCCGCCGCGCTCGGGCAGGAAGACGTGCAGCTCCTCGGCGGCGCGCGTCAGCGCCACGTAGAGGAGGTTGATGTTGTCGATGTGCGAATAGACCAGCTCACGGTAGTAGGCTGCCGAAAAATCCGATTCGGCCATCTGCTGCTTGAAGCGCAGCGGGAAACGCCCCACAGCCGCCGCATCGCCCGCTGTCGCCTCGGCCCAGACAATGTTGTTCACGGCGCCGCTCGATTTGGGGTTGAGCTGCCAAGAGCAGTAGGGGATCATCACGACGGGCTTCTCAAGCCCCTTCGCCTTGTGTACGGTGGTGATTTCGATCGTCGTGGCGCTCTGCTCGACCGAGAGCGAACGGTTGCACCCCTGTTCGTCCCAGCGGGCGAGGAAGAGCGGAATATCGGCGATGCGGGTGGTGCTGAAGGCGATGATCTGTTCGTGCAGCGCCTGCAGATAGGCCGTTTCGGCGGGCCGCTGCTGCAGGTCGTATTCGAGGACGATGCGCTCGAACGCCTCCTCGGGCGAGAGGAGCCGCAGCGAACGGAAGAACCGGCGTTCGGCATCGGTCGACGGACGGTCGAAGGGGTGGCCGAGATAGCGGTTGTAGAGGGCGCGGCGCAGCGAGTCGTCGGGATTGATCGCCAGCCGCATCACGGCCGTGACGAATGTGCTGACGGGAGCCGAGCTGATCACGAGCGCCTCCTGCGTCATGACGTCGAAGCGGTAGCGCGGATCTGTGTTGCGACCCTTGAAATCGAGCAGCTCGGCGGCGATACGGGCGCCGTCGGTGGCCGAACGCACCAGAATCATGATCTGCGAGGGTCGGAATCCGCGGTCGATCGCCTCGCAGATGCGCTGCACGAGGGGCGGCGCGTCGGTGAAGCTCTCGACCGAGACGTAGCCTTCGTTGCGGGCGCTGCGGCGCGGGCGCTGGGCGGCGCTGCGATAGGCGTCGGCGAGCATGTCGTGCAGCTCGCTGCGCGTCGCGGCATCGATCGCCCCCGTTGCGGCGGCCTCCTCGAGGCTGCGGTTCAGCCGCAGGTTGTCCGCCTCGACGATGCGGCCGATCGCGCCGTTGTTGAACTGTACGATGACGGGCAGCGAACGGTAGTTCTCCTCGAGGTTGCGCACCTCGACGTTGTCGGCCCCGAGCGCCGCTGCGGCCCCCTGGTGCAGGATGCGCCAGTCGCTGCCGCGCCAGCGGTAGATCGACTGCTTGATGTCGCCCACGAGCAGCACCGTCTGCTCGTTCGACTGCGCCAGCGCGTTCTGCAGCAGCGGCAGAAAATTCTCCCACTCCTTGACCGAGGTGTCCTGAAACTCGTCGATCATGAAGCGGTCGAAGCGGTTGCCCACCTTCTCGTAGATGAAGGGGGCGTCGTTCTGACTGACGAACTCCGCCAGCAGGTATTTCGTCTCGGAGAGCAGCATGAGCTGCTGCTCGTCGCAGAGCTCCTGCACGCGGGCGTAGAGATCGCCCAGCAGCGCGAAGCTGCGGTAGGTCTCGCGCAGCAGCGTGCAGGTGTTGCGCAGCGGCTGCAGACGGTCGAAATCCTCCCGCATGCGGCGCAGCAGCGGCTGCAGGGCAGGACGCAGGCGCTGCGAGAGGGTGTCGGGCTTGCCCCAGGCTTCGTCCTTCGCGCAGGCCGTCGCGACACGCCCCCCGTAGGGGATGATCTCGCCGGCGGCGAGGGCGAGGAACCAGCTGACGAAGCCCCGCTCCTTGTAGGGAAAGTCGCTCGCCGAACCTCCTGCGGCGGCGATCTGCGCGACGGCATCTGCGGCTGCGGCGCGCAGCTCGGCCTCCGCCGCAGCGCAGCGGGCCGACATGCGCTCGACGATCTCGGCCAGCTCCTCGCGCGAACGGGCCGAGGCGAGGGCCTCCTTGTTCTTCTCCTTGAAGAGTTCGCCGCCGAGCGAGAGGATTCCTTCGCGTACGTCCCAGCGGCGTCCCTCCTCGATGCGCTCCTCGACGAAGCGGGTGAGCCATCCGAGCAGGGCGCGGTCGGTGGTGATGCGCTCGATGAGCGTGTCGGCGCTTTTGGTGAGGATCGAGGCGGTCTCGATCTCGATGTTGTAGTTCAGATCGAGGTTCAGCTCCTTGATGAAGGCGCGCAGGATGCGCTGGAAGAAGGTGTCGATCGTCAGCACCGTGAAGCGCGAGTAGTCGTGCAGGATGCGGGCGCGCGCCTCGGCGGCCCGGCGGCGCACGACCTCCTCGGCGAGGTGCAGCTCGGCGCACAGATCGCGCAGATAGGCGCTCGGGGCGCCCGAGGCGAGGCGGTGGATCTCTTTCAGGATGCGGCTTTTCATCTCCTCGGTAGCCTTGTTCGTGAAGGTCACGGCGAGGATGTGACGGTAGACGGCGGGCTGTTCGACCACGTCGCGGACATATTTGTAGGCCAGCTGGTAGGTCTTTCCCGACCCGGCGCTCGCATTCAGGATTTTCGCTCTCATGACGTAAATGTACGAAGAAAAATCCGACCGGCGCCCGCCGTTCGGATGTTTTTTTGTAAATTAGCCTCCGCAATGGGACTGCTCCCCAATCCGAACCTGCCGATGAAAACCTTCCTGGAAGAGGTGGCCGCCGACCTCTATGCCCGATACGGCGATGCGCTCTCCGAGCGTGCCGTGCTGTTCCCTTCGCGCCGCGCCCGCCTCTTCTTCGTCGATGCGCTGACACGGATCGCCCGCCGCCCGATGTGGCAGCCGCAGTGGCTGACGATCGACGAACTGATGACCGAGATCTCGGGCCTGCACACGGGCGACCGCCTGCGTCTCGTCACAGAGCTCTACAAGGTCTATTCGGGCTACCACGACGAGCCGTTCGACAAGTTCTACTTTTGGGGCGACATGCTGCTGGCCGACTTCGACACGATCGATAAATACCGCATCGACGCCGCGCAGCTCTTCCGCAACATCGAGGAGATCAAGGAGATCGAGGCCGATATCTCGTACCTCACGCCGCGGCAGCTGCAGATCCTCAAATTCTGGTCGGCGCTCGGTGCCGAGGCGGACCTCTCGGCCGAGAAGCGCCGCTTTCTGGCGATCTGGCGCACGCTGGGTCCCATCTACAAAGCCTATCGGCAGCGCCTGACGGAGCTCGGCATCGCCTACGGCGGCATGGTGCAGCGCGCCGCTGCCGAGCGCCTCGCCGGGGGCGGCTTCGCCTTCGATACGCCGCGCCGCTTCGTCGTGGCGGGCTTCAATGCCCTCTCGACCTGCGAGCAGCAGCTGTTCCGCTTTCTGCAGCAGACCGCCGAGACCGATTTCTACTGGGATTACGACGACTATTACCGCTCCCGCCCCGAGCAGGAGGCGGGTATGTTCGTGCGCTCGAACCTCGCGGCCTTCCCGCCGGCGGGGCCCGTCTCGCACGACCGGATGACGGCCGTGCGGAAGTCGCTGACGACCGTCGCCGCCGCCTCGAACGCTCTGCAATGCAAATACGTGGCTTCGATCCTGCGCGAGCTGGCGCAGCAGCAGGGGCCGCTCGGCAAGGAGACGGCCGTCGTGCTGACGGACGAGAACCTGCTCATGCCGCTCCTCTACGCGCTGCCGGCCGACCTGTGCAAGGTGAACGTCACGATGGGCTATCCGCTGCGGCAGACGCCTGCCTATACGTTCGTCGAACGCCTCATCGAACTGCAGGCCCACGGGCGGCGGACGGCGGGCGGCTATGCCTTCTACCACGCCGATGTGACGGGGTTGCTGGCACATCCCTATATCGCCGAATGCGACGAGCCGACGATCCTCGATCTGCACGAGACGATCGTCCGCGAGCGCCGCATCACGGTCGACGCAGCGTGGCTCGGACGGCTGCCGCTGCTCGAAACCGTCTTCCGTCCCGTCGCCTCGTGGCGCGAGCTGTCGGACTGGCTGCTGACGGTGGTCGAGACGGTGGCGCGCCGCCCCTACGAGGGCGAGGACGCACCCCGCCGTCTGGAGTTCCTGGCCGCGACGGCGACCGAACTGCGCAAGCTGCGCAACTCGCTCGACGGTTGCGACATCGACCCGAAGCCCGAGGTCTATGCCTCGCTGCTGCGGCGCCACCTGCAGACGGTCCGCATCCCCTTCGAGGGCGAGCCGCTGGAGGGGATTCAGGTGATGGGTATTCTCGAGACGCGCAACCTCGATTTCCGCAACGTGGTGATCCTCTCGATGACCGACGACAACTTCCCCGGCAATCGCATGACGCAGGCGTCGTTCGTCCCCTACAGCCTGCGAGCGGCCTACGAGCTGCCTACGCCCGAGCACCACGAGGGCGTCTACGCCTACTATTTCTACCGCCTCATCCAGCGCGCCGAGCGGGTCTGGATGCTCTATTGCGCCCGCGCCGACGAGAAATCGACGGGCGAGCCGAGCCGCTACATCCGCCAGCTCGACTACGAGAGCGGCCTGCCGCTGCGGCGCATCGAGGTGGGCGTCGACGTCAATCTCGTGCGTCCCGAGCCGATCTCGGTTCCGAAGGATGCGCGGATCCTGCGGCAGCTGGAGCGCTACGTCGATCCCGATCCCGAACGCGGGGCGGCGCTTTCGCCGACGGCGCTCTACCGCTACGTCGCCTGTCCGCTGCGCTTCTATTTCCACTCGATCGCGCGCCTCAAGACGGACGACGAGCTGGCCGAGGAGGTCGATGCGCCGATGTTCGGCACGATCCTTCACGAGGCGGCCCGGCGGTTGTACGAAGAGTTGAAAGGGGAGGCGCATCCCGCGCAGACGATCGAGGCGCTGCGGCGTTCGGGCCGCGTGCGCGCTGCGGTCGAGGCCTCGATCGCCGAGAACTACCTGCGCGATCCGAAGGCCACCGAGGCCGACTATACGGGCAACCTGCTGCTCGTCCGCAACATCGTGACGCGCTACCTGCAGGGGGGCGTGATGCGCTACGACGCCGCGCATGATGACTTCGCCGTGGTCGACTGCGAGCATGAGGTGAACTGCCGCTTCCCGTTCGAGGCGAACGGACGGCGGATGGAGCTGAATCTGGCGGGTATCGCCGACCGCATCGACCGGCTCGACGACGGGCGCCTGCGGGTGGTGGACTACAAGAGCGGCGCGCCGCATCTGGACTTCGACGGCCTGGAGAATCTTTTCCGCGGCGAGGCGCGCCAGCGGCAGTCGAACATTCTGCAAACGCTGCTCTACGCGATGATGCTTCACCGCATGCACGGCTGCGACACGCTGCCGAGCCTCTATTACGTCCGCAACATGCACCGCGACGACTATACGCCGCTGCTCGACGACCGCGAGCGGGGTGTGCGGGGGGCGTTCTACAGTGCCTATGCCGAACCGTTCGAGGCGCTGCTGCGCGAAACGCTCGCCTCGATCTACGATCCCGCCGTGCCGTTTACGCAGTGCGAGGATACGGATGCCTGTACGTGGTGCGATTTTCGGGTGATCTGCCGGCGGAACTGACGCCGCGCGCTACATCTCCACTTTGAAATAGGCAGCGCCGCTCGCCTCGGCCGCCGCTATGCCGACGGCCGAATCCTCGAAGATCAGCGTCTCCTGCGGCGTGCACCCCTCCCGGTGCATTGCCTCCAGAAAGCAGTCGGGTGCCGGCTTCGGACGCTCGATCTCGAGCCCCGAGAGGATGCCGTCCACGCCGCCCTCGAGCCCGAGGCGGGCGATGACGTTGTCGATGTTGGCGCGGCTGCCCGTCGAGACGATCCAGGCGCGGCCGCCTCGTGCGCGGAAGGCCTGACAGAACTCCCACAGCGGACGGTTGAGCCGCAGCGTGTCGAAAAAGTCGGGGTAGAGGGCGATTTTGCGCAGTCGCAGCCGCTCGCGTTCTGCGGGATCGGCAATTCCCATCTTCAGCATGAATTCGTTGCAGCGCATGCCGAAATAGCGGGCCAGATACTCCTCTTCGGTGATGCGGATGCCGACCTCGGCCAGCGTGGCGACGTAGGCGCGGGCGTTGGCCCGCCGCGTGTCGACCAGCGAGCCGTCGAAATCGAGCAGAAGCAGACGGATGCGTGCCATGGTTGCGGGGTCAGTCGAAGGCCTGCATGCCCGTGCGGGCGATGCGGAGCAGACGCTGATACTCGCCGGGCGTCAGCTCCATGAAGAAATAGTGGATCGGGTCGACGCGCATGCCGTTGAGCCGCACCTCGTAGTGCAGGTGCGGTGCCAGCGAGAGGCCCGTGTCGCCCGAGAGGGCGATGATGTCGCCGCGGCGCACCTCCTGCCCCTTGCGGACGGAGATCTTCGACAGGTGGCTGTAGAGGGTCTCGTAGCCGTTGCCGTGGTCGATGACCACCGTCTGACCCGCTGTCGAGTTGCGCTGCGACACCTCGCGCACGGTGCCGTCGGCCGTAGCGAAGACGCTCGATCCTTCGGGAATGGCGTAGTCGACCCCCTGGTGCGACTGCAGCGTCTTGTAGAAGGGGTGGATGCGCATGCCGTAGGAGGTGGTCAGCAGCGAGAGCTGCTTGTTGATGACGGGCTGGATGGCGGGGATGCCGGTGCTCGCGTCTCCCACCTGCTCGATCGCGGCCTGCAGCACGGCGTAGCTCTCGTTCAACTCTTCGAGCGACTGCTCGAAACGGTCGACGCGGTTGCGCAGGTCGCCTTTCAGCGCGCGGACCGAGCGGTTGAAGATCGCGTCGTAGGTGGCGTTGCGGCGGTCGGCGTATTCGGCGTCGAAATCGTAGGGATCGGCCTCGAAGAGCGAGCGGAAGACGTTGCGGTCGCGCGCCTCGAGGTTCTCGAGCACTGAACGGAGCGTGTCGTAACGCGCCGCGAGGGCGTCGTATTCGTGCTGCAGCAGGTCGGTTTCGTGCTTGAGTTCGCGCTCGATCGGCGTGTCGAAGAAGATCGAGAAACCGATGTAGTAGAGCACGACAGCGCCTGTCCAGATCAGCAGCTGCAGGCAGAGTTTCAACAGCTGCTGTTTACGGGTGCGCGGGCGGCGCCGGGTATCGCGATTGCGTCTCATCGGGTCAGAGGGTTTCGTAATTCGTTTCGCGCAGCTGCGCCATCAGCCGTTCGTATTCGGCCTCGGTGATGTTCCGGTCGAAATAGTTGATCGGGTTGACGGGGCGCCCCTTGTAGAGTACCTCGTAGTGGAGGTGGGCCCCGCTCGAGCGCCCCGTGTTGCCTACCGTGCCGATTTGCTGGCCGCGGCGGATCGTGTCGCCCGCCGTGACGTCGATTCGGTCCATGTGGGCGTAGCGGGTCTTGTAGCCGAAGCCGTGGTTGATGAGCACCTGGTTGCCGAATCCGCCGTTGTACCCCTTCTGCGACTTCTCGACCACGCCGTCGCCCGTGGCGTAGATCGGCGTGCCGCGGTTCGAGCCGAAGTCGACGCCGTTGTGCGGCATGATGCGGTGGAGCGTGGGGTGGAGACGGCGCGGGTTGAAGGCGCCGATGTGGTTGCCGTGCAGCGCCTTGCGGTCGATGGGCCACAGGGCGGGGATCGCCGAGGCCATCTTCTCCTTGTCCTTGGCGAGCGGCTGCAGCTCGTCGAACGAGACGGAGCAGAGGTAAAGCTGCCGCGCCCAGGCGTCGATCTGCTTCCAGGCGGGGATCATGAGCCGGGCGAAGGGGTCGTCGGCCATGTAGGCGTATTTCTCCTCGGGGTACTCCTGCCAGACCCCCTCGAGGACGAGCGTGTCGGCCGAGAAGAGGGTGCGGTAGACGTGTTTGTCGCGGTGACGGATCTCGTCGGTCTGCTGGCGCGCCGTGCGGATGCGGTCCTGAAGAATGCGGTATTTGATCATCAGCTCGCGGCTGTCGCGGTTGATGCGGTACATCTTGGGTGTGTAGAAAAAGTTCGAAAAGACGACGTTGATGATCGACACGGCGATGAAACCCAGCAGAATTTTGCGCAGCAGCCGGTAGAAGCGAAGCCGCAGCGAGATGCCCGCCGCTCTGCGGCGGTGCGGCTCGGCTCCGCGCCCGGAAGCAGGGCGGATCGGATCGGCTGCGGCTTTTTGGTGCATGGCTGAAAAAACTCCTTTATATATGGTGCAAATTTAGGTTAAAATGCGTAATTTTGCAACCCGAATTGCGGACCTGCATCGGCAAGTCCCTACCGAAGAACGAGAAACAATCAAAAAATAGTATTCGATCAATTATGCAATCGAGCAAAATCCGCCAGGCCTTTCTGGACTTTTTCGCGAGCAAGGAACACCAGATCGTTCCGTCGGCTCCGATGGTCGTGAAGGGCGACCCGACGCTGATGTTCACCAACGCCGGCATGAACCAGTTCAAGGATATCTTTTTGGGCAACGCCCCGCGCAAATACCCCCGTGCGGCCGACACGCAGAAGTGCCTGCG
>CAZVGH010000051.1:0-11414 GCA_964626515.1 uncultured Alistipes sp.
CTGGGGCGAGCCCTTCCCGATCTATTACAAGGAGGATACGGCCTGCCCGCTCGCAGCCAACGCGCTGCCGCTCGAGCTGCCGCCGATCGCCGATTTCGGCCCCACGGAGCAGGGCGAGCCGCCGCTGGCGCGCGTCGAGACGTGGCACACGGCCGAGGGATTCCCTTACGAGCTCTCGACGATGCCCGGCTTCGCCGGTTCGTCGGCCTACTACCTGCGCTACATGGATCCGCACAACGACACGGCCCTCGTCGGCCGCGAGGCGAACGCATACTGGCGCCAGGTCGACCTCTACGTCGGCGGCATCGAGCACGCCACGGGCCACCTCATGTACTCGCGCTTCTGGAACATGTTCCTCTACGACCTGGGGCTCGTCTGCGAGCCCGAGCCCTTCCGCAAGCTCATCAACCAGGGCATGATCCAGGGCCGCTCGAACTTCGTCTACCGCGTCGTCGGCACCAACAAGTTCGTTTCGCTCGGTCTGAAGGAGCAGTACGAGACGCAGGAGATCCACGTCGACGTGAACATCGTCCGCAACGATATCCTCGACACGGAGGCCTTCCGCCGCTGGATGCCCGACTTCAAGGATGCCGAGTTCATCCTCGAGGACGGCAAGTACGTCTGCGGCTGGGCCGTCGAGAAGATGTCCAAGTCGATGTTCAACGTCGTGAACCCCGACTACATCGTCGAGAACTACGGCGCCGACACGCTCCGCATGTACGAGATGTTCCTCGGCCCGCTCGAGCAGTCGAAGCCCTGGGACACGAACGGCATCGACGGCGTGCACAAGTTCCTCAAGCGGCTGTGGCGCCTCTTCTACGACCGCGACGGCCGTCTGACCGTCACGGACGAGGCGCCCGACGAGAAGGAGCTCCGCACGCTCCACAAAACGATCCGGAAGGTGACCGAAGATATCGAGAACTTCTCGTTCAACACCTCGGTCGCCGCCTTCATGATCTGCCTCAACGAGCTGGGCGACTGCTCGAAGCGCGCCGTGCTGGAGCCGCTGACCGTGCTACTGGCCCCCTTCGCGCCGCACATCGCCGAAGAGCTGTGGGCCGCGCTCGGCCACACGACGTCGGTCTGCGACGCGCAGTACCCCGTCTGCGAGGAGCGCTACCTGACGCTGAGCGCCTTCGAGTACCCCGTTTCGGTCAACGGCAAGCTGCGCTTCAAGCGTTCCTACCCGACCGACGCCGCCCCCGACGCGATCCGCGCCGACGTCGTCACGCAGCCCGAGGCGCAGAAGTGGCTCGAGGGCAAGACGCCGAAGAAGGTGATCGTCGTCCCGAACAAGATTATCAACATCGTCATCTGATCTCCGCATGAAACGCCTGCTCACCGCACTCTGCCTGCTGCTGACCTCGCTCGGCGCCTCGGCCCAGGAGATGAACGCCTCGGCGGTCGTCCCCGTCTGGGACAACGCGACGGCGCCCCACTCGAACGGCCTCGAGGCCGACGAACCCGCCGTCGAGAACGGCCGTCCCACCCGCACGAGCCGCGCCGTGCTCTATCTGTACCGCCCCGATCCGGCCAAGGCGAAGGGGTGCGGCGTAGTGATCTGCCCCGGCGGCGGCTACCGCCACCTCTCGATGGAGAACGAGGGGGCCCGCATGGCCGAGTGGTTCGCCGCGAACGGCTACACGGCCGCCGTGCTGCGCTACCGCATGCCGAACGGGCACCCCGAGGTACCGCTCGAGGATGCCGAACAGGCGCTGCGGATGCTGCGCGGGGAGATGCCGGGAGCCGAGGGCTTCACCGTCGCACGGGTCGGCATCGTCGGCTCGTCGGCCGGCGGCCACCTCGCGGCCATGACCTCAACCATCGGGGCCGTACGTCCCGACTTCTCGGTCCTCTTCTACCCCGTCATCACGGCCGACGACGGCCGCCTGCACAAGGGCTCGTTCGCCAACCTGCTGGGCGAGGAGGCGACGCGCGAACAGCTCGAGCGCTACTCGCTCGAACGGCGCGTGACGGCACAGACGCCGCCCGCCTTCCTGCTGCTGGCCGACGACGACCGCACGGTGCCGCCGGTGAACAGCACGCTCTACTACAATGCGCTGAAGGCGCAGGGCATCGTCGCCTCGCTGCACCTCTACCCGATCGGCGGCCACGGCTTCGGCATGCGCGACACGTTCCCCTTCAAGGCGTCGTGGCAGGCGCTGCTGCTCGACTGGCTCGAGCGGCTCGACACGAAATAAGCAAACAAACAACGCAAACCGCACATGGCAGACAATACCATTTTGAACCGTCTGGACGGTCTGAAACTCAAATACGAGGAGACGGGGCAGAAGCTCACCGACCCCGAAGTGATCGCCGACGTGAAGCAGTTCATCCAGCTCACGAAGGAGTACAAGGAGCTCGAGCCGATCATCGAGACCTCGGAGCGCTACCGCACGGCGACGGCCAACCTGGCCGAGGCCAAGGAGACGCTGGCCAACGACAAGGACGAGGAGATGCGCGAGATGGCGCGCGAGATGATCTCCGAGCTCGAACCCGAGATCGAGGCGCTCGAGGAGCAGATCAAGCTGCTGCTCATCCCGAAGGATCCGCAGGACTCGAAGAACGCCATCCTCGAGATCCGCGGCGGCACGGGCGGCGACGAGGCGGCCCTCTTCGCGGGCGACCTGCTGCGCATGTACACCAAGTACATCGAGTCGAAGGGGTGGCGCTACGAGGTCACCAACTCGTCGGAAGGGGCCGTAGGCGGCTTCAAGGAGGTCGTGCTGAAGGTCACGGGCCAGAACGTCTACGGAACACTCAAATACGAGTCGGGCGTGCACCGCGTGCAGCGCGTGCCGCAGACCGAGACGCAGGGCCGCGTCCATACTTCGGCCGCGTCGGTGGCCGTGCTGCCCGAGGCCGAGGAGTTCGACGTCGAGATCTCGATGAACGACATCCGCAAGGATATCTTCTGCGCCTCGGGCCCCGGCGGCCAGTCGGTCAACACGACCTACTCGGCGATCCGCCTGACGCACATCCCGACGGGCATCGTCGTGCAGTGCCAGGACCAGAAGTCGCAGCTCAAGAACTTCGACAAGGCCTTCGAGGAGCTCCGCACGCGCGTCTTCAACCTCGAGTACTCGAAGTACCTCGACGAGATCGCCTCGAAGCGCAAGACGATGGTCTCGACGGGCGACCGCTCGGCCAAGATCCGCACCTACAACTACCCGCAGGGGCGCATCACCGACCACCGCATCAACTATACGATCTACAACCTCTCGGCCTTCATGGACGGCGACATCCAGGACTGCATCGACCACCTGATCGTGGCCGAGAACGCCGAGCGCCTGAAGGAGAGCGAGCTGTAGGCCGCCGCACAATTTTTCCGCCCGCGCACCGTTTGTCCGACATGAAGCCACGCATGATTTGGCGGCTGACCGCCGCCCTGTTGCTGCTGGCGGCCGCGGCGCCTCTGCGGGCGCAGCAGCCGCTCTATCTGGTCAACGGCCGCGAGCGCGGCGACGTCGCCGACATCCCGCCCGCGATGATCGAACGCATCGAGGAGCTGCCCGCCGACGAGGAGAGCATCGCCCGCTACGGCGCGAAGGCCGCGGGCGGCGTGGTCCTCGTCACGCTCAAGTACGACGAGGCGCCCCGCTTCACGGCCGACACGCTCCCGTTCGACCGCTACGTCGCCCGCCGCGTCGTCTGGACCGAGACGGATCCGACGGCCCGCATCGTCCTGCGCTACCGCATCGCCACCGACGGAACGCTCGCCGTGAGCGAGGTGCTCGAGGCGACCGACAGCCGGCTGCGGCGGCGCGTGCTGAAGGCCGTCGCCGAGACGCCGCGCTGGGAACCCGCCCGCAAGGAGGGGATCCCCGTCGAGAGCGAGGGGGTGCTGCGCATCCAGCTGCCCGAGGGACGCCGGATGCCGCGCCGTCCCGAACTGGTCATCCGCTAACCCGCCCCGAGCCCGCCGCAGTCCAAACCGCAGCGCCCCGAGCCGCAACCGAACCGCCGAATATCCGTCCAACCGCAACACCGTCCGCATGTTGTCCGCCGATCCCATATCGCTCTCCGAGCTGCAACGCCGCGTGAAAGAGGTGCTCGTCGAGCGCTTCATGCGGCCGCTATGGATTACGGCCGAGATCTCCGAACTGAAGGTCAACTACGCGGGCCACTGCTACCTCGAGCTGATCGAGAAGGCCGCCGGCGAAGGGGCCAACGGCGTCCCGAAGGCCCAGGCGCGGGCCGTCATCTGGCGCTCGGCCTACCCGCGCATCGCCGCCCGCTTCGCGGAGCAGACGGGCGGTCCGCCCGCCGCCGGCATGCAGATCCTGGCGCAGGTGACGGTCAACTACCACGAACTCTACGGATTTTCCCTCCAGATCAACGATATAGACCCCGCCTACACGTTGGGCGACATGGCGCGGCAGCGGGCCG
Source organism: uncultured Alistipes sp. (assembly GCA_964626515.1). Classification (GTDB taxonomy): domain Bacteria; phylum Bacteroidota; class Bacteroidia; order Bacteroidales; family Rikenellaceae; genus Alistipes. The sequence continues at coordinate 4,390 of CAZVGH010000051.1, forward strand.
AAACGATCGCCCGCCTGCAGCGCGAGGGGGTCTGGGAGCTCAACCGCCTGCAGGCCATGCCGCTCGTCGTGCAGCGCGTGGCGGTCATCTCGAGTGCAGGCGCAGCGGGCTACCGCGACTTCCGCAAGGAGCTCGACAAGTCGCCCTACCGCATCGAGGCGACCCTCTTCGAGGCGGTCGTGCAGGGGGCGGCGGCCGAGGAGTCGGTGATTGCGGCGCTCTGCGCCGTCGCCGAACGGGCCGAGGCTTTCGACGCGGCGGTCATCGTTCGCGGAGGCGGCTCGCAAAGCGACCTCAACTGCTTCAACGCCTACCGCCTCGCGGCCTACGTCGCCCAGTTCCCGCTGCCCGTCATCACGGGCATCGGCCACGACAAGGACGAATCGGTCGCCGATCTGGTGGCCAACACCCCGCTGAAGACCCCGACGGCCGCCGCGGCCTGGCTGGTCGACCGCATGGCGCGCGTCGACGGCTGGCTCGACGCCGCGGCGCTGCAGCTGCACGACGTGACGCTGCAGACGATGCGCGGCGCCGAACTGCGGCTCGAGCAGCTGCGGGGCGAGCTGCGGAGCAGCGCGGCGCGCAGGCTTCAGCAGGAGCGGGCGCGGCTCGACCGCACCGCGGCGATCCTCCCCGAGCGGGTGCGAACCCTGCTGCGGCAGGCGCAGCTGCGGCTGCAGGGGGCGGCCGAGACGGTCGAGGCCCACGCCCCGCAGCGCATCCTGCAACTCGGCTTCGCCGTGGTCCGCGCCGAAGGGCGGGCCCTGCGGTCGGTCGACGAGCTGCGCCGCCACCGCCGCATCACGATCGAACTGGCCGACGGGAGCTGCGAAACGGAGCTCGCCCCGCCGGCACCCGAACAGCATCTATAACCGACACACACATACCATGAACCGTTTTATCTGCCTTTTGTCGGCCCTCCTCGCCACGGCCGCAACGCTCCGGGCACAGGAGCGCATCGACCTCTGGGAGGGCACCGAAATGCCCAACTCGCGCGGTATCGAGGTGACGGACAGCATCGCCAACCACCGCGTCTACCGCGTCGGCCGCCCCGCCATCTACCGCACGGCGCCCGACCCCGCCCGCAACCGCGGCATCGCCGTCGTCATCTGTCCCGGCGGCGGCTACCGCCGCTACGCCTGGGAGATCTCGGGCTTCGACATCGCCCGCCGCCTCGCCGAGAAGGGAATCACGGGCTTCGTGCTGACAGCCCGCCTGCCCGAATCGCCCGACGTCGTCGATCCCGCGACGGTCGGCACGCTGGATCTGCAGCGCGCCCTGCAGCTGATCCGCGCCAACGCCGATCGCTGGGGCATCGACCCCGCGAAAGTGGGCATCGAAGGCTTCTCGGCCGGCGGACACCTCGCCGCCTCGGCGGGTGTGGCGGCGGAGTGCCTCTATGCGGGGACGGACGCCGTCTCGGCGCAGCCCTGCCGCCCCGACTTCATGATCCTCGTCTCGCCCGTCATCTCGATGCGCGACGGCATCACCCACCGCGGCAGTCGCGACCAGCTCTGCGGCACCGACCCGACGGAGGAGGCCCTCGCCCGCTGCTCGCTCGACGAGCAGGTCGACGAGCGGACCCCGACGACGCTCCTCGTCCATGCCGACGACGACCCCACCGTGCCGACCGAGAACTCGCTCCGCTTCTACGCCGCCCTGCGCGCGCACCGCATCCCTGCCTCGCTGCACACCTTCCCGAAGGGCGGACACGCCATCTCGCTCGAGAACCAGCCCGCGGGAACCGAGCTCTGGAGCGTGCTGGTCGAGCGGTGGATGGACCTGCTCTACGGGGAGCAATAACACCAAACGAGCAACGCCATGGCTAAGAAACAGTCCGAATTCAACTACGCCGCCTCGATCGAGGAGATCGAGCGCATCCTGGCCGGGTTCCGCAGCGAGCAGCCCGACGTCGACAAGCTGGCCGCCGAGGTGAAACGCGCCACGGAGCTCATCGCCGCCTGCAAGGAGCGGCTGAAACGGGTCGAGGACGAAGTCGACCAAATTCTCGCAGCGGAATGAGACGCCTCGTCAAATGGCTGCTGAACCACCTGCCGCGCCCGCTGCTGCAGCGCGCGGCGGGACGGCTGCTGCCCCTCGCGGGGATCTTCTACGCGGGGGGGGGCGTGGAGTGCCCCCTCTGCGGGCACCGCTACCGCCGCTTCCTCCCCTACGGCTACGTCACGCCGCGGCCGAACGCCCTCTGTCCCCACTGCCTCTCGCTCGAACGGCACCGCCTGCTGTGGCTCTACCTCACGCGTGAAGAGGGCCTCTTCGCGGAGCTGCCGCGCCTGCTGCACGTCGCCCCCGAGGTCTGCCTCATGCGCCACCTCGCCCCCCGCTACGCCGCGGCGCCCGAGCGCTACGTCACGGCCGACCTCGAGAGCCCGCTCGCCGCGCTGCACTTCGACATCCAGCGCATCCCGCTCCCCGACGGCTCGTTCGACGCCTTCATCTGCAACCACCTGCTCGAGCACGTCGCCGACGACCGGCTGGCGATGCGCGAGCTCTGCCGCGTCCTGCGCCCCGGCGGACGGGGCATGCTCCTCTCGCCCGTCGAACCCGGCCGTGCGGTCACCTTCGAGGACGACACGATCACCGACCCCGCCGAGCGGACCCGCATCTTCGGGCAGTACGACCACCGCCGCATCTACGGCAGCGACTTCGTCGACCGCCTCCGCGAGGCGGGGTTCGAGGCCGAAGCGGTCGATTTCGCCGCGACGCTCTCCGACGAGGAGCGCCGCCGCTACGCCCTCACGCAGGAGCGCATCTACGTCGTGCGCAAGCCCGCATAAGGGTTTCGGGCGCATGCCGCGCATCCGGGAGGCCGCGCGGGCTGCCGACGCGCCCTCCTCACGGATTGCCGAGGCACCGCAACGCGCCCACCTCACAGACTGCCGATGTCCTGCAACGACCTTCCCTCACGGGCTGCCGCCGATTCGGGCCGCGGCCCGTTTTTTGTGCGGCGGGCGGCGCGGGCCCGGTGCGAAGCGAAATAAAATCCGCATTTTCGGGCCCGAACGGCATTTTTTCGGACGGTTTTTCGTACCTTTGCGAAATTGGACTGCAGAACCGATCAAAAGATGACCACGGCACGTTACGAATCCCTGCGCGCACAGGTGCGCGCGTCGTTCTCCGAGACGACGCAGCAGCTGGTCGACGAGGCCCTCGCCTATGCGGACGAGTTCCTCGCGGACGAGCTCCGCTATGACGGAAGCCCGCTGCTCGACCATGCCGTCGCCGTCGCCCGCATCGTCATCGAGGAGGTCGGCCTCGGCCGCAACTCGACCGTCGCCTCGATCCTGCACGACGTCGTGCGCCTGCAGCACAAGCGGCTGCCCGCCGACGAGTTCCTCGCCTTCATGCAGACCGTCCGCGAACGCTTCGGCGACCAGGTGGCGGGCATCACCGTCGGACTGGCCAACATCTCGGGCCTCAAGCTGAAGGTCGCCAAAGAGCAGGCCGAGAATTTCCGCGACCTGATCGTCAGCTACTCCGAAGATCCGCGCGTGATCCTCATCAAGCTGGCAGACCGGCTCGAGGTGATGCGCTCGCTCGACATCTTCCCGCCCGAGAAGCGGCGCAAGAAGAGCTGGGAGGCGATGAACCTCTATGCGCAGATCGCCCACAAACTGGGTCTCTACGGCATCAAGAGCGAACTCGAGGACCTCGCCCTGAAGCATCTCGAACCGAAAGACTACGAACACATCACGACCAAGCTCGAGGAGAGCGCCGACGAACGCCGCGCCTTCATCGCCAAGTTCCTCGTCCCGATCGAGGCGAAGCTGCGCATGCTCGGCATCCGCTACCACATCAAGAGCCGCACGAAGTCCGTCTACTCGATCTGGAACAAGATGCGCAAGCAGCGCGTCCCGTTCGAGGGCGTCTTCGACATCTTCGCCCTGCGCATCATCATCGACTGTCCGCCCGAGCAGGAGAAACCCCTCTGCTGGACCGTCTACTCGGTCGTGACCGATTTCTACACCCCCAACACGAACCGCATGCGCGACTGGATCTCGATCCCCAAGTCGAACGGCTACGAGTCGCTCCACGCGACCGTCTCGGCCGAGGGCCGCTGGGTTGAGGTGCAGATCCGCACCGAGCGCATGGACGCCGTCGCCGAACGCGGTATCGCCGCCCACTGGCGCTACAAGGGGGTGCGGCAGGGCGGCCAGACGAGCGAGCAGTGGCTCGGCCGTCTGCGCGAGGCCCTCGAGGAGACGACCCACTCGCTGGCGCAGCGTTTCGACGCCAAACCCGCCTCGGGCGAGATCTTCGTCTTCACCCCCAACGGCGACCTGCGCAAGCTCCCCGAGGGGGCCTGCGTCCTCGACTTCGCCTTCGACATCCACTCGAACCTCGGCGCCGTCTGCACGGGCGGCAAGGTCAACAACCGCTCGGCCTCGATCCGCGAGGTGCTGCACAACGGCGACATCGTCGAGATCCTGACCCAGAAGAACCAGACGCCGAAGGCCGACTGGCTCTCGTTCGTCACCACGTCGAAGGCCCGCAACAAGATCAAGGCCTACCTGCGCGAGGAGCAGGCCAAGCATACGCGGCTCGGACGCGAGGAGCTCGAGCGCAAGCTGAAGAACTGGAAGCTGGCCATCTCGGTCGACGAGGCGGTGAGCTACCTCGCCAAGCACTACAAGCTGCGCCTCGGCACGGAGGTCTACGCGATGATCGCGACCAACAAGCTCGATTTCCTGACGATCAAGGAGGTGCTGACGCGCCACCTTTCGGGCGAAGCGGCCCTCGAGCGCCAGCGGGCCGCGGCCGAGCTGGAGCGGCAGAAGGCCGCCGAGCGGGCCGACCGCGCCGCCGAACGGCAGGAGCAGCGCTCGACCGACGCGCTGGTGATCGACGACGACATCTCGAAGATCCAGTACAAGCTGGCGCGCTGCTGCAACCCGATCAAGGGGGACGACGTCTTCGGCTTCATCACGATCAACGCCGGCATCACGATCCACCGCACGGACTGCCCCAACGCCAAGCGCATGCGCGAGAACTACCCCTACCGCGTCATCGAGGCGCGCTGGCGGCAGCACTCCGAAGGGGCCTTCCGCGTCACGCTGCGCGTCGTCGCGGCCGACACGACCGGCATGGCCAGCCACATCACCGAGGTCATCAGCCGCGAGCTGCGCCTCAACATCCGCTCGCTCAACTTCGCCGCCGGCAGCGGCGGCATCGTGACGGGCACGATCGACGTCGAGGTGCCGAGCACGGCCGCCGTCGACGCCCTCATACACAACATCCTGCGCATCAAAGGGGTGCAGCGGGCCTTCCGAGTGAACTGAATGCGAAATTCTTAAATACTCAACATTTTACATCACACACACCATTACAATTTCCACTATTCTCTGAAGATGAACAACAAAGCTATCAGCGTCGTATTTGCCGAACCGGAGCACGCGCAGTATGCCGAACGCATCTGCACGCTTATCTACGAATCGGCCTTGCAGCGTGGCACGGGTATCGCCAAGCGTTCGCCCGAGTACATCGCCGCAAAGATCACGGGCGGCAAGGCCGTCGTGGCGCTGGACGGAGAAAAGCTGGTCGGATTCAGCTACATCGAGTGTTGGGGACATGGCGATTTCGTCGCCACCTCCGGTCTGATCGTCGACCCCGAGTATCGTCACATGGGGCTCGCCGAGCGGATCAAACGACGAACCTTCGAGCTGGCCCGACGACGATTCCCGTACGCCAAGTTGTTCAGCATCACGACCTCGCTGCCGGTGATGAAGCTCAACTCGCGTATGGGTTACATGCCTGTCACCTTCTCCGAGCTGACCGAGGACGACGAATTCTGGAAGGGATGCGAAGGATGCTGCAACTATGACATCCTCCAGCGCAACAAGCGCCGCATGTGCCTCTGCACGGGCATGCTCTACGATCCGTCGAAGGAGCAGCCCCGCCAGTCGCGGCTGCGTCCCTATGCGCTCTATTTCAGCAACGCATTCAAGAAGGTGTTCCACCTGAAATAAGGCGTCCGGCCGAAGCGCGCCGCCAGCCGGCTGTCTTCGGCACGACCGCACCGCCGGGCCGCAGCCCGCACGGAGGATCCGCGACTCTTCGCGGCGCCTCTTCGCGGGCGGAGGTGCCGCGGCGCACCGTGCTCCCGCCCGCGCCCCCGCGGCAACCGGGTCGCACGCCCTGCAGGGACTCCCGCCGTGCGCAAGAGCCCGCAACCGATCAACGAACAACAAAAAAACAACACACACCATGAATACCAAGAAAAAAGTAGTGCTCGCCTTCAGCGGCGGCCTGGATACCTCGTTCTGCGTCAAGTACCTCTCCGAAGAGCAGGGTTACGACGTCTACACCGCCATCGCCAACACGGGCGGCTTCTCGAAGGAGGAGCTGGCGCGCATCGAGCAGCGCGCCGTCGAGCTCGGCGCCGTCGAGCACGCTACGCTCAACATCGAGCAGGAGTACTACGAGAAGAGCATCCGCTACATGGTCTACGGAAACGTGCTGCGCAACGGCACCTATCCCATCTCGGTCAGCTCGGAGCGCATTTTCCAGGCGATCGCCATCATCGAGTACGCGAAGAGCATCGGCGCCGACGCCGTGGCCCACGGCTCGACGGGCGCCGGCAACGACCAGGTGCGTTTCGACCTGACGTTCCAGATCCTCGCCCCCGAGATCGAGATCATCACCCCGACGCGCGACATGACCCTCACGCGCGAGTACGAGATCGACTACCTGCGCAGCCGCGGCATCACGGCCGACTACAAGAAGCTCGAGTACTCGATCAACAAGGGCCTCTGGGGCACCTCGATCGGCGGCAAAGAGACGCTGCACTCCGAGCAGACGCTGCCCGAGGAGGCCTACCCGAGCCAGGTGACGGCTCACGGCGAGGAGTCGCTCAAGCTCACCTTCGAGGAGGGCGAGCTGACGGCCGTCAACGGCACCCCCTACGCCGACCGCGTGGAGGCGATCCGCGCCGTCGAGGCGATCGGTTCGAAATACGGCATCGGCCGCGACATGCACATCGGCGACACGATCATCGGCATCAAGGGCCG
>CAZVGH010000052.1:0-5532 GCA_964626515.1 uncultured Alistipes sp.
TATCGTATCGCCGTGGAACGACGTTTCCGAATCATTTATACCGTTTGCATTGTCTGCATAGCGGGTTTGTTGATCTTGTATCTGCGTTACCGGCTGAAAAAGAAGGATGAAGAGATTCATCGGTGGATGGGGATGTTTCAAGAGTTGCAGCACAATGTGCAACAGGAACATTCGGTCATGGAGGCGCAAATCAACGATTTGTACATTAAGCAGTTTCAGTTTATCAACGAACTGGGCGAAGCGTATTACGAACACGCGGCGGATGCAGGAAGAAAAGAGCGGATCTATCGGGATGTCGAGACCCGTATTTTGCAGCTGTCCGACGATTCGGCGACCTTGCATGAGATGGAGGATATCATCAATCGCTGTAAACAGGATGCGGTCCGTCATTTGCGGGCGGAGTTCCCGGATCTGAAAAAACATGAACTGTATCATCTCTGCTACCTCTTTGCCGGTTTTTCCCCGAATATGATCAGTGTGCTGCTGCGTGCCCGCATCGGTACCGTTTATAAGCGAAGTTCCCGATTAAAGGCAAAAATTCAGGCCTCCGATGCACCGCACAAATCGCTGTTTCTTGAATTGCTTGGTGTTAAAACGCTGAAAACGAGTTGATTCCGTGTATATAAACTTTATATCCATTTATTTTATTGATTATCAATGTGTTATAATTATGTCCAAAAATACGCGCAAATTTATTCGTAAATAATTGATAATTATTGATTTACAAAATACATTGTCTAAATTATTCGGGTGATTTTTTAGGAAAATAATTTGGTGCGCGTTAATTTTGCAAAACAAAAACCAAGACAATTTTATGAAATACATTTTAGGCTTTTTTATAGCACTTTCGGTAACACTTGCCGGCTTTGCCGCGCAAGATGATGAGCAGACCAAGAATCCTGTACCTATTATTAAGGGTGAATATGGAGACCACACCAAGATCCAGCCTCGTTCCATCGTGCGTGTGCCGATGACGTGCATGCAGGCGGGCGGACAGGTGCAGATCTGCTTCACGGAGGATCTCGGCGAAGTTGAAGTGATCGTAACGTCGCTTACGACCGGCGAGCAGTGGTTCGCTGTCGGCAATGCGTCGAACGTAATCACCGTGCAGGCCTCCGACGAGGCGGGCGACTATGTCGTTCAGATCTATGCCGGCAGCAATGCCTGGTACGGCTGCTACACCATCTATTAAAGGTGGTGTGTCGGCCGTGTCCGACCGATAAACCGAACAGCCTGCCGTTCCTTTTGAATCGTTTAACTGCCCGATAAGAAAAACGTGCGCCCATGAAAACGAACCCCGCAGCTTCCGGATCGAATCGGATCGGCGAGACCATATTCGAGGAGGGGGGAGGTCTATCTCTTCCACCCGACCGATGCCGCTTGTCCGGCCGAGAGTTCGCTGTGGGGAATCGTCGATCACCGTTGCAAAACGCAGCTCTTTCTCGAATCGAGCGCTGCCGCCGATCTGCGTGATTTCGTGCTCTACGGGTTGCTGCCCGTCGATTACCGCTATGCGCGGCTGGCTTCGCGGACCGAATTGCGCGACTATGTGTATGCGCTGGCCTCCTGCGAGCGCCGGCGGCATTGAAGACGACCGTTTCGATCCGCCGAAAGCAAGTGCCGCACATCGTGCGGAGCATGCCGCAGCGGGAAAGGGTACGTATGACGAATGAATAGGGTTGAGTAGAGAGCTCCCCGCCTGAAAAGGCGGGGAGCTTTTTTGCGGCCGCGCTGTGGCGTGAATCGTACCAACCTGGCGGTGCCTGCCGTTTCTTCGTTGCGCAGTGCGGACCGCAGCTCCTTTCGGCTTTGGCTTCGCCGCCTGCATGCCCGTATCCCTGCAGCTGTCCGCATGTTGTGCCCGCGTCCTGCAGTTGCCCGCCTTCCGGCAAAGAGCCGCCCCTCTCCGCTCTCCGCATCGTCCTGCCTGCAATATCTTCAAAAAACCTCGGTAAAGCGCCGTAACGGCCCTTTACCGAGGTCTCTTGTCGGAGACAGCGGGCAGTGCGTCGTTACGCCTGCTCGCCGCCCTGTTTCAACAGATCGACCACCTCCCGTCCGAAGAGGATCCAGCCGCAGGCCGCGCAGACGGCCAGGAAGACAAATCCCACCAGAATCATCGGCTTCGAAGGTTTTGCCGCCTTCAGCGACACCGTGGCGGGCTGCACGACGGTGTAGACGGGGGTCGACTCCTGCACCTTGGCTTTGGCCAGCTGAAGCTGCTGGGCCGTTTGGTTGTAGAGGTTGTAGGTGAGATTCATCTCGTTTTGCAGTCGCTCCTGCTCGATGCGCACCGAACGCAGTACGATGTTCTGGTTGGCATCCATGTAGTCGGCATAGCGCTTCTGCGCCGCGTAGTAGTTCTCCTGCGCCTCGTTGAAGAGTTTCTGCGTGAACTCCAGATCGTGGCGGGCCTTGTTCGTACGGTACTCCGTGATGTACTCCTGCAGGCGCAGCAGCACCGTGTCGGTCAGCGTAGCGGCGATCAGCGGGTCCTGCATCATCACCGACAGCGTGATGACGGAGGTCTTTTTGTCGACCCCGACCGTGATGCGGTTGCCGAGCGCCTTGACCACCTCGTCCTCGTCTCTTGTCAGCCGGAAGGTATCCGTGCCGCCCTCCGAGACGGGCTCTTCCTCGCGGAACAGCCCCGTGAACCAGCCCAGCGCCTTGAACGGGAGGCGGATTATGGCGCTCCACCACGGCGCCCGCATCTCCTCGCGCATGTAGGTGTAGAGATCCGTCTGCAGATCGCCCTTCCGGTTCGTCACCTGCACCTTGAAGAGGCCGACGGAGAAGGGTACCGAGGCGACGACATCGGGGTAGAGGTCGGGATATACGGCATCCGCACCGCTGCCGACCCCGCCGAGATTGATGCCGGCCATCGAGGCCAGCGCACCGAGGTTTCCGCTGCCGCTGCGCGTATCCGTCGTCTCGGGAGCCAGCATGACGGTCGTCGTGTACTCTTTCGGAATGCTGAAGCCGACGACGAGCGCCGCGACGACGGCGATGCCGCACCAGCGCAGCACGAGGCGGCGCTCCGCCCAGATCTTGCGGGCCAGTTCCAGCAGGTCGATCTCCTCCTCTGCCGGGTTTTCGGGGATGTACTGTTCTTCCATGGAATCGGGGTTATTTGGTGGCGTTGGCGATGGCTGCTGCGGCCGTTCCGATCGAGGCGGCCGAGGTGGTCAGACCCAGAATCTCGGCGAGACTCGTGTGCTTGCGGGCGCGCTTCGTCGGTACGATGATCTCGCAGCCGGGCTCCAGCTTGTTGCCGCTGCGGCTCGCACGGGCGATCGTGCCGTTCATGTAGACGATGTAGGTGCGCTTGCGCTTGGCTTCGGAGCCGTAGCCGCCGGCCTGGTTGATGTAGTAGCTTACGCTCTTGCCCTCCATGTAGAGCACCGTGTTGGGACGCATTACCTCGCCCGTCACCTTCACCGTGCTGACGTACTCGGGAATGATGAGACGGTCGCCCTCGCGCAGCACCATGTCGTAGTCCGATCCCGGTGCGGCCAGCGCTTTGTCGAGCTCGATGCCGACGGGGTAGATATCGCTCAAGTTCAGTTTATTGAGCGATATCGAGTCGGATCCGCTGTCCTGCCGCGCCATGCGGATCGTCTCGTCGCGGACGGCGCGCTCCTCCTCGTTCATGCGGCGGATCAGACGGCCGCCGCGCAGGTAGGCATCCTCCGTGACGCCGCCGGCGCGAGCCACGAGATCCGAGATGCGCTCGGTTTTCTTCGTGAGGGTGTAGTTGCCGGGGAAGACCACCTCGCCCGACAGCTCCACCTGCTGCTGCGCCTGATAGGCCGGGCTCTTGCGGACATTGACGATGTCGTAGGGCTCCAGTACGAAGTCGGGATTCCCCTCGATGACGTAACCGTCCTTCACGGCGAAGGTGAAGATGCGGCTCAATTCGTTGGTCGGCTTCGTGCTGCCCGGATCCTTCAGACGGCGCGATACGTCCACCTTGGCAGTCGAGGCGCCGTCGAGCAGGCCGCCCGCGCGGATGATGAGGTCCTCGATGGTGGTGTTCGCCGCGTAGGGGTAGGCGCCGGGTCTCAGTACCTCGCCGTTGATGGTCAGGTCGCCCTTCTCCTCCAGGTCGCGGAGGTTGGCGACGAACAGCATGTCGTTGCGGTGCAGCGGAATGTCGGGCACCGTGCCGTCGAGGATGCCGCCGAGGTTGACGGCGATCATCTCCAGCGAGAGATCCTTCTGCTCGCGATAGAGCAGGGCGCGGCTGCGCAGGGCGTCTTCGGTGATGCCGTCGGCACGGCGCACCAGATCGCCGATGCTCTGGATGTCGGGACCGAGTTCATAGAGGCCCGGACGGTAGACGGCGCCGCGGAGTTCGACCCGGTTGGCGAAGCGGTCGAGCGTCGCACCCACCGTGACGGCATCGCCGTCCTCCATGGCGCAGGTGCCGAACGAGGCGGCGTCGACCGTGTAGATCGACTGCTCGCGGCCGCTGCGGCGGATGAGGCGGACGTCGGCCTTGTAGGCGTCGCCCGTGAAGCCGCCCGCATAGGCGAGCAGCTCGGTGAGGGTCTCGCCCTGCTTGAGTTCGTAGCGCATCGGGCGCTTGATGTTGCCTTCGACGGTTATCAGCCGGTCGTAGGGGGGCACGATGATGACGTCGCCCTCCTGCAGACGCACGTCGCCCTTCTGCTCGCCGCGGAAGAGGTATTCGTAGACGTCGACCGTCGTCAGCGGTTTGCCGTTGCGGCGCACGTCGATGTTGCGCAGCGTACCGATCGGCGTGATGCCGCCCGCCAGATAGAGGGCGTGGAAGACGGTCGAGAAGGGTGAGAGGCGGTAGGTGCCCGGCGTGGCGACCTCGCCCATGACGTTGACCTGGATCGTGCGGACCTGTCCCAGCGTCACGCTGATCTCCGACTCGGGATCATCGCCCGAGACGCCCGCGTACTTGCGTGCGAAGATGCGGCGGATCTTCTGCTCCGCCTCGGCGATCGTCAGGCCGTTCAGGTAGACGGGGCCCAGCTGCTCGACCATGATGTTGCCCTCGGGGCTGATGGTGCGGCGGACGCTGTCCTCGTTCGCGCCCCAGATGTCGATGATGACCTCGTCGCCCGGCCCCAGCTTGTAGTTGGCGGGGGTCGCCTGATTGACGTTCGGCTCGAAGGTGAGCGCCGGACTGTTGAAGACCGTATGGCCGAAGATGTTGTGGCTCCCTTTTCCTACCAGGTCGTTCCGACCCTCTTGCGGGAAGGTGGCGGATTGTGCGTCGGGGGTCTCCTCCTCCGACGGTTCGAGATCCCGCTGGCGGTTATCATTGGCGGGCGTAGTCGTCTGGGTGGTCGGCTCGGCGGCATACTGTTCGCGCAGTTTCTCGATCTGGCTGCGGGAGACGCCGCGCAACAGCAGCTCCTTGCCGATCTGCTGTTCGCTTTTGCCCTGCTGCATGCCCTCCTTGGCGTAGCGGATCACTGCATCATCGCTCATCTGGCCGTAGGCGAGGGCCGCGGCGAGCGCGAAACAGATCGTTAACAGGTATTTTTTCATGGT
>CAZVGH010000052.1:5632-11378 GCA_964626515.1 uncultured Alistipes sp.
CTGCGGATTACAGATTCGGGTTGATCTTGTTCCACTCCGAGATGGCGGGAACGATCCCGAGCTCTACCAGCTCGTCGCGCATCTTACAGAGGTGCGTGTAGCTGGCATCGAGGCTGGCGATCTCCTCGGGCGTGCCGACGGGCATCGTGTAGTGGCAGCCTTCGGTATCGAGGGTCGTCTGCATGGCCATCATGATGTGGTTGTATTTCTCGTTCTGCACGTAGGTGCCGGCCGGCCAGCGGAACGATTCGCCGCCCATGGCCGAACGGATCATCTCGACCGAGAGGTACGACGGGCTCTGGAACGACGAGCGTCCGCGGAGCTCGATGATCTTGGCGCCGCCCTTCGTGACGGCCGTCTTGATCGCAGCCCACTCCTCGGCGGGGAGGGCGGGGGTGCCTACGAAGTCGTACAGCGGCTTGCCGTCGATCTTCACGGCCGAACCGAATACGGCCATCTGCTCGCCGTGGCCGCCGAAGGTGGCGCAGCCCGTCACCTTGCACTGGGGCACGCCGAACTTCTTGGCCAGCGCGCTCTGCAGACGCGTCGAGTCGAGACCGGCGAGCGTCGTCACCTGCGAGGGCTTCAGCCCCGAGTAGAGGAGCGTCACGAGACCCGTCAGGTCGGCGGGGTTGAAGATGATGACGACGTGCTTCACGTCGGGGCAGTAGGTCTTGATGTCCTTGCCGAGCTGCTCGGCGATCTCGCAGTTGCCCTTCAGCAGGTCCTCGCGCGTCATGCCCTGCTTGCGGGGCGCGCCGCCCGACGAGAGGATGTACTTGGCATCCTTGAAGGCCTCGGCCACATCCGTCGTGGCGGTGATGTTCGCCTCGTCGAAGCCGCTCTGACGCAGCTCCTCGGCCACGCCTTCGGGCGAGAATACGTCGTAGAGGCAGAGGTTGGAGGTCAGCCCCATCATGAGGGCCGTTTGCGCCATGTTCGAACCGATCATGCCGGCTGCGCCGACAATCACCAATTTGTCATTCGTCAGAAAGTTCATGATTCTTATTTTTTTGATTTGTCTTCGTTTTTGCCATGCGGCGGAAGCAGGTGAGCCGTGCCTTGAAACGGCCACGGACCGCACTTCGGTCGCACTCCCGGCCGCTCCGCTCGTAGCCGCCCCGAACTGCCATCCGCCCGCGAACGCAGCCGCACTTAACAGGCCGCACGCCGTCCGCAAACGCAACTGCTCATCGACCGCAAACACCGGCCGCGCGCACAACCTGCACACTGCCGGCCCTATACGCCGTCCGCACACGCTCCGTGTCGACGCGCGGTCGTGCCGCCGCATGCGTCGACAGCGGGCATTCGCTGCGGGGCATACCCCTCCCGTCCGCTTGCGGCCGACAGGCTGCGCCCCGCTTCGGAACGCGCGCCGCGATGCGGCCGCAAGAGCCGTACCGCCCTTGCGAGAGGGGGCGGCGCAGCCGTGCGCATGCGCCTTTAGCCGATCAGCTCGGCGTACTGCTCGGGGGTGAGCAGGGCGTCGAACTCGGCGGGATCCGAGACGCGCACCTTCACGAGCCAGCCCTCGCCGTAGGCATCCTTGTTGACCAGCGCGGGGTCGGCATCCACGGCCTCGTTGAACTCCAGCACCTCGCCGCCCATCGGCAGGAAGGCATCGCTCACGGTCTTCACGGCCTCGATCGAACCGAAGACCTCGCCTGCGGCTACGGTCTCGCCGACCGTCGGCACGTCTACGAAGACGATGTCGCCCAGCTGGCTTTGTGCGAAATCGGTGATGCCGACCGTGGCCGTATCGCCCTCCAACAGACACCACTCGTGGTCGTTCGAATACTTCAGGTTTGCCGGAATGTTGCTCATAGCTTTATCTTTTAAGGGTATGAAATCGGTATGTTTTACGAACGCAAAGATAACTGTTATTTTTGTAACAGCAATAAAAATCGCACCTTTTTCGGCCTCCGTGCGGATTTTTCGCGTTTGTCGGGGCCGCGGGACGCCGATGAGCGGAAAACGGCCGCCGCGGCGCGCTTTTCGGGCGGTGCCGGACGGCTAAAAGAGGCGGCAGGCGACCGCCATCAGCACCGCGTAGCGGAGGGTTTTTCCCAGCAGCATGGCGAAGACAGTGATGCGCAGGTTGCTGCGCACGAGCCCGAGCAGCACGGCGATCGCCGTGCCGATCGTCGGCAGGAAGGCGAAGAAGGCCATCCAGGCGCCGCGGTGGGCGACGAAGCGGCGGGCCTGCTCGAGTCGTTTCGGACGGACGCCGAGCCGTTCGATCCACTCCGTGCGGCCGCGCGTGCCGACCCAGTAGCAGGTCATGCCGCCCAGCGTGTTGCCCGCGGCGGCCACGACGACGCAGCCGACGGGGTCGAGCCCCATCGCCGCGACGGCCACGATGACCGCCTCGGAGCTGAACGGCAGGATGCTTCCCGCGACGAGCGCCGCGACGAACAATCCCGCGTAGCCCCACTGGCTGACCCATTCGACGACTGCTTCCATGTGCTTATTATATAGTGTATATCGGCGGCTTCCGCCTCCGTGCGGCGCGGGACCGCCGCGGGCGCGTCCCGTCCCGTGCGGTGCAAAGATACGCCCGGCGCGGGCAACCGGCAAATTTATTTGCGCGGGCAGGTGTTTTTTCGTACCTTCGTCTTCCGTTATGCGGGACTTTGCGGCCATCGACTTCGAAACAGCCAACGGCGAACGGACGAGCGTCTGCTCGGTCGGCGTGGTCGTCGTGCGCGGCGGCGAGGTGGTCGACCGCTTCTACAGCCTCATCCGCCCCGAGCCGAACTACTACACCTGGTTCTGCTGCCGCGTGCACGGCCTTTCGGACCGCGACACCTGCCGTGCGCCCCTCTTCCCCGAGGTCTGGGCACAGATCGTGCCCCGCATCGCCGATCTGCCCCTCGTGGCGCACAACGCCCGCTTCGACGAGGGATGCCTCCGCGCCGTCTGCGCCTGCTACGGCCTCGAAGCCCCCTCGAATCCCTTCCACGACACGTTGCAGGCCTCGCGCCGCACCTTCGGCCGCCGCCTGCCGAACCACCAGCTGCAGACCGTCGCCGCCGCCTGCGGCTACGACCTCTCCGCCCACCACCACGCCCTGGCCGATGCCGAGGCCTGCGCCGCCATCGCGCTGCGCATCCTGTAACGGCTGCCCCCCCCGATCCCGCCTCCGCCCCGAAACCGCGGCCGTCTCCGCCCCCGAACCCCTCCGCAGCCCCTCCCGCTTCGCCCGCCGGGCGGCTTTTTCGTGCGCTGCGGGGCTGCGGAATGCGTTCCGCGGTACACTTTCGAAAAGATTGTCGTACTTTTGTCCCGACAAAACGACAACCATGATGGCAGACAACGCATCGCCGGCCGCCCCCGCCGCGCCCCTCTGGAACGCGAACTATGTGAAGGTGTGGTGCGCCAACTTTATGATCTTCTTTTCGTTCATGCTGCTCACGCCGCTCCTGCCGCTCTATCTGAACGACACGTTCGGCGCCGACAAGCAGATGATCGGCATCGTCCTGTCGGGCTATACGCTGACGGCCCTCGTGATCCGCCCCTTCAGCGGCTACCTGGTCGACAGCTTCCCGCGCCGCACGGTGCTGCTGGCGAGCTATGCCCTCTTCGCCCTCTGCTTCGCGGGCTATCTCGTCGCGGGGTCGCTGCTCCTCTTCGCCGTGGTCCGCACGCTGCACGGCGCGCCGTTCGGCGCCTCGACCGTCTCGAACAGCACCGTGGCGATCGACGTGCTGGATCCGTCGCGCCGTGCCGAAGGAATCGGCTATTACGGCCTGAGCAACAACATCGCCACGGCGATCGGCCCGACGGTGGCCCTGTTGATCTACGGCGCCTGCCGAAGCTACGACGTCCTCTTCTGGCTCGCCTTCGCCGTGGCCGCCGCGGGCCTCTGCATCGACTCGACGCTCCGCCTGCGGCCGCGTCCCGCCGTGACCGACAAGCCGCCCGTCTCGCTCGACCGCTTCATCCTGCTCCGCGGGTGGAGCAACAGCCTCTGCATGATCTGCTACGCCTGCTCTTACGGCGTCCTCTCGACCTACATCGCCATCTACGGCAAGGACGAGCTGGGCATCACGGGCGGCACGGGGCTCTTCTTCATGCTCCTGTCGCTGGGGCTGATCCTTTCGCGCCTCGTGGGCAGCCGCTCGCTGCGCCGCGGCCGCATCGTGCAGAATGCCGCGGGCGGCGTGGTGATCTCGCTGGCGGGCTACCTGCTCTTCGCGGCGCTCCACAACGGCTGGGGCTACTACGGCGCGGCGCTCGTCATCGGCCTCGGCAACGGCCACATGTTCCCCGCCTTCCAGACGATGTTCCTGAACCTCGCCCCGAACGAACGCCGCGGCACGGCCAACTCGACGCTCCTCGTCTCGTGGGACATCGGCGTCGGCCTGGGCATCCTGGCGGGCGGCGGCCTCGCCGAACACCTCGGCTACCACGCCGCCTTCTGGGGTGCGTGGATCGTCAACCTCGCGGGCGTGCTGCTCTTCTACCTGCATACGCGCGCCTACTACCTGCGCTACCGCCTGCGGTAGCCGCGCGTCGTTTCCGCCGATAAACGCCGAAGGCCCCGCAACGGATGATCCGTTGCGGGGCCTTCGCCTGTCGCAGTGCCTTACAGCCTGCGGGCGCCGTCCGAGATCGTGACGTCGTAGACCTTCGGCGCATGGCCGTAGCGCTCGGCGAAGCGGGCGCAGGCGGCGGCTACGAAGGCGTCGTAACGCTCCTCGCGCACGAGGTTGATCGTGCAGCCGCCGAAGCCGCCGCCCATCATGCGCGCCCCGGCCACGCCGCAGGCGGCCGCCGTCTCGACCAGGAAGTCGAGCTCCTCGCACGACACCTCGTAGTCCTGCGAGAGGCCGCGGTGGGTCGCGTACATCGCGGCACCCGCCGTCTCGCCGTCGCCCCGCTCGAGGGCCTCGCAGAAGGCGAGCACGCGCCGCTCCTCGCCGATGACGTAGCGGGCGCGGCGGTAATCCTCGTCGGAGAGCTGCGGGCGGACCGCCTCCAGCTCCTCGGGCGTGGCGCCGCGCAGCAGTTCGCGTCCGAGAGCTGCGGCGACGCGCTCGCACGAGCGGCGGCGGTCGTTGTAGGGCGAGCCGACGAGCTGGTGCTTCACGCAGGTGTCGAGCAGCACGAGGCGGAAGCCCGCGGGATCGAACGGCACGTAGACGAACTCCAGCGAGCGGCAGTCGAGCCGCATGAGGCAGCCCCGGCGCCCGAAGACGGAGGCGAACTGGTCCATGATGCCGCAGCGGCAGCCGCAGTAGTTGTGCTCGGTCGCCTGACCGATGCGGGCCAGCTCGAAGCGGTCGAAGCCGTTGCCGAAGAGGTCGTTGAGGGCGAAGGCGAAGGTCGATTCGAGGGCGGCCGACGACGACATGCCCGCTCCGAGCGGGACGTCGCCCGCGAAGCAGGCGTCGAAGCCTTCGACGCGGCCGCCGCGCTTGATCGTCTCGCGGCAGACGCCGAAGACGTAGCGGGCCCACGCGGCCTCGGGCTTGTCCTCCTCCTCGAGCCCGAACGCGCACTCCTCGCCGAGGTCGATCGCCGTGAGGCGCACGCGGTCGGTGCCGTTGGGGCGGATCGCCGCCACGATTCCTTTGTCGACGGCGGCGGGCAGCACGTAGCCGCCGTTGTAGTCGGTGTGTTCGCCGATGAGATTGATGCGCCCCGGCGAGGCGTAGAGGGCGGCGTCGGTTCCGTATCGCTCCGTGAAACGGGTACGGACCTGTTCGGTAAGTGTCGTCATGGTCGATGTCGATGCGTTTTG
>CAZVGH010000053.1:0-10912 GCA_964626515.1 uncultured Alistipes sp.
AGGGCAAGATTCTGCCCCGCCGCCTGACGGGTACTTCGCAGAAGTTCCAGAAGAAGGTGGCCCAGGCCGTGAAGCGTGCCCGTCACCTCGCCATCCTGCCCTTCGTAACCGATTGCATGAAATAATTCACAGAGGAGGACAAGACTATGGAAGTGATTCTGATCAAAGATATGGAGAATCTGGGCTACGCCAACGACATCGTGAACGTAAAGCCCGGTTACGCGAACAACTACCTCATCCCCCAGGGTTACGCGAAGGCCGCAACGGCTGCCGCCAAGAAGGTCCTGGCCGAGAACCTGAAGCAGCGCGCCCACAAGGATGCCAAGATCCTGGCCGACGCTCAGGCCCTCGCCGAGACGATCTCGAACCTGACGCTCACGATCTCGGTGAAGGCCGAGGAGGGCAAGCTCTTCGGTACGGTGACCGCTACGGACCTGGCCGAGGCACTCGCTGCCAAGGGCGTTACGGTGGACCGCAAGGCGATCGCTCTCGAAGCAATCAAGACCGTCGGCGAGTATGTCGCTACGGCCAAGCTGCACCGCGAGGTGAAGGCCGAGATCAAGTTCTCGGTAGTTGCTGCCGAGGAGTAGTTTTTCGGACTGCACGAAACAGGGACACCCGACTGCTGAAAAGCGGTCGGGTGTCTGCGTTTTGTGAATTCAAAATGCTGAATTCAAGATTCAAAATTTGCGGACGGATTGCGCAGTTTGCAGCAGGGGGCCTCTCCGATCATTTTTAATTTTTCATGCTGCATTGCGATGCCGCAGGCATCGTGCGGTTCGCCGCCGCCCCACGCGGCGGACCGCAAGCTCGCCCGAAGGCTCGTGCAGCCTCCGCCGGCGGCGAATGCGACGAGCAAATTCAAAATTCAGAATTCAAGATTCAAAATTGATCGAGGCGGGCAGCAAAAGCCCTCTCGATCATTTTTCATGCTTCATTTTTAATTTTTCATTAAAAAAAGCGCTCCGCCCGATGATCGGGGGAGCGCCGTTTCGGCAGATGCCGTTCGACCGAGGCATGTTCGACCGAAACGTGCTGTTCGGCCGGCCGACGGTGAAACAGGTCGGTTAGCGGCCTTCGTAGGGTTTGATGACGCCGCGCTTCGACGAGCGGACGAACTCGATCAGCCGGTCGCGTTCGGGGCAGGCAGCCACCTGTTTCTCGGCCTCGTCGCAGGCGTTGGCGTAGTTCAGACCGCTCTGGAAGAGCAGGCGGCAGGTCTCGTGGATCGAGGCGATCTGCTCGTTCGTGAAGCCGCGGCGCGACAGCCCGACCTTGTTCAGGCCCGCATAGCGCGCGGGATCCGAGTTGCGGACGATGATGTAGGGAGGAACATCCTGCGCGAGCAGCGCGCCGCCCTGGATCATGGCGTGGTCGCCGACACGGGTCCACTGGTGGATGGCCACATGGCCGCCGATGACGACCCAGTCGCCCACGTGCACCTCGCCGGCGAGCGAGACGCGGTTGGCGATGACGCAGTGGCTGCCGACCACGTCGTCGTGGGCCACGTGCACGTAGGCCATCAGCAGGTTGTGGTCGCCGATGACGGTTTTGCCCGTCGAGGCGGTGCCGCGGCTGACGGTGACGTATTCGCGGATGTCGTTGTAGTCGCCGATCTCGGTCACGGTCTTCTCGCCCGCGAACTTGAGGTCCTGCGGCAGGCAGGAGATCGAGGCGGCGGTGTGGATCTTGCAGCCCTTGCCGATGCGGGCGCCGTCGTGGATGACGGCCCCGGGGCCGATCCAGCAGTCGTCGCCGATCACCACGTCGCCGGCGATGTAGGCGAACGGCTCTACGGTCACGTTGGCGCCCAGACGGGCGTCGGGATGTATGTAGGCTAACGGACTAATCATATTCTCTGCGGATGTTTTATTTGTTCTTGTTTTTGACCACCTGCGCCATCATGATCGCCTCGCAGGCCAGCTGCTCGCCGACGAAGGCCTTGCCTTCGGCACGGCAGACGCCGCGGCGCGCGGGCTCGAGCAGGCGCACCTCGAACTGGAGCACGTCGCCCGGAACCACCTTGCGCTTGAATTTCACCTCTTCGAGCTTCATGAAGTAGGTCGAGTAGTTCTCGGGATCGGGGACGCTCGAGAGCATCATCACGCCGCTGCACTGGGCCATCGCCTCGACGATCAGCACGCCCGGCATGACGGGCTCCTCGGGGAAGTGACCCGTGAAGAAGGGCTCGTTCATCGTGACGTTCTTGATGCCGGCCACGGAGGTGCCGTCGCAGTGGAAGATGCGGTCGATGAGCAGGAACGGCGGACGGTGGGGAAGGAGACGGCGGATGGCGTTGATGTCGTAGAGCGGCGTCTTCTTCGGGTTGTAGGTGTAGCGGGGTTTCTCGCCGCCCGTGCGGATACGCTGCTTGAGCTGCTTCATGAACTCCGTGTTGGCGAAGTGGCCGGGGCGGGTCGCCCAGACGCGGCCCTTGATGCGCATGCCCAGCAGGGCGAAGTCGCCCAGCAGGTCGAGGAGCTTGTGGCGGGCCAGCTCGTTATTGTAGCGCAGCTCGAGGTTGTTCAGGTAGCCGCGCTCGATGCAGATGTCGGGCTTGTTGAAGAGCTTGCGCAGGTGCTCCTGCGTCTCCTCCGACACGGCGTTCTCGACGACGACGATCGCGTTGTCCAGGTCGCCGCCTTTGATGAGGTCGGCCTTCAGCAGCGGCTCGAGCTCGTGCAGGAAGACGAAGGTACGGCAGGGCGAGATCTTCTCGGCGTAGTCGTCGCCCGGGAGGAAGGTGGCGTACTGGTTGCCGATCACCTTCGAGTTGTAGTCGACGTGGAGCGAGACGGAGAACTCCTCGTCGGGGTAGAGGATGACCGCCACGCCCTTGTCGGGAATCGTGTAGACCATCTTCTCGGTGACGTGGTAGTAGCGGCGTTCGGCCTGCAGCTCCTCGGTGCCCGCGGCGAGGATGGCGGCGGCGTATTCGCGGGCGGAGCCGTCCATGATCGGGGTCTCGGGGGCGTCGATGTCGATCTCGGCGTTGTCGACGCCGAGCGTCCAGAGGGCCGACATGATGTGTTCGATCGTGCTGACGCGGGCGGCTCCGTGCTCGATGGTCGTGCCGCGCGAGGTGTCGGTCACGTATTCGCACAGGGCGGGGACTTCGGGCTGACCCTCGAGGTCGACGCGGCGGAAGACGATGCCGCGGTCGGCTTCGGCGGGGCGGACCGTCATGGTCACGCGCACGCCCGTGTGCAGCCCTTTGCCCGAGAAGGTGACGGGTGCCTTCAGCGTCTGTTGCTTCGTATTCATGGGTAACTTGCTGTTTAGGAAAAGAAGATTCGGGTTAATTCAACCGTCGAAGGTACGAAAAATCCCGCATTTTGCCAAATTTTCAGGCGGAAATGCGTCTCGGGACCGCTCCGCGGAGGGCATTTCGGCCGCGTCGCGTCGTCCGAAAAGGCGGCTGCGGCCGACGTTGCGTCGGACGGCGTGCGGTTCGGTGCGCGGGGTGTTGGCGGATTGCAGAAAAAATCGTATTTTTGTCCGAAGTAACCTTTCGCGTTTTCAGCTCATGACCGAACCCGCTCCCGAACAGAAGAAACCCGCGCCCCGCCGCCGTCAGCGCCTCGACCTGCCGTTCGACAACCGTCGCTCGGATGCGGGCGAGTGGACCTACGACCACCGCGTCGGGATCTGCATTACGCTCATCGCCTACCTGGTGCTGATGATCCTCTTCGTCTCGTCGAAGATCGTCGTGGGGCGCCGCGCCTCGGAGCAGGGGATGTTCATCGACCTGTCGACCCTCGCCGACCTCGAGCAGGAGCGCGACCGCCTCGAGCGCGAGATCGAGGAGCGGCTGGCGCGCGAGCAGGCCGACTGGCGCTCGGTGCAGAACCGCACCTCGAACGAGAACGCCTCCGACGAGCGGCTGCAGGACGACCGCGGCACGAACACCGCGGCGCTGAACGAGGCGGCCGTCGAGGCCGAGGCCCGCATGCGGGCCAACCGCGAGGCGTGGGAGCAGGGGCTGGCCGAGGAGCGCGCCATCTCCGAGCGGCCGGGCCATGAAGGCGAGGCCGAGGAGCGGCGGGATGTCCGCGTGAAGGGCAGCGTCACGGTGCGTCTCGACGTGAAGGATCCCGTGCGCAACAGCCGGCAGCTGCCCGTGCCGGCCTACTGCTGCGAGGGGGGCGGCGAGGTGGTCGTGCAGATCACGGTCGACCGCGGCGGCAGGGTCGTGGCGGCCCGCGTGGTGTCGGGGGGCGACGAGCAGATGCGCGAAGCGGCGCTGCGCTCGGCCCGCAACTCGCTCGTGAACATCGACCAGACGGCCCCCGCCCGTCAGACGGGTACGATCACCTACCTCTTCATTCCGCAATAAACCACCCAACCGAGGGCGTATGAACGATAAATTTTACCTTCCGAAAGACGGCGGTCCGCTTCCCGGATCGACCCCGCGCGACATCCTGCGCCGCTACGAGCGCATGCGCACGCAGGTCTTCGAAAACGAGTATCGGGGCGTGCAGCACGTCGCCGACATCATCGTCAAGGCGATCCGCAACTACAACGAGATCTTCCTGCCGAACGAGATCTTCGAGGATCCGCAGCCCTTCGTGCTGGGGCTGACGACGGGCCGCACGCCGCTGGGGCTCTACCGCGAGCTGGTGCGCCGCCACCGGGCGGGCGAGGTGTCGTTCCGCAACGTGGCGGTCTTCTCGCTCGACGAGTTCTATCCGATCGCCGTCGACGAACCGCAGAGCCGCAACTACCGCATCCACGAGGAGTTCCTGAACCACATCGACATCCTCCCCGAGAACGTCCACATGTTCGACGCGGGGATTCCCGAGCAGCGCGTCTCGGACTACTGCGAGTCCTACGACAAGGCGGCGCGCAAGATCGACCTGATGATTATCGGCGTGGGCGAGGACGGCCAGATCGGCTTCAACGAGCCGGGCTCCTACGTCCAGTCGCGCACGCGGCTGGTGCGGCTGACGCACAGTACGCGCATGATCCAGGCGAAGGCCTTCTTCGGGCTGGAGCGCACGCCCCGCATGGCGATCACGATGGGCATCCGCACGATCATGCAGGCCGAGCGCATCGTCCTCATGGCGTGGGGCGAGGAGAAGGCGCCGATCATCCGCCGCGTGGTCGAGGGCGAGATCTCGGCGATGGTCCCCGCGACCTATCTGCAGGAGCACGCCAACATCGAGGTGGTGATCGACGAGAACGCCGCGCGCCTCCTGACCCGCGAACAGGCCCCCTGGCTCGTCGGCGCCTGCCGCTGGACCCCCAAGTTCACGCGCAAGGCGGTCGTGTGGCTCTGCAACGAGGTGCAGAAACCGATTCTGAAGCTCTCCTACAAGGACTATATCGACCACTCGCTCGGCGAGCTGCTCGAGACCCGCACCTACGACCGGGTGAACATCGACGTCTTCAACGACCTGCAGCATACCATCACGGGCTGGCCCGGCGGCAAGCCCGCGGCCGACGACTCGACGCGCCCCGTGCCGTCGCAGCCTTTCCCGAAGCGGGTGCTCATCTTCTCGCCCCATCCCGACGACGACGTGATCTCGATGGGCGGCACGATGCTGCGGCTCGTCGAGCAGGGGCACGAGGTGCACGTGGCCTACCAGACCTCGGGCAACTTCGGCGTGCAGGACGACGTCGTGCTGCAGAGCGTCGACATGGCGCGCGAACTAGGGTGCGGCGACCGCGTGGCGGCCGTGCAGGCGTGGAGCGCGGCGAAACAGCCCTGCATTCCCGAGCCGCGCGAGCTGCTCGATCTGAAGGGGGCGATCCGCCGCTCGGAGGCGCGGGCTGCGGTCCGCTCGTTCGGCCTCGATCCCGACACCTACACCCATTTCCTCGACCTGCCCTTCTACGAGACGGGCAGCGTCAAGAAGAATCCCCTGACCGAGGAGGACATCGCGCCGATCGTCGAGCTGCTGCGCGCCGTGCAGCCGCATCAGATCTATGCGGCGGGCGACCTCGCGGATCCGCACGGCACGCACCGCCTCTGCCTCGAGGCGCTGCTCACGGCGCTCGAGCGGACGAGCGAGGAGCCGTGGCGCGAGGAGTGCCACCTGTGGCTCTACCGCGGCGCCTGGACCGAGTGGGAGCTGGGGCTGGTCGACATGGCGGTGCCCCTCTCGCCCGACGAGCTGATCCGCAAGCGCCACGCCATCTACCGCCACCTCTCGCAGAAGGACGTCCTCACCTACGGCGAGAGCGACACGCGCGAATGCTGGCTGCGGGCCGAGGAGCGCAACCAGCAGACGGCGCGCCTCTACGACCGCCTCGGACTGCCCGAGTACCAGGCGCTCGAGGTCTTCGTGAAGCTGTTCTGACACGGAATACATAATTAACAACCATACCTTATGCGACTACTGATCGAACAAACTCCGCAGGAGGTGGCCCGCTGGGCTGCCGACTACATCGTTCGCGCCATCGCCGCCAAAGCGGCCGTGACGGACGCCCCCTTCGTGCTCGGCCTGCCGACGGGCTCGACGCCGCTCGAGACCTACGCCGAACTGGTCCGCCGCCACCGGGCGGGCGACGTGTCGTTCCGCAACGTGGTGACCTTCAACATGGACGAGTACGTCGGACTGCCCGAGGAGCATCCCGAGAGCTACCATTCGTTCATGTGGAACAACTTCTTCTCGCACATCGACATCGTGCGCGAGAACGTCCACATCCTGAACGGCAATGCGCCGGACCTCGCGCGCGAGTGCGCCGCGTATGAGGCGGCGATCGTCGCTGCGGGCGGCATTGACCTCTTCATGGGCGGTATCGGCGAGGACGGACACCTCGCCTTCAACGAGCCCTTCTCGTCGATGGCCTCGCGCACGCGCCAGAAGACCCTGACCGAGGATACGATCCGCGTCAACGCCCGTTTCTTCGACAACGACATCAACCTCGTCCCGAAGCGGGCCCTGACGGTCGGCGTCGGCACGGTGATGGATGCCCGTCAGGTGATGATCCTCGCCACGGGGCCGAAGAAGGCGCGCGCGGTGCGCCACGGCGTCGAGGGCGGCTACTCGCACCAGTGGACCGTCTCGGCTCTGCAGGTGCATCCGTGCGGCATCCTGGTCTGCGATGATGCCGCCGCGCAGGAGCTCCGCGTCTCGACCTACCGCTATTTCAAGGATATCGAGCGCGACAACCTCTAAACATCCGTATCGGACGGGCCTGCGGGGGTGTTCTTCCGCGGGCCGTCTGCGTAAAAACGCCTGCCGCTTATGTTCCGAATCCGTTTGTTCCGGGCGTTGCCGGGGCTGCTCCTGCTCTGCTGGTGCGCGACGGCCGCGGCCCGCACCCCGAAGCGGGGTTACGTCGCCGTTCCCGAAGGCCGCCTGTACTATGAGGAGCAGGGGAGCGGCGAGCCGCTCGTCTTCGTGCACGGTCACTCGCTCGACCGCCGCATGTGGCGCGAGCAGGTCGCCCGCTTTGCCGACCGCTACCGCGTGATCGTCTACGACGCCCGCGGCTACGGCCGCTCGTCGGCGCAGCGCGAGGAGTTGCTCTTCACCCACGCCGACGATCTGGTGGCGCTGCTCGACGGCCTCGGCATCGACCGCGCGCACGTCGTCGGCCTCTCGATGGGCGGCTTCATCACGGGCGACCTGCTGGCGGTCTATCCCGAACGGCTGCTCTCGGCGACCCTCTCCTCGGGCCATATCCGCTCGACGCCGAGCGTGCACGAGCCGATGACCGATGCCGAGTACGCCGCCAAGGAGGAGGCGATCGCGACGTGGCGGAAGCAGGGGGTGCGGCGGATGAAACGCGCCTGGCACGAGCAGCTGATGCGCACGGGCGGCACGCAGCGCGAACGGATGCGGCGGCCGCTGTGGCGGATGATCCGCCGCTGGACGGCGTGGCAGCCCCTCCACCACGAGGTGCACTGCTACTACGCCCGCGAGGCGGCGGCCGTGCTGGCCGAGCGGCGCCCCGCGGTGCCGACCCTCTTTCTGGAGGGGCACGAGCCCGGCAAGGCGCGCCCCGGCGAACCGGCCATGATGCGCCACCTGCCCGACAGCCGGCTGACGGTGATCGACGACTGCGGCCACATGCTCAATATGGAGCGCCCCGAGGAGTACGGGGCGGCGCTCGAGGACTTTCTCGAGGGGCTGAAACGATAGGGCGGCGGATGCGCTTCGGCCGTCCGCAGATGCGGCTGCGGCCCCCGGATGCGGGGGCCGCGGCTTTTTTTTGCGCGCCCGGAGGCGGTTGCGGAAGGGGAAGAAGACGAAAAAAGGAACGTCGCGGATGACGTTCCTTTTTGAGTTGAGCTACTCGGACTCGAACCAAGAATAACAGGACCAGAATCTGTTGTGTTACCGTTACACCATAGCTCAATGGTTGTTCCTTTTCGGTGATGCAAAAGTAGAACTATTTTTCGCAACCGCCAAGAAAAATCCGATTTTTTTTCGTATTTTTGTTAGTCGGCCCTCTCGAAAGGGGTCGTAACGTGTCAAACAACCTTACAAACGATCGATCCATGGGCATCAAACTGCGTTTAACGATCATGAATTTTCTCCAGTTCGCCGTCTGGGGATCCTATCTGGTATGTATCGGCAACTTCCTCGGCCGGGTCGGACTGGGCGATTACATCGCATGGTTCTACGTGGCGCAGGGGGTCGTCTCGATCTTCATGCCGGCTGTCATCGGCGCCATTGCCGACAAATTCGTCCAGCCGCAGCGGCTGCTGGGCATCTCGCACCTGGCCGCCGCCGCCTGCATGCTCGTCGCGGCCCGCTTCGGCATCGCTGCGACGGATGCCGCCGCCGCACAGGCCGCCGCGGGTGCGGCGATCGAGGCCGACATCTGGCCGATCTTCCTGCCGTACCTCGTCAGCGTCGCCTTCTACATGCCGACGATCGCCCTCTCCAATACGGTGGCTTTCTCGATCCTCGCGCGCAACGGCTACGACACGGTGAAGGACTTCCCGCCGATCCGCGTCTTCGGTACGGTGGGCTTCATCGCCGCGATGTGGTTCGTCAACTTCGCCGGCTTCGGGCTGGGGCAGGCCGCACAGTTCACCTACATGCAGCTCGTCGTCTCGGCCGCCTTCGGCATCGTGCTGGGCCTCTACGCCTTCACGCTGCCCGCCTGCCCGATCAAGGGGGCGCAGGAGGGCGAGAAGAAGAGCTTCGCGCAGCGCTTCGGCCTCGACGCCTTCGTCCTCTTCAAGCAGAAGAAGATGGCGCTGTTCTTCATCTTCTCGATGCTGTTAGGCGTCTCGCTGCAGATCACCAACGGCTTCGCGACCCCCTACATCAACTCCTTCGCTGCGGCGTCGGACAGCTGGTTCGCCGAGAATCCCACGCTGCTCACTTCGCTGTCGCAGGCTTCGGAGGCGCTGTGCATCCTGCTCATTCCCTTCTTCCTCGGCCGCTTCGGCATCAAGCGGGTCATGCTCATCGCCATGGGGGCGTGGGTGTTGCGCTTCGGTTTCTTCGGCATCGGCTCGACGGAGAGCGTCGGCGGGCTGGCGGCGCTCTTCGCCTCGATGATCGTCTACGGCGTGGCCTTCGACTTCTTCAACGTCTCGGGCGCCCTCTTCGTCGAGCGCGAGGCGAGCAGCGAGTTCCAGGCTTCGGCGCAGGGCCTTTTCATGCTCATGACTAACGGCATCGGCGCCTCGGTGGGCACGTGGCTCGCCGGCAAGGTCGTCAACCACTTCTGCGCCTGGAATGCCGAGGGCTTCTTCGTCGCGCGGCCCGACGTCGCGGGCGGCTGGCCGACGGTGTGGATGATCTTCGCCGCCTATGCGCTGGTGGTGGCCGTCACCTTCGCCGCCGTCTTCAAGTACAAACACGTCCCTGTCCGCCGATAGGGCGTTCGTCGGCAGAGAGGAGGGCCCGGCCCTCCTCTTTTTTCAGTATGTCGGTTTATTTTCAGTATGTCGGAGGGCTCCGGCCGTGCCGCGCCTGCGCGGCGTGACCGGGGTGCAAAAAACGGGAACGAAGCGATGTTTTGGAACGGATGGGAGGCCGAAGAGTGGCTGCTCGGCGGGCTGGCGGGCTGCTTTTTCGCCGCGGGGCTCCTCTTTCGGAGCGGCCGGGGCGCACGCCTGATTGCGGGTTACAACACGATGCCGCGCCGCGAAAGGGAGCGGATCGACCGACGGAAGCTCTGCCGTACGATGGCCCTCTTCATGGCCTATTGCGGCTGCATGGCGCTGCTCGATCTCTGTTCCGCGCCGCACGGTTATGCGCTCGGTATCGGACTGCCGATCGGTGCGGTCGTGCTGCTCGTTTACTCCAACACCGGCAACCGCTTCGGGAACGACGGTTGAGGAAATTCAAAATTCAGGATTCAGGATTCAAAATTAACGGGCGGAGCGGCCCTTCAATCATTTTTAATTCTTCATTTTTCATTCTTCATTGCGATGCCGTAGGCATCGTGCAGCCCGCAGCCGCCCCCGGGCGGAGGGCTGCTCGCTTAGTTCGCACGCCGCTCCGCTCGGCTGCGGGGCTGACCGCAACACTTCCGCATCATTTTGAATCTTGAATTTGGAATTCGCACTCGTTCGCCGCCGGCGAGGCTGCACGAGCGATCAGCGAGTTTGCGGTCCGCCGCATGGGGCGGCGGCGAACCGCACGATCTCTGCGAGATCGAGCCCGTAGCAGACCGATGCGCCATCAATTTTGAATCTTGAATTCTAAATTTTGAATTTGCGACGGCGCAGCCGTCATGCGGGCCGCAGCTTCGCCCTGCGAAGGCCCGCAAGCTCGCGTCCGCTCGTGCGATGCCTTCGCAAGCTGCGTCACCGAGAATAGATCCCCCCCTCAATCATTTTTCATTTTTAATTCTCCATTTTCCATTCGCGACGGCGCAGCCGTCGCGCAACCCGTTTCGGCCAAAAAACAACGGGGAACCGTCGTAGGCTCCCCGTTCGCGGATGATCCGAAGATTTCGGTTACTTGCGGAAAATGCCCGTATAGCTCGAGGGCGA
>CAZVGH010000054.1:0-10587 GCA_964626515.1 uncultured Alistipes sp.
CGGGCGACATGAAAGAGAAGCTCGATCCCTACCTGCAGCCGCTCTACGACGCGCTGAACGACATGATCCCGCCGCAGAAGCTGCAGAAGTTCCTCGAGGAGGGCACCGTGCAGATCGCGCCGCTGGCCTACATGCGCGGCCGCACGCTCGACAACGCCTTCGTTATCCTGGACGAGGCGCAGAACACGACTCTGCCGCAGATCAAGATGTTCCTGACGCGCATGGGCCGCAACGCCCGCTTCATCGTCACGGGCGACGTGACGCAGATCGACCTCCCGCGCCGCTCGGACAGCGGACTGACGCGGGCCATGACCATCCTCGAGGGGGTGGAGGGAATCGGTTGCGTCCGCTTCGACCGGCGCGACATCGTCCGCCACCCGCTCGTCCGGCAGATTGTCGAGGCCTTCGACCGCGAGGACGACCGCGCGGCGATCGAGAAACGGCTCGTCGAACCCGCTAATCCCGAAACCTCTAAATCTTGAAACCTATGGATAGAAACTTGAAAGCGCTGCAACCGGCGCTCGTTTGGAAACATTTCGCCGAGATCGCGCGCATTCCGCGCCCCTCGTCGCACGAGGAGCGGATCCGCCGCTACATCCTCGATTTCGCCGCGGCCCGCGGCCTTGTCTGCTGCGAGGATGCCGCCCACAACGTCTACGTCGCCAAGCCGGCGACGCCCGGCATGGAGAACCGCAAGGGCGTCGTGCTGCAGGCGCACCTCGACATGGTGCCGCAGAAGAACAACGACAAGGTCTTCGACTTCGAGAACGACCCGATCGACGCCTATATCGACGGCGACTGGGTGACGGCCGATGGTACGACGCTCGGCGCCGACAACGGCATCGGCGTGGCGGCGATTCTGGCCGTGCTCGAGGACGACACGCTACCGCACGGTCCGCTGGAGGCGCTCTTCACGGCGACCGAGGAGACGGGCATGGACGGCGCCTTCGGCCTCGAACCGGGGCTGCTCCGGGGCGATATCCTGCTGAACCTCGACTCGGAGACCGAGGGCGAGCTCTACGTCGGCTGCGCAGGCGGCCTCGACGCCTCGACGACCTTCAACTACACCGCCGAGGCGGCCCCGCAGGGCTGTGCGGCGCTGCGCATCGTCGTCAAGGGGATGAAGGGCGGCCACTCGGGCATCCAGATCGGCTACCAGCGCGCCAACGCCAACAAGGTGCTCTTCCGCTTCCTGCTGACGGCTTCGGCGACGCATGACCTGCGGCTGGCTTCGGTCGACGGCGGCGGCCTGCGCAACGCTATTCCGCGCGAGGCCGAGGCGGTCGTGCTGGTACCTGCGGCGGAGCGCGAGGCGGTCATCGGCGAGCTGAAGCGCTTCGAGCAGCTGATCGTGAAGGAGTACGCCGGCATCGAGGATGCCGTGGCGATCTTCGCCGAGGAGACGGCGGTGCCCGCCGAGGTGCTGCCTGCTGCCGTTGCCGATGCCCTGGTGAAAGCCGTGGCTGCCTGCCCCGACGGCGTGCAGAAGATGTCGACGGCGATGGAGGGGCTCGTGCAGACCTCGACGAACCTGGCGCGCGTCGTCTCGGACGGCAGCACGGTGCGGGTGCAGTCGCTGCTGCGTTCGTCGGTGCGCTCCGAGAAGGAGGCGCTGGGCGCAGCCATGGCGGCCCTCTTCTCGCTGGCCGGCGCCGAAACGGCCCTCACGGGGAGCTACGACGGCTGGAATCCGAACATGCAGTCGCCTATCCTCGCGGCCATGACCGCCTCTTACGAACAGCTCTACGGCCGCCGTCCGCTCATCACGGCGATTCATGCCGGCCTCGAGTGCGGCATCATCGGCAGCAAATACCCCGAGCTGGACATGATCTCGTTCGGCCCGACGATCTGCTACCCGCACTCGCCCGACGAGAAGGTCGAGATCGCCTCCGTGGCGAAGTTCTACGACTTCCTGGTCCGCACGCTCGCCGCAGTTCCCGTAAAGGCCTGATACGGTGGAGACACTCGATCAGAAATGGTTCGTCATCGTCAATCCCGTGGTCGGCGGCGGCCGCGGGCTGGACGATTTCCCGCTCATCTCGCGCCTGCTGCGCGAGGCGGGAATCCATGCCGAACCCTTCTTCACGGAGCATAAGTTCCACGCCACGGAGCTCACCGTGTCGGCCGTCCGCGAGGGCTACCGCCGCATCCTCGTCGTCGGAGGCGACGGCACGCTGCACGAGGTCGTGAACGGTCTCTTCATCCAGCAGACGGTCGCCCCGAGCGAGGTGCTGCTGGCGATGGTCCCTGTGGGGACGGACAGCGACTGGGCCCGCTCGTTCGGTACCTCGAACCGTTACCAAGACGCCGTCCGCAACATCGCCGAGGGCTGCTCGTTCCTGCAGGACGTCGGCGTGGTGAGCTACGAGGAGGCCCATTACCGCCAGACGCGCTACGTGGTCAACGTGGCGGGCGTGGGCTTCGACGCCGCGCTGCTGCGCCGCATCACCCACCTGCAGAAGAAGGGCCGCATGAACTGCCTGCGGCGACTGTGGTGCGTCCTCTCCACCTACTTCGGCTACAAGGCCACGGGGGTGAAGATCTGGGTCGACGGCCACCGCCTCTACAACGGGCTGCTCTTCTCGATCGCGCTGGGCATCTGCAAGTACGACGGCGGCATGAACCGCCTGCCCGACGCCGTGGCTGACGACGGACTGTGGGACCTGTCGCTCGTCAAGCCGATCCATTTCTGGCACGTGCTGTTCCGCTTCCGCTATCTGTACAACGGCGATATCTACCGCATCCGCCACGTGCGCCATTCGCGCGGCAGCCGCATCCGCATCGAGTCGTCGCCCGAGGTCTCGGTCGAGGTCGACGGCGAGCTGCTGGGCGAGACGCCGCTCGAGTTCTCGATCCTGCCGCGCGCGATCCGCGTGGTGGTGAGCCGCAGTTTCTACGAACGGTCGCTGGCCGGATCGAACGAGGCACGGAAATAACGCGGGACCGGATCTCCCGAAAAAAAGCGCGAGGGCTTCTCCGATCGGAGAAGCCCTCGCCGCATCCTTGCGGGGCGGTGTCAGTCGGCGGCCACCTCGTCGATCTCCACGATGTTCCAGTTGAAGAGCTCCTGCGCGCACTGGTTCTCCAGCCGGCGGATCTGCGAGCGGTCGGTCGTGTCGGCCAGTACGGCGTTGAAGAACTGCTGCATGGTGAGGTAGTTGGCGTTGACGCGGGCGGCGAAGCAGTTGTAGAACTGGCGCTGCTCGCCGTAGTCGAGCCCTGCGGGCAGAATCCCCTCGGCCACGAGATAGGGGTAGGGATAGAGGTGACGCATGTTGTGCATGTCGGCGTTCAGCTCGTCGACGATCGTCTCGATCACGACCACCTGCACCGTGTCGTCGGCGCCCGGCATGCCGATGAAGGTGGTGTAAACGGGATAGTCCGCCTCGATGTTGTTCGTCACGTCGTCGGTGAAGAGCGTGTACTCGGCGTCGGTCAGGTCGTTCAGATAGGCCATGTCACGGTATTCGCGCAGTGCTTCGCGCATGGCCTTCCGCTCCTGTTGGTTCCACCGGCGGTTGGGGTTGCAGGCCGTCAGCAGCAGCATCGGAACGAGGAAGACGGAGAGACAGAGAAGAATTTTTTTCATCGCTTCTGTTGAATTTGGTTGTACGGTCTTCCTTCCGAGCAAACCCCGTGCCACGCCGTGTCGTGCCGCGCCCCGGGAGGGTGCCGGCCGTGTTCCGCGCCGCCTATTGCGCCAGCTGCGCCGCCGAACGGTAGCAGGCCGCGGCGTGCTCCGTCAGCTCGGGATCGGGCGTCGCGCTCGGGACGGTGGCGTGCGGATTGTCGGCCGTCGGCACGATGTCGAACTGCTCGACCCGCCGCACGGGCGAGAGGACCGTCAGGCGGTTGCGCTCGATGTAGCCCAGCTCGCGGTAGGTGGCGACGAAGGCGCGCTCGACGTAGGGCTCGTTGTAGATGTCGCGCCCGTAGAAGGGGTTTTCGTAACGCATGCCGAGGAGACCGAGCAGCGTCGGCACCAGGTCGATCTGCGAGACGATGCGCTCCTCGGTCTGCGGCTCGACGAGCCCCGGAGCGAGGATGACGGCGGGGATGTGGTACTTGTCGAGCGGCAGCTCGGTCTTGCCCGCGCTCGAGGCGCAGTGGTCGGCCGTGATGAGGAAGACCGTGTCGTCGAACCACGGTTCGCGGCTCGCGGCGCGGAAGAACTCGCCCAGCGCGTAGTCCGTATAGCGGACGCCGCCAGCCCGCGACTTGGAGGTGGCGGGAATGTCGATGCGCCCCTCGGGATAGGTGAAGGGGCGGTGGTTGCTGACCGTCATGAGGTGGGCGAAGAAGGGCCGCCCCGTTTCGGCGAGGGTGTCGAGGGTGCGGAGCGCCTTGCGGTAGGCATCCTCGTCGGCGACGCCCCAGATGTTCGCGAAGGTGATTTCGTCGGGCGTGTAGCACTTCTGGTCGACGATGCGGTAGCCGTGGCCGCCGAAGAAGGCGGACATGTTGTCGAAATAGGCGTTGCCGCCGTAGAAATAGAGCACGTCGTATCCCTTTGCGGCCAGCACCTCGCCCACGGACGGGACGTCGGCCTGCTCGGGGCGCTTGATGAGGCTCTGCCCCGCGGCGGGCGGCAGCGAGAGGGAGAGCGCCTCGAGGCCGCGCACGGTGCGGTTGCCCGTGGCGTAGACGCGGTCGAAGGCGAGGCCGCAGCGGTAGAGCGAATCGAGAACGGGCGTCAGCCCCTCCGTGCCGCCGAAGCGCTCGAGGTAGGAGGCGCTCATGCTCTCGATCGAGATCAGGACGATGTTGCGCCGCAGCTCCTCGCCGGCGGGCTCCGTCATGCGGCGCACCCCTCGGCTGCTGCCGTAGAGCGTGCGGAGGTAGGTTTCGATCTCCTCGTCCGGCTGCGTGATGTAGAAACTGTCGTAGTCGAGTTCGTTCTGGACGAAGGCGTGGCAGAACGACTCGATGCCGTTCGCCCGCAGCTCGTTGACGTAGTTGTTGTCGCTCGTGCGCAGCGAGCGGTCGAGGTGCAGCAGGCCGACCGAGAGGAGCGCCGCGACGAGGTAGAGGGCGGCCGTGATCCCCTTCTGCGGGGCGGCGAGGGCCTCCTCGATGCGGCGGAAGCGGCCGAAGAGCAGCTGCCGCACGGCGAGCGTTACGGCGAGCAGCGCCGCGAGGATCGGCACCACGGGGTAGGACTCGATGATGTTGCCCACGACCTCGTTCGTGTAGACGAGGTAGTCGACCGCGATGAAGTTGTAGCGGACGCCGAATTCGCTCCAGAACAGGTATTCCGAGACGCCGTTGAAGAGGATCGCGCCGACGTAGAGCGTCGTGAGGAGGAAGAACCAGCCGCGGGTCCAGTAGGGCCGCAGCCGCGGCAGGAAGAGGCGCAGGGCGAAGCTGACGGTCCAGAAGCCGACGACGGTGCGGGCGACGCGGACGGCGGCGTTGCCGTACTCGTGGAAGATCGTGTTGCCGAAGAAGAGGGCGCCGAGCGCCGCCAGCAGCAGTGCGAACAGCACCCATCCCAGCGGTCGGGCGTATTTGCGCTCCGAGACGGCGAGCATGTAGAGCAGCAGCGGCAGGAAGCCGACGACGGCGATGCAGAGGTCGTTGACGGCGCCGAGCAGGAAGACGGCGAGCCACTGGCCGAAGGTGAATCCGAGATCGGTGGTCTGTTCGTTGAAGAGCAGTACGACGCGCAGCACGGCGCCCACGGCGAGCGTAAGGGCGGCCAGCCGGCCGAGAATACCCGCCGCGAGGCGGAGCGAATGATTCATGACGATCGTTTTTTTGTTCGAATGCAGGGCAAATATAGTCATATTTTGCCACAGCTGTTCACCGCGTTGCAAAAAAACGACCGCGGCGGCGGGACCGTCGGCCGGCCGTGCGGGGCATTCGGACCGTGCGGGGCATTCGGACCGTGCGGGTCAACCGATGGTGCGTGTCAGTCTGCGGCGTGTCAGTCGATGGTGCGGCAGTCGAGCCGTTCGGGCAGCGGCTGTAGCGGATCGAAGCGCAGCACCATCGCCCGGTCGCGCGCCTCGTCGCCCGTGCCGAAATCGAAGCGGTCGGGCGAGCGGAAGCGGACGGGAATGTCGCCCTCGAAGCCGAAGCGGCGGTAGAAGTCTCGCAGCGGGGCGTCGGCCGCGATGAGGAAGAGCCCCGAGCACCCTTCGGCGCGGGCCGCCT
The DNA here is from genome assembly GCA_964626515.1 of uncultured Alistipes sp. Classification (GTDB taxonomy): domain Bacteria; phylum Bacteroidota; class Bacteroidia; order Bacteroidales; family Rikenellaceae; genus Alistipes. The sequence goes on from CAZVGH010000054.1 coordinate 6,157, forward strand.
CGACGGCCCGTCCGATGAGGCGCGAGGCGCAGCCGCGGCCGCGTCGGGCGGGGTCGGTCGCCACGCCGTAGAGGTAGTCCATGCGCTCCGCTCCGCACGCGAAAGGGATACGGTGCAGCATGGCGACGATCTGTCCGTCGCACTGCTCGGTGAGCATGCGCCGCCGCAGGTAGTGCTGCAGCAGGAAACGGTCGACGAAGTGCGTGTCGTCCTCGGGAAAACAGCACGCCCACAACCGTTTGCAGGCCTCCTCGTCGGCGCCGGGCCGCAGGGCGCGTACCTTGTTCGGCAGCAGCGCGGGGTAGTAGGAGAGTTTCGCCCGCCGCAGCCCCTCGAGGCCGAGGTCCTCCTCGCGGTTGATGTAGCGCACCGTCTCGGGCAGCTGCTCGGCGAAGCAGCGGTTGATCATCGCGAAGGCCCCTTCGCAGCGGATGTCGGCCTTCTCGACGTGGGTGTCGAAGACCTCGGGGTTGATCGCCGAGCCGTAGGTGAAGGCGACGAGCCGTCCGCCGGCCAGCAGGCAGCCGCCCTGCAACCCCAGCTCGTCGAAGGCGCCGAAGGCGCGGCGGATCGCCTGCCGTTCGGCGAGGATCTCCTCGTCTTCGCCCGCCCCCTCGTGCCGGTGGCACCACGCCTCGTCGAGCCGCAAGCACTCGTCGAAGCGCTCCGCCGTGAGCGGTTCGTACCGGTAGTCGGGGTAGGCGGCCAGAAAGTGGTTGATGTGGTTGCGCTTGGGCTGGTAATGGCGTCCCGCGAGGCGGCAGAGGTCCTCGCGGCGGTAGAGGTAGTCGGCGAAATCGCGGTCGGCGTAGCGGATCCACCCCTCGGGAAGCGCGGCCGCCGTCTCGTCGGTGAGCCCCACGAGGCGCAGCGGCTGTCCGTGCGCCGCGGCGTCGGCCTCGAGCAGCGGGAGGATGCGGGTGCAGTCGCCCGGGCCGACGGGCTGCATGTAGCCGATCCGTTCGCCGCCGTCGATGCGGAAACGGATGACCAGCAGCCCGTCGGCCATGCACCACTCGCTGCGGTAGCTCTCCTGCCAGCAGTACATGTTGGCGAACGAAAGGTCGCAGTCGGTCAGCCCCGAAGGGACGGTGCAGCGTTCGATCGCCGCGCGGTCGCCGAGTTCGACGGGCTTGAAGCGAAGTGCCGGAAGGGTCTCCATGAATCTCTTCGATCGTGTGTGTGGCGGTACGGAGGCGCATCCCCGTGCCGGGTTACTCGCAGGCTTTGAGCGAGAGGTCGAGCGAACGGATCTGGTGGGTCAGCGCACCGACCGAGATGAAGTCCACGCCGCACTCGGCGTAGCTGCGCATCGTCTCGAGGGTGATGCCGCCGCTCGACTCCGTCTCGCAGCGTCCGCCGACCTTGGCGACCGCCTCGCGCGTCATTTCGGGCGTGAAGTTGTCGAACATGATGCGGTCCACGCCGCCTGCGGCGAATACCTCGTCGATATCCTCCAAAGAACGTACCTCGCACTCGATCGGAATGTGCTTGTCGTGCTCTGCGAGGTATTTTTTTGCCCCTTCGATCGCGGCGCGGATGCCGCCGGCGAAATCGATGTGGTTATCCTTGAGCAGGATCATGTCGAAGAGCCCCATGCGATGGTTGCCGCCGCCGCCCAGCTTGACGGCCATCTTGTCCAGCACGCGCATGCCGGGGGTCGTCTTGCGCGTGTCGAGCACCTGCGTGTGCAGCCCCTCGAGGTGCTTCACGTAGAAGGCCGTCTGGGTCGCCACGCCGCTCATGCGCTGCATGATGTTGAGCAGGATGCGCTCGGCCTGCAGCAGCGAGCGCAGGCGCCCCGAGACGTAGAAGGCCACGTCGCCCGGACGGACGCGCGTGCCGTCCTCGAGCAGCTGTTCGAACCGCATCTCGGGATCGAGCCGCTCGAGCACGAGGCGGGCGATCTCGATGCCCGCGATGACGCCCTCCTGCTTGCACAGCAGCCGCATGCGGCCGTGCTCGTCGGCGGGGATGCAGCACAGCGACGTGTGGTCGCCGTCGCCGATGTCTTCCTTGATGGCGAGCTCGATCAGCTCGTCGACGAAAGGTTTGTATTCTGCTTTCATTGCGCGATGGTATTGTTGGATTGAATGATCTGTACAGCCGCCGGATCGGGTTCGGCTATTCATGGTGATAAGGTTCGTTGTGCAGGATCGTGAAGGCGCGGTAGAGCTGTTCGGCGAAGATCGCCCGCACGATCTGGTGCGAGAAGGTCATGCGCGAGAGGGAGAGCCGCTCGTTCGCCCGCGCGTAGACCGCCTCGGAGAAGCCGTAAGGACCGCCGATGACGAAGACCAGCCGCTTCAGCCCGCTCGCGGCCCGTTTGCCGATCCGCTGCGCGAACTCCGTCGAGCGCAGCTCGTCGCCCCGCTCGTCGAGCAGCACCACGCAGTCGCTCTCGTTGAGCAGCGCCAAGATGCGCTCCCCCTCGCCGCGGTTCTGCTGGCTGCTGCTCAGGTTCTTCGTGTTGCGTAGGTCGGGCAGCGCCGTGATGGCGAAGCGGCAGTAGCGGTTGATCCGCCGGGCGTACTCCTCGACGAGCGCGGCCACCTCCTTCGAGTCGGTCTTGCCGACCACGATCAGTTCGATGTTCATGGCGTCAGTCCAGCTCCAGGTCGTTGTTCCATTCGCCCGCGGCATCCTCGCAGAGCACGGGGCGGAAACGCTCGACCGACTTGAGCCACTCGTAGGCCTTGTACAGGTTGTAGCCGTTGCCCGAGGGGGCTCCGAGGGCGAAGGCTACCACGCAGGGGTAGTTGCGCGAGCGGTAGTACATCGCCTTCACACGCTCGAGGTACTCGGCGGCGAGCGCGGGATCGTTCGAGGGGGTTCCCCCGACCGTGCGGTCCGTGCGGCGCTCGGGAGCCGAGATGGCGGCGCGGTCGATGACGTAGAGCCCCTGCTCGGTGCAGAGGTCGTAGAACCAGGCGGGCTGCGGATAGCTCGGGCAGAGCGTGTTGAATCCTTTCGCCTTCAGTGCCTTGATCTCGGCGAGGCTCTTTGCGCGGTCCTCCGCGGCGTTGTAGGGGGTCCGTCGGAGCTGCAGCACCTCGTCGTGGCGCAGCAGGCGTCCCGCGGCGAACTCCGTGCGGCCGAAACCGATGCGCAGCGGCATGTATTCCTTATAGGTGCCGTTGCGGCGCGTGAAGAGCATGACGCGGTAGACGGGCGGCAGCGTCTTCGTGTCGGCCGACCAGCGGTTCTGGTTCACGTGGTAGATGAAGGGGCTGAAACGCACCGTGTCGGTCGAACGGCCCGGGACCGGAATCTCGCGGATGTTGAAATCGAGCAGCTTGCCCTGCGGCGAGTAGATGTCGTAGCCCGCCTCGACCTTCTCGTCGTAGTTGTAGCCGTTCAGGGCGAGGATCTTCAGCTCGAGGATGCCGTCGCGCCGCATCGAGTCGGGCACGAGGGCGATCTCGAAGTCGCGGATCGAGCGCTTGTGCTGGTTGTAGAGGTAACTCTCGGCGAAGGGGGCGCGCCGCACGGCGGGTTCGGGGTCGATCTGCGGCGTGTCCGAGGGGCGGAGCAGCAGGCGGAAGTCGTTCTTGCCCTGCACGACGAGCGGCGTAAGGTGGAATTCGGCGGGGGTCAGCGCATCCTCCACCTCGGCGACGAGCGCGCCGTTGAGGTAGAGCGAGTAGGCCGAGCCGACGTTTTCGAGGTGGAGGTAGGTGAGCCCTTCGCTCCACTCGAAGGGGAGCTCGACGATCGCAGCGGCGACCCGTCCCGCTTCGATGCTTCCGATCTCGCGGGGCGCGAACGGCAGTACGGCGGCCGCCTTGTCGCGGTTGCGCGCCTCGGCGTCGTGGCGCAGGTCGTAGGGGATGACCTCCGTGCGGTAGATTCGACCCGCTTCGAGGTCGGCTTTCTGCGGATCCAGCTCCCAGAACTCCTGGGCCGTAAGCGGGGCCGCGAAGAGCAGCGCAGCCCCGAAAATGAGCGATTTTTTCATCGTTTTCCGTCGGTTGAACAGCTGCACAAAGGTACCTTTTTTTTTGCCGAATCGCAAATAATCGCTAACTTTGACCGATCCGAACGCAAATAAGCAAAACGAAATACCTATGAAAACACAACGCATCGCCGCCATACTCGATTCCGAAGCCGTTGATACCGACGTGGTTGTCAAGGGCTGGGTGCGCACCAAGCGCGGAAACAAGAACGTGGCCTTCATCGCACTGAACGACGGTTCGTGCATGCGGAACATCCAGATCGTGGTCGATCTGCAGAAGATCCCCGAGGAGACGCTCAAACCCGTCACGACGGGCGCCTGCCTGCGCGTCGACGGCCGTCTGGTCCGTTCGCTCGGCGCCGGTCAGGGCGTCGAGGTGCAGGCCGAGCGGATCGAGGTCTACGGCACGGCCGATCCCGAGAGCTACCCGCTGCAGAAGAAGGGCCATTCGCTCGAGTTCCTGCGCGACATCGCCT
>CAZVGH010000055.1:0-3992 GCA_964626515.1 uncultured Alistipes sp.
GTGCGATACCGGCAGCCTTGTCGAAGATCGACGTGCGGGCGTCGCCCAGGAAGTCCGACGAAACGACAGCCTCCTCGGTGTAACCCAGCACACCCTTCAGCTCGCCCTCCGAAGCCTCCTTCATGGCGGCGCAGATCTCGTCGTACTTGGCGGGCTTGGCGAGGTTTACGGTCAGGTCGACAACCGATACGTCCAGCGTCGGAACGCGCATCGACATACCCGTCAGCTTACCGTTCAGCTCGGGGATCACCTTGCCTACGGCCTTGGCGGCACCCGTCGACGAGGGGATGATGTTGCCGGCAGCGGCACGGCCGCCGCGCCAGTCCTTCAGCGAGGGACCGTCTACGGTCTTCTGCGTAGCCGTCGTCGAGTGAACGGTCGTCATCAGACCGTCCGTGATGCCGAACTTGTCGTGGAGCACCTTGGCGATCGGGGCGAGGCAGTTCGTCGTGCACGAAGCGTTCGAAACGATCTTCTGACCGGCGTAGGTGTTCGTGTTCACACCGCATACGAACATCGGCGTAGCGTCCTTCGAGGGAGCCGACATAACGACGTACTTGGCACCGGCTGCGAGGTGAGCCTGAGCCTTCTCCTCGGTGAGGAACAGACCCGTCGACTCAACGACGTACTCGGCCTCCACCTCGTTCCACTTCAGGTCGGCGGGGTTCTTCTCGGCCGTTACGCGGATAGCCTTGCCGTTTACGATCAGCAGGTTCTTCTCTGCGTCGAAGTCGATCGTACCCTGGAACTGGCCGTGCATCGTGTCGTACTTGAGCATGTAGGCCAGGTAATCTACCGGGCAGAGGTCGTTGATACCGACGATCTCATACTTGTCCGTCTGCGTCTGGGCAGCGCGGAAGACCATACGGCCGATACGACCGAAGCCATTGATACCAATTTTGATAGTTGCCATAATCAGTTTTTATTATGAGTTAAACCTAAATAAACCTAATCCGTGTGTGTCGAAAACGTCGTCCGTGCGGTCGCATCCGTCGGCCTGTTATTTTTTTCACAGCGCAAAAATAACCGTTTTCCGTCGGATACGCAAATAAAATTAAATTTTTTTCGAAATATTCTGCCTCCTTCTCCGCCTTGCGCCGCCGCCCGGCGGGGCGGCCTGTCGCGCAGCGGATTCCGAAGCCGGCCGACGCTCCCCGGAAGGGGGTTAGATCAGCACCTTGAGGATCACCTTGCGGATCGAGCCCTCGCCCACGAGCGGTGCGTGCGCATCCTGCGGGAAGAGGATCGTGAACTGACCCGGGCGCAGCGTGTAGTAGGTCTGCGGCGCGTCGAGGAAGAACTGAATGTCCTTCTCGGCGTTGAAGGCATCCTTCGGCTCGCGCAGCGTCGAGCGGTCGGCCCAGCCGAACGCCTCCTCGGCACCCGAGACGAGGATCTGGATGTCGATGTACTTGTCGTGCACCTCGAGCTTGGCCTCCTCCTTGGTCTTCAGACCGCGCTCCTGCACGTTGGCGTAGATCGTGCGGCCGTCCAGCTCGTGGACACCCGCTTCGGCTTTGGTCCAGTCGACGGTGGCGAAGAGTTCGAAGGCCTGCTTGATGCGCGGGCTCATGCCGTAGTAGGCGGCGCAGTTTTTCAGCGAATCAAAAATCATGACGTTTGTGTGTTTTATGGGTTGGAATTTGCGTGCATGCTTTTTCAGCGGTAAAGGCTCGTCTTGCGCAGCCGAACGAAGACGGGCAGGTGGTCCGAGGCGTTGCAGTCGGGCGTCTCGTAGGAGAGGGTCTCGAAGCCCTCCGAGGTGAGGAGGTAGTCGATGCGCAGCGCGTTGAAGAAGCCGCGGAAGGTGTGCGAATAGCCGCTGCCGCACTCCGAGAAGGCGTCGTCGAGCCCCTCGGTCAGGCGGTGGTAGGTGTACGAGACGGGGGTGTCGTTGAAATCGCCGCAGACGATGAGCCGCTGCTGCCGCGCCGCCGTTTCGAGGTGGGTGCGGATCGAGTCGACCTGGTCGGCCCGCAGCACGCAGTTGCGGCTAAAGCGGCCGACGATGCTGCGCAGCTTCTCCTCGCGCGCCGTGTCGGAGAGGTATTCGTAGGTGGAGATGTAGGCGTCGTCGAGGGCCGTGATGCCGGTCGACTGGAGGTGGTTGTTCACCACGTGGACCGTGTCGTCGCCGACGAGCAGCTCGGCCCAGACCGACGTGCGGGGTTCGGTGACGACGCCCGAGCGCAGGATGCGGTACTTCGAGAGGATCACCTGCGGCGGCAGCGTCGTCTCCTCCAGACCGAATCGGGCCGTCTCGTAGCGCTCGAAGAGCTTCATGAAGCGGGCCGAGCGGGCGGCGAGCGCCGGGTGGTACTCCTGCAGGCAGACGATCTCGGGGTTGAGCGAGTCGATGAGCGCGGCGACCGCGTCGGCGCTGTTGCGGCCCTGCTCGTCATAGAAGCTGCGGATGTTGTAGGTCATGCAGCGGATCACCGCACGGCCGTAACTCTTGACGGGGTAGGCGCGCCGCACCTCGGGGCGCCAGAAGAGCGAGACGGAGCCAGCGCCGCAGAGCACGCACAGCAGCATCAGGGCGGCGCGCTTCAACCGCCAGCGCACCACCCAGTAGAGGAGCAGCACGACGGCCAGCACGTAGATCGCGGGGGCGACGAGCCCCAGCATCGGCAGCGCCCAGGTGTAGGAGGGGTGGATGCGGGGCACGAAAAAGAGGAGCACCGCGGCGACGAGGACGGCGAACGTGACGAGCGTCGCCGCCAGATCGAGCGGGAAGAGCCACAGGCTGCGGCGCGGGGTCTCGCGAGGCGAGCGGCCGTCGTTGTAATAGGTGTCGTAGTCCATGGCGTTCAGAGGGGGTCAGAAGCGGATCTGTCCGCGGCGTTTCCAGTAGTGAAGCAGGCCGAAGCCCCACAGCATGCCGCCCACGTGGGCGAAATGGGCCACCTGCCCCATGCCGCGCCAGCCGAGGAAGAGTTCGATGACGGCGTAGATGATGACGAACCACTTGGCCTTCATCGGGATCGGCGGAATGAGCAGCAGGATCGTCGCATCGGGGTGCAGCACGCCGAAGGCGAGCAGCAGTCCCATGACGGCGCCCGAGGCGCCGATCAAAGTGAGCGGCAGCTCGCCCAGCGCGAGCGCTACGAGGTACTGCACGAAGGCGGCGCCGATGCCGCAGGCGACGTAGTAGACCAGAAAGCGCCGCGACCCGAGCTCGTATTCGAGCGTGCGGCCGAACATCCACAGGGCGAACATGTTGAAGAAGAGATGTTCCAGATCGGCATGCAGGAACATGTAGGTGACGTACTGGTAGCTGTGAAACCAAGGTTTGCCGAGTGCCAGTGCGCCGAGATGGTACAGATAATCGCCGATCGGCAGCATCGCTGTTGCCATGTATACCAGCACATTGATGATGAGCAGGTTCTTGACGACGGGCGGCACGGGCGGCGTTTGCAGATAGCGGTTCATGGATGCAGATCCTGTTTACGGGTACAAAAGTACGTTTTTTCGGGTAATTATCCCAGCTTGGCGCGCAATTCTTCGGGCGAAAGTTCGGCCAGAATGCGCTTGCCGCGCGGGGTGTAGGTGTAGTCGTCGCAGGCGGCGAGCCGTTCGAGCAGCGAAGCGGCCTCCTCGGGGGTCGGCATGCGCCGGACGGGGGGCGCCGAGGCTACGGCCAGCACCGCGGCGAGCCGTTCTCGGCGGGTTTCGGCGGCGTCGGTCGGCTCGGCGAAGCGTTCCAGCAGGTCGCAGAGCACCTTTTCGAGCGCTTCGGCGGGCAGCTCGGCGGGCAGGGCCCGCACCTCGATCGCGCCGTCGCCCGCGAAACGGAGGTCGAAGCCGAGGGCGGCCAGCTCGACCTCGTGCTCCTCGAGGCGGGCGTACTCCTCCGCGGAGAGGAGGAGCCGCTCGGGGAAGAGCAGCTGCTGGCTGACGGGCGTCGCCGTCTGCAGCCGCCGCAGGAGCGATTCGTAGGCGATGCGCTCGGCGGCGCGGCGCATCTCGACCACCACGAAGCGGCCGCCGAA
>CAZVGH010000055.1:4092-10571 GCA_964626515.1 uncultured Alistipes sp.
GCGTCGAGGCTGAAGGCGCCGTCGGGGCGCAGCACTGCCGTGCGGAACGGGTCCCCGGCGGCGGGGGAGGCGAAGCGGTCCGAGCAAATCTCGTCGAACTCCTCACCGGGGCGGAACATCGTCGCGGGACGGCGCGGGGTCCCGGTGCGCACGTCCGAGAGGCGGGAGCCGTCCGTCGCCGCCGAGTCGCGGTAGGGGACGTCGAAGCCGCGGAAATCCCGGTTCGGATCGGGGGCCGAGGCGTCGATGTAGCCCTCGCTGAAGGGGTTGTACGCCTCATTCGTCACGGCGCGCGGCTCGTCGTAGACCGCGCCCCGCTGCAGGACGGGGATGTCGACATTGCGGTCGCCCTCGAAATCCATCATCGGCACCGACCCCGACTTGGCAAGCGTCTCGCGCACGGCGGCGTTCAGGATCTGCCAGACGGCCTCCTCGTCGGCGAACTTCACCTCGGTCTTCTGCGGGTGGATGTTGACGTCGATGCGCGAGGGGTCGATCGTGAAGAAGAGGAAATAGGAGGGTTGCGCCGTCTGCGGGATCAGCTTCTCGTAGCCGCGCATGAGGGCGCTGGCGAGGTAGGGGCTGCGGAAGTAGCGGCCGTTCACGAAGAGATATTGCTCCTGGTTGCGCTGGCGGGCGGCCGACGGGCGGCCGATGTAGCCCCGCAGCGAGGCGATCGAGGTCGAGGCGTCGACCTCGAGCAGGTTGTGTTTGATCGCGCGGCCCGCCAGATCGACGATGCGGCCCGCCTGCGTCGTCGGCTCGAGGCAGTAGACGGGGGCGTCGTCGGCATAGAGTTCGAAGGCGATCTCGGGGTAGCAGAGCGCCACGCGGCGGAACTCGTCCTTGATCTGTCTGGCCGAGGCGGTGCTCTTCTCGAGGAAGCGCCGCCGCGCGGGGACGTTGTAGAAGAGGTTGCGGACGAAGAACTGCGAACCGACGGGGCAGGAGACGGCCTTCTGTCCCGCGAAGAGGCCGCCGTTGATCGTCACCTCGGTGCCCAGCTCCTCCCCGGCGCAGCGCGTGCGCAGCTCGACCTGCGCCACGGCGGCGATCGAGGCGAGTGCCTCGCCGCGGAAGCCGAAGGTGCTCAGGGCGTAGAGGTCGTCGGCCGTGCGGATCTTCGAGGTGGCGTGGCGGTCGAAGGCGAGGCGTGCGTCGACGGGCGACATGCCGCAGCCGTCGTCCACGATCTGGATGAGCTCCTTGCCGCCGTCGCGGAAGTTGACCTGCACGCGGCGGGCCCCCGCATCGACGGCGTTCTCCATCATCTCCTTGACGACCGAGGCGGGGCGGTTGACCACCTCGCCGGCGGCGATCTGATTGGCTACCACCTCGGGCAGCAGGCGGATTCTGTCGGCCATAACTCTTCGGTATCGGTGCGGCGGATTACTCGGTCTCTTCTTCGTAGTCGTTCGGTACGATCGTGATGGGCTGCGCCTGCCACTCCACGTCGCTGATCCCCTCCTGGTCGAAGGCGTTCGCGCGGCGCCGCTCGTGCTGTGCGGCGGGAACGGCGGGGGCCGTCTGCGCCCGCCGGAAGATCTCGGTCAGCCGCGGGAGGAGCAGCGAGACGAAGAGCAGGATCAGCGCGGCGCCGAGCACCCGCTTCCAGATCGAACGGCTGCGCTCGCCACTCTCCGCCGTGCGGCGTGCGGCGCGCGCCTCGCGCTGCGTGCGGATGTACTGCCCGGGGGTGTAGGGGCGGTCGGCATCCTCCGTCCGCTCGCCGCGCAACTCGGCGCGGCGCTGTTCGCGCGCCTCCTTCTCGGGATCGAAGAAGCGCGGGATGTAGTTGAATCGGTTCGCGTGACGCTTGTAGGGTGTAAAGAGGCCCATGGTGTGCCGGCGGTGTTTTTTTAGTGAAAATTCGGGGTGCGCCCGTGTCGGGCGCGGCTGCTAACGGAAGAAATTCTTCATCCGCTCGAAGATGTTCTGCTCCTTGACGGACGAGGCCTTCTGGAACGAGGGCGAGGCGGCCAGCTGCTCGACGAGCTTCTTCTCGTCGGCCGTCAGCTTCGCCGGGATCGTGATGTCGACCACCACCAGCTCGTCGCCGCGGCCGTAGCCGTTCACGTCGGGCAGACCCTTGCCGCCCAGCCGCAGCACCTTGCCTGCGTGCGTGCCCGGGGCGATCTTGATCTTGGCGCGGCCGTCGACCGTCGGCACCTCGACCGTGCCGCCCAGCAGGGCCGTCGTTACGGTGATGTTGAGGTTGTGGATCAGGTCGTTGCCGTCGCGCAGCAGCTCGGGGTGCGGCTCCTCCTCGATGAGCACCTGCAGGTCGCCGTTCACGCCGCCGTGCTGCGCCGCGTTGCCCTTGCCCGAGACCGTGAGCACCATGCCCTCGCCGACGCCCGCCGGAATGCGGATCTCAACGACCTCCTGACCGCGCAGCGTCCCCTCGCCGTCGCACTTGTCGCATTTGGCCGTGATGACCTTGCCCGTGCCGCCGCAGGTCGGGCAGACGCTCTGCATCTGCATCCGTCCGAAGAACGAGTTCTCCATCCGCACGACGTAGCCCGACCCGTTGCAGGTGGTGCAGGTGCCGTAGGACGAGCTGTCTTTGGCGCCCGTGCCGCCGCACTTGTCGCAGGCGACCGTCTTGTTGATCTTCAGTTTCTTGGTGACGCCCTCGGCGATCTCCTGCAGCGACAGCCGCACCTTGATGCGGATGTCCGACCCGCGGTTCACCGTGCGGCCGCCGCCCGAGGAGCGGAAGCCGCCCCCGAAGTGGCCGCCGAAGATGTCGCCGAACTGCGAGAAGATGTCCTCCATCGAGAAGCCGCCGAAGCCGCCTCCGTAGGCGCCGCCCCCTCCGGCGGCACCGCTCATGCCCGCGTGGCCGAACTGGTCGTAGCGGGCGCGCTTGTCGGCGTTCGACAGCACGTCGTAGGCCTCGGCCGCCTCCTTGAACTTCTCCTCGGCCTCCTTGTCGCCCGGATTCTTGTCGGGGTGGTACTTGATTGCCGCTTTGCGGTAGGCCTTCTTTATTTCGTCGGCGTTGGCATTGCGTTCGACGCCCAACACCTCGTAGTAGTCTCTTTTCTCTGCCATGGCTCCGTTACTCTCCCACTACAACCTTCGCAAAGCGCAGCACCCGTTCGCCCAGCCGGTAGCCCGTCTGCACGACGTCGATCACCTTGCCTTTCCGTTCGTCGCCCGCCGCGAAGCGCGCCACGGCCTCGCAGAGCTCCTCGTCGAAGTCGCTGCCGAGCGCCTCGATCTCGGTCACGCCGCGCTGCTTGAGCGCCTCGGTGAACTTCTGCGCGATCAGACGCACCCCTTCGCGGACTGCCGCCGCATCGTCGCTCTTCTCCATCGCCGCCACGGCCCGCTGCACGTCGTCGCGCACGGGAAGCATCGCCAGCAGCACCTCCTTGCCGCCCGTCTCGACGAGCTCCATCTTCTCGCGCAGCGTCCGCTTGCGGTAGTTGTCGAATTCGGCCTGCAGACGCAGGTACTTGTCCTTCCACGCGGCCGCCTCCTCGGCGAGTTTCGTCACCTCGTCCGCCGCATCTGCCATCGTGTCAGTCGCGGCCGTGCCGCCGTCTGCCACATTGGCATCCGCCGCCGTGTCGGACGTTGCCTCCGCACCCTCCGAAGCGGGCTGCCGGTTGTCTGCAACATCCTCGTTATAAGTCTTTTTCTCTTCCATGTTCGGTTTGGTTTCTTTTCTCCTCCGTATTGTTTGCACAAATTGTGTACCAACCGCCGCGGGCTATCCGATGCCGAAAATCATCGGGCGGCGCTGTAAATCGGGCACTTCGCTGCGCCGCCACTCGGCGACGGTGCGCAGGACGATCCACTCGGTCGGGGCCGTGAGGTCGACCGCCGCCAGCAGCCGCGTGTCGGGCTGCAGCGTCTGCAGGAGCTCCGTGAAGAGCTTCCCGTTGCGGTAGGGGGCCTCGATGAAGAGCTGCGTCTGCCGCTCGGTGCGGGCCCGCCGTTCGAAATGGCGGATCGCCCGCTGCCGCTCGGGCCCTTTGACGGGCAGGTAGCCGTTGAAGGCGAACGACTGCCCGTTCAGCCCCGAGGCCATCATCGCCAGGATGATCGACGAGGGGCCCACGAGGGGCACGACGCGGATGCCGCGGCGGTGGGCCGCCTCGGCGACCAGCGCCCCGGGGTCGGCCACGCCCGGCACGCCCGCCTCGGAGATCACCCCCGCGGAGCGTCCCGCCTCTAACGGCTCGAGCAGCGCCTCGACGGCGGTGCCCGCCGCCGTGTGTTCGTTCAGCTCGCGGAACTCCAGCGTGTCGATCTGCAGCCCGAGCGCCGCCCGCGAGAGAAAGCGCCGCGCTGTGCGGACGTTCTCGACGATGAAGTAGTCGAGCCCCGCCATGACGGCGCGGTTCGCCTCGGGCAGCACCTCCCACGGGGCCGTTTCGTCCGCGATCGGACAGGGGATCATATAGAGGGTTCCTCGTTGCATTACTCTTTGAGATAGATTCGTTTGACACGGGCCGACACCGACGTCATGATCTCGTAGGGGATCGTGTCGAGGACGCGGGCCATCGTCTCGAGGTCGTTGCCTGCGGCGGCCGAGAAGATCACCGCCTCGTCGCCCTCCCGCACGTCGGGAATCTCCGTCACGTCGATCATGCAGCTGTCCATGCAGATGCGTCCGACGATCGGCGCGGGGCGCCCGCCGACAAGCATCGACCAGCGGCCGCAGCCGAGGTGGCGGTCCAGTCCGTCGGCGTATCCCACGGGTACGGTGGCCGTCACCGCGGGGCGGTCGATCCGTCCCGCGCGGCCGTAGCCCACCGTCTCGCCCGGGGCGAGGTGCTTGAGCTGCACGATGCGCGTGCGGAGCGTCGCCACGGGCCGCAGCGCCGCGAGGTGCTTCCAGCCGAAGCCGTAGAGCCCCAGTCCGAGACGGCACATGTCGAACTCCGCCTCGGGGAAGCGGTCGATGGCGGCCGAGTTGGCCGTATGGCGGATCACGGGGTAGGGCAGGGCGGCGGCGAGCGTCGCGCTCATGCGGTCGAAGCGGGCGATCTGCCCGCGCGTGTAGGCATCCTCCTCGGGCATGTCCGAGCAGTTGAGGTGCGAGAAGACGGTCGCCACCTTCACCTCGGGGGTTGCGGCGAGTGCCGCGCAGAGCGGTGCGACCTCCTCTTCGGTGAAGCCCAGCCGGTGCATGCCCGTGTCGAGCTTCACGTGGATCGGGTAGCGGCTCTCGCCCGCATGGGCCACCGCCGCGGCGAAGGCTGCGAGCGAGTGGAGGCTGTAGATCTCGGGTTCGAGGCGGTTGGCGATCATCAGGCCGAAGCTGTCGGTGTCGGCGTTGAGCACCACGATCGGCATCGTGATGCCCCGCTCGCGCAGCAGCACCCCTTCGTCGGCGAAGGCGACGGCCAGGTAGTCGACCCCCTGGTGCTGGAGCAGCTGGGCCACCTCGAAGTCGCCCGTGCCGTAGGAGCCCGCCTTGACCATCGCCACGAAGCGGGTGCCGAACGAGCGTTTCGAACGGAAATAGTTCAGGTTGTGCGTCATGGCGTCGAGGTCGACCTCGAGGACGGTCGTGTGGCTCTGCCGCGAGAGGGCGTGGGCCAGCCGCTCGAAGCGGTAGTCGCGGGCCCCCTTGAGCAGCACGGCGCGGCCGGCCACGGCGTTGCGGCCGAGGCGGGCGATGCACTCGCCCGTCGAGGCGTAGAACTCCTTCGCGCAGCCGAACAGCGCGGCGTGGCGGCGGAGCTTCGGGCCGATGCCGACCAGACAGTCGACCCCCGCCCGCGCGATCATCGCGGCGACGCGGCCGTAGAGCTCCTCGTCCGAGAGGCCGCTCTGGGCGATGTCGGAGAGCACGAGGGTCTTCGGTCGTCCGAGCGCGACGTTGTGCAGGTAGTCGAGGGCCAGCGCCAGCGAATTCAGATCGAGGTTGTAGGCGTCGTTGACGAGGATCGAGTCGTTGATGCCGTCCTTCACCTCGAGCCGCATCGCCACGTTCGGCACGGCCGTGAAGGCGGGTGCCGGGTAGCCCATCGCCGAGAGGAACGCCTCGACGAGCTGTGCGTTGCGGCAGGCGGCCTCGCCGCCGACCAGCTCGGATTTCGGCGGGGTGAACGAGGCGGCGTCGATGCGCGTGCAGTCGGGGCAGCGCTCGGCGACGATCCGCGCCAGCGGCGCGTAGTGGCTGTGGTAGATGACGGTGCGGGCACTGCGGGCGAGGATCAGTTTCTCGACGGCCTTCTGCTCGAGCCCCGCGAAATGCTCCTGATGGGCGTCGCCGAGCGAGGTGAAGAGCACGACGTCGGGACGGATGATCCGCTCGAGCCGCTCCATCTCGCCGGGCTGCGAGATGCCCGCCTCGAAGAGGGCCAGTTGCTCGTCGCCCTCGAGCATGAGAACCGAGAGGGGCACGCCGAGCTGCGAATTGTAGCTTTTGGGCGAGCGGTAGTATTTGACGGTCGCGGGGAGCTCCTCGGCGATCCACTCCTTGATGACGGTCTTGCCGTTCGAGCCCGTGATGC
>CAZVGH010000056.1:0-10209 GCA_964626515.1 uncultured Alistipes sp.
GACGAGCGTGGCGACGCGGCGCGGCGGAATCAGGCCCGACATGTCCTTGATCGTAATCATATCGGCGCCGAGGGCGGCCATCTGCTTCGCCTTGTCGAGGAAGTAGGCGTCCGTGAAGACGGGCTTCGGGGCGCGCTTGCCCATGAGGCGGGCCAGGAAGCCCGGCTGGGGGTATTTCGGATCGACCGTGTAGCAGACGGCGCAGTCGGCGATGCCGCCGTACTGCTTGACGTACTTGACGGTCGACTTGACGTTGTCGACGTCGTTCAGGGCATCGAAGATGCGCATGATGCCCAGACCGCTCTGGATGGCGTTGCGGCAGAAACCGTCGATGATCTCGTCCGTGTAGGGCGAGTAGCCGAAGAGGTTGCGGCCGCGCGAGAGGGCCGTGAGTTTCGATACGTTGCCGACGGCCTCGTGGATCGTCTCGAGGCGCGTCCAGGGGTTCTCGTTCAGATAGCGCATCACCGAATCGGGCACGGCGCCGCCCCAGACCTCCATGGCGAAGAAGTTCGCCTCTTTGTAGTAGGGCAGACAGCGGTCGATTTGTGCCTGGTTCATGCGGGTTGCGAACGACGACTGCTGGCCGTCGCGCAACGTCAGATCTCGGATTTTGAGATTTCGTGCCATATTATAGCGTTGATTTTTGAGAATTTACGTTCAGGTCGTTCTACACCTTCCATCGGCCAAAGGTACGCATAAAAATGCAAACGGCAACCATTTTTCCGAAAAAATCCCCGCTTGTCCGCCGATTCGCTCTTTTTTCGGATCGGCGGCGCAGGAGATGCCCGGTCGGGGGCTTTCGTATCTGCGGCTGACGTCGAAGTTCCTCCGGTCTCGGCAACATGCGCTCGGTTCTTTCGTATCTTTGGCTGCGCCGAAAATACTCCGGCTTCGGCAAAAGCAAACGAGGCTGTTTTTGCTCTTGCTCTTTCGTATCTTTGGCTGCGCCGAAGATACTCCGGCTTGGGCAAAATGCAAGCGAGGCTGTTTTTGCTCTCGCTCTTTCGTATCTTTGGCTGCGCCGAAGATACTCCGGCTTCGGCAAAAGCAAACTCGTTTGCTTTTGCGCTCAGCTCTTCGTATCTTTGTCCCCATGAAACTCACCTTTTTGGGAACGGGAACCTCGCAGGGCGTTCCCGTCATCGGATGCCGCTGCCCGGTGTGCCGCTCGGCCGATCCGCGCGACAGGCGGCTGCGCACGTCGGCGATGGTCGAATGGCGCGGCGTGCGCGTGGTGATCGATGCGGGACCCGATTTCCGCTGCCAGCTGCTGCGCGCGGGGGTCACCCGCCTCGACGGCATCCTGCTGACCCACGAACACAAGGACCATATCGGCGGCATCGACGACGTGCGGGCGCTCAATTTCGTCGACTATCCCGCGGCGATCCATCCCGCCGATCTCTACGGCACGGAGCGTACGCTGGCCTGCGTCCGCAAGGATTTCGACTACGCCTTCGCGGCCGACAAATACCGCGGCGTCCCCGAGATACGCCTCCACGCCCTGTCGCAGCAGGAGCCGCTGCGCATCGGCGACGCGGAGATCGTCCCCGTGGCGGGACACCACTCGCCGCGCTTCGAGGTGACGGGTTTCCGCTTCGGCCCGCTGGCCTACCTGACCGATTTCAAGACGATCGACGAGGCCGAGATCCGCAAGCTGGAGGGGGTCGAGGTACTGGTGGTCAACGCGCTGCGTTTCGCACCGCACGATTCGCACTTCTCGGTCGACGAGGCGCTGGCGTTGATCCGCCGCGTCGGGCCGCGCCGCGCGCTGCTGACCCACCTGTCGCACGAGATCGGGCTGCACGCCGAGGCATCGCTCCGGCTGCCTGCCGGGGTGGAGATCGCCTACGATACGCTGGAAATAACGATAAACGATTGATATGAAAGATTTTCACGGAAAAACCGTCATCGTGACGGGTGCTTCGTCTGGTATCGGCGAGGCTTTGGCGCGCGAGTTCGCGGCGCTGGGTGCCCGCGTGGTGCTGGGCGCCCGCAGTGCGGATAAACTGGAGACGATCGCGGCCGAGATTCGCGCCCGCGGCGGCGAAGCGGTCTGCCGTGCGGCGGACGTCGTCCGCGAGGAGGACTGCAAGGCGTTGATCGACACCGCCGTCGAACATTTCGGCGGGGTCGACGTCCTCATCTGCAATGCGGGGCTTTCGATGCGTGCCGTCTTCGACGACGTCGATCTGAAGGTGCTGCACCGCCTGATGGACGTCAACTTCTGGGGTACGGTCAACTGCTGCAAATATGCGCTGCCCTACTTGCAGCAGGCCCGCGGCTCGATCGTCGGCATCTCGTCGGTGGCGGGGCTCCACGGTCTCCCCGGCCGCACGGGTTACTCGGCTTCGAAATACGCCATGACGGGCTTCCTCGAGACGCTCCGCATCGAGAACCTCAAGAAGGGGCTGCATGTAATGGTCGCCTGCCCGGGCTTCACCGCCTCGAACGTCCGCTTCGCCGCCCTGACGGCCGACGGTTCGCAGCAGGGCGAGACGCCGCGCGACGAGGCGAAGATGATGACCCCCGAGGAGGTCGCGCGGATCGTCGTGCGCGGCATCCGTCGCCGCAAACGGCTGTGCCTGATGGAGATCGAGGGTCGCGCGACGCATTTCGTCAAGAAATTCGCTCCGGCTTTTTTGGATCGGATGTTCTACTGGGTGATGTCGAAGGAGCCCGATTCACCCTTCAAATAGCGACGCGCGCGAAATGCAAAACGCCCGAGGCTGTGTGCTTCGGGCGTTGTTTTTTTATGCGGCGGGGGCCTGCGGGGCGGGACGCCCGCTGTTAGCCGCGCCGGTGCTCGGTGCGTGCGGCGACGCGGATGCCGTACTGATAGAGCCCCGTGAGCGGCAGCAGCACGAGCAGCATGCTGAAGGCGTCGGGCGGGGTGATGACGGCCGAGAGGGCCGCGAGGCCGACGATCGCATGGCGCCGGTAGCGGCGCATCCGTTCGGCCGTGAGGAGCCCCATGCGGGTCAGCAGCTGCACGAGCAGCGGCAGCTGGAAGAGCAGGGCGCAGGCGATCGTTACCTGCACGACGGTCGAGAGGTACGAATCGATGCCGATCAGGTTCTGCACGGCGTCGCTGACGCTGTACGAAGCCAGAAAGGCGATCGAGAGCGGCGCGAGGATGAAGTAGCCGAAGGCGAGGCCGCAGAGAAAGGCTGCGCCGACACGGCCCGCCGTCCGGCGGCAGAGCTGCTGTTCGCGCGGCGTGAGGGCGGGGCGGACGAAGCACCACAGTTCCCACAGCAGGTAGGGGAGGCTGCACACGAGGGCCGCCGTAAAGGAGAGCCGCAGGTGGAGGTTGAACTGCCCGGCGAGGGTGGTGTTGACGAGCCGCATCCGGTCGAGGGTCGGCAGCGCGTAGTCGATCCCCGAGCGTTCGGCGAGCCACAGCAGGAAGCGGTTGGTCGGAAAATCGGCCCGCAGCGGTCCGAAGAGCAGGCCGTCGACGAGCCACCGTTTGCAGCAGAAGGCGACGACGACCAGCAGCACGACGGCGACGGCACTTCGCACCAGGTGGGGACGGAGCGCCTCGACATGCTCGAAGAAGGTCATGCGCTGCGGATCGTTCGGCTGCGGCTCTGCCATGGGGGTCGGGACTGCCTACTCGTTTTTCGGCTGCTCCTCCTTGCGGGGAGCCTCCTCCTTCGGGGTGTCGTCGGCCGTGCCCTCCAGCCCTTCGCGGAAGGCTTTCACGCCCTTGCCCACGCCGCGCATGAGCTCGGGAATCTTCTTGCCGCCGAAGCAGATGACGACGATCAGGAGCAGAACGAGCAGTTCGGTGAGGCCGATGCGGCCCAGAAACAGCGGAATCATCTTTGTGTGAGGTTTTAGAAGAGATACTTTTCGTTGCGGATCTTCTCGACGAGGCGGAAGATCTCCTCCCACGCCTCCTCGCCGAAGGTGGTGCCCACCACCTCGATCACCTTGCCCGCCGCGACGGCACCGATCGTGCCGCACTGGCGCAGCGAGAGGCCGTTGCAGAGCCCCGCGAGGAAGCCCGCGGCGTAGAAGTCGCCCGCGCCCGTCGTGTCGACGCGCTTGGCGGCCGCCATGATGCCCACGTGGACCACCTCGCCGCCCTGCTTGATGAGGGCGCCGCGCATGCCGATCTTCACGACGGCCAGCTCGCAGAGCTCCGAGATCGCCTGCAGGGCGTTGACCGGTTCGGCCTCGCCCGTGAAGGTCTTCGCCTCGTCCTCGTTGGCGAAGACGATGTCGACGTACTCGGCGACCAGCCGGTGCAGGAAATCGAGGTTCTCGGCGACGACGTTGAACGACGCCAGGTCGAGGGCCACCTGCAGGCCGCAGGCTTTGGCCGTGCGCATCGCCTGCTCGATGAGGGCGTGGTTCTGCACGAGATACCCCTCGACGTAGAGGCAGTCGTACCCCTCGAAGATCGCGGGATCGATCTCCGTTGCCTCCAGCTCGAGCGCGGCGCCGAGGTAGGTCACCATCGTGCGCTCGCCGTCGGGCGAGATGAGCGACACGCACTTGCCCGAGCGCTCCGTGCCGCGGAAGACGACGGGCTCGATGTGCAGGTTCTCGAGCGCGCGGACGAAAAAGTCGCCCGTCGTGTCCTCGCCCACCTTGCCGATGAGGCCCGTCTGACAGCCGAGGCGGGCCATGGCGCGGATCGTGTTGCCTGCCGAGCCGCCCAGCGACAGGGCGTAGGGGAGCCCGGCGACGGACTTCGAGATTTCGGTTTGCAAGGCGGTGTCGACGAGGTTCATCGACCCCTTGGGCAGGTCGAAACGCTCCAGTACGGAGTCGTCCTTCAGGTTGACCAGCATGTCGGTCAGGGCATTTCCAATGCCGATTACGCGTTTCATCGTGTGCGTGTTTGGGTGGGGTGGTCTGTGGTTGAGGGGGGCGGATCAGATCGAGAGGATCTTCACCAGATCGAGATCGTCGCGGTCGATCGCCTTGCGGTGCTTGATCGCCTTCGAGAAGGGGACGTAGGTCAGCCGGCCGTTCTCGATGCCGATCATCACGTTGCGCTGCCCCTCGATGATCGCCTCGACGGCCGCATTGCCCATGCGCGAGGCGAGGATGCGGTCGCGCGAGGTGGGCGAGCCGCCGCGCTGGAGGTGCCCGAGGATCGTCACGCGGGCGTCGTACTGCGGGAACTCCTTCTTGACGCGTTCGGCGAGGGCCGTGGCGCCGCCCGTCGCGGGGTTCTCGGCCACGATGACGATCGCCGAATTCTTGCTCTTGCGGAAGCCGTGGTTGATGAGCTCGGCCAGCTGGTCGACTTCGGTGTCCATCTCGGGGATGATGGCCGCCTCGGAGCCCGTCGCGAGGGCGCTGTTCAGGGCGAGGTAGCCCGCCGTATGGCCCATCACCTCGACGAAGAAGAGGCGCTCGTGCGACGAGGCGGTGTCGCGCAGCTTGTCGACCGACTCCATGATCGTGTTGAGGGCCGTGTCGTAGCCGATCGTGTGGTCCGTGCCGCCGAGATCGCGGTCGATCGTGCCGGGCAGGCCGATGATCGGTACGTCGAATTCGCGTGCGAAGATCGAGGCGCCCGTCAGCGAGCCGTCGCCGCCGATCACGACCAGCGCGTCGATGCCTGCGGCGCGCATGTTGTCGTAGGCCAGCTTGCGTCCCTCGGGGGTGGTGAACTCCTGACAGCGGGCCGTCTTGAGGATCGTGCCGCCGAGCTGGATGATGTTGCTGACGCTCTGCGATTTGAAATCAATGATTTCGTTCGTGATGAGTCCTTTGTAACCGCGCATGATGCCTTTGACGGCGAAGCCGTGCGAAATGGCGCTGCGCGTGACGGCGCGGATCGCCGCGTTCATCCCGGGGGCGTCGCCGCCCGAGGTGAGAATGCCGATGCAGTGGATGTTTGCCATAATCTGTTGGGGCGGGCGCCGTTCGGCCCGCCGGATAGTCGTTTGCTTTGCGGGTGTGCGCTGCGAAGCAGCACAAAATCAGCCAAAGATAAGAAAAAAATCGCGGTTCTTCGCTTTCGCCGCAAAAAAAACGGACGGACCCCGAATGCTCCGGGCCCGTCCGTTGCGGGATGCCCGACGCGGCATCCCCCGTGGAAACTCTACTCTTTGTCGCTTATGGTAAGTTCCATCTTTTTGTCGTCGGTCTCGACCGAGAGCCCTTTGTGCTCATCGATCGTGACGGTCATCTTGCGGCCGCCGGCCTGCACCTTCTCCGTGTGCGCGGCGGTCGAGTCGGCCGGCTGTGCGGCGGACTTCAGCCGCATCTTTACGCCGCGGAGCATCTCGCCGCTTTCGATCTTCTGCAGCAGCTCCTCGGCCGAGAGGTCGCGGTCGTCGAGCCGGATGCGGAGGTCGATCTCGCCCATCTCGCGGTCGGCGATCTCCGACACCGACGCCGAGATGATCTCCTCCGGGTCGAAGCGGTGGCGGTTGTGGAAGGCGACCGTGCAGCAGGCGACGATCGTCGCCAACCACAGCAGGAAGGCTCCCAGCATGCCGCGGCTGCTCGGTTTGCGCGAGGCGACGAGGCACATGAGGACGTAGATCATGATGAGCACGGGGATCAGCCCGATGAAGATGCCGAGCAGCGGGAGCGAGAGCGGCAGGTGGGCGGGAATGACCTCGTGGCCGGCGATGGCGATGTAGATTAGGCCGACGAGCAGGGCGCAGGCGGCGAGCACCAGTCCGAAGATGATGAGCCCCGCGAAGAGCTTGAGCAGCACCAGCACGAACTTGCCAAAGACCGAGACCGTCTCGGCCACCACGGCCTTCGTGGCGCCGTCGGGGTCGTTCCCGGCGTAGGCCGTCTTCGAGATCGAGTCGGCGGTGATGCGCTCGCCGGTCATTTCGAGCTTCTGGCGGGCGGTGCGGGCCACGGGGACGGCGAACCACATCACCAGGTAGCAGATGACGATCACGGCGAACAGGTTGCCCGCCAGCGGCGAGAGCCACCACCCGATGATCGGGAGGCCTACGCCGGCGCAGAAGAAGAGCGGCAGGAAGCAGGCCAGACGCACCCATACGGGGTCGATGTCGAAATATTTGCCGAGACCGGCGCAGACGCCGCCCAGCTTGGCGTTCTCCGAGTCGCGGTAGAGGCGGCGCGGGTTGCGGGCCGCGGCCGAATGGGCGGGCCGGGGCTCCTCGTCGTTGATTTCGTTCGCCGAACCCATCTGGGCGATGATGTTGCGGATGAGGGCGGTGCCGACGACCCGGTCGGCGGACTGCGTCGCGAGGATCAGTTCGGCGATGCGGGCTTCGATGTCGGCGACGATCTCGGCCCCTTCGGCCGACTCCTTATAGCTCTCCTTCAGCGTGGCGAGGTATCGGTCGAGGTCGGCATAGGCTTCGGGGTCCATCGTGAAGGCGATCCCCGAGAGACTGCATTTTTTAACTGCGTTCATGGTTGTGGGAATAGAGGGTGGGACCGGTTATTTCTTGCGGATCGAGCCGCCGCTCGAGCTGTGCATCTTGCGGATCCGGCAGTCGCCCGTGTAGCGGATCGCTCCGCCGCTCGAGGCTTCGGCCTCGAGGGTGTCGAGGCAGTAGACCGAGATGCTGCCGGCGCTCGAGACCCGGGCCTTGGCCTGCTTCGAGGCCAGTTCGGCGGCGTAGACCTTGCCGGCCGAGGAGGCTTCGATGTCGCTCTTGAGGGCGGCGCCCTTGATGTCGACCTTTGCGGCGCTCGAGGTCTCGATGTCGCACTTTTCGGCGGCGGCCGTCGCCGTGATCTTGCCCGAGCTCGAGGCGCGGAACTTGCATTCGCGGGCCTTCGTCTCGCAGCGGATCGAGCCTGCGCTCGAGACCTCCGCCGAGCAGCCGACGGCTTCGACGCGGGCTTCGATCTTGCCGGCGCTCGAGGCGTAGAGGCGGACCTTCTCGCTGCGGATCGTCGGCTCGGCGAAGATGCGGCCGGCGCTCGAGGCGTGCAGCTTGCCGAGACGGCCGTCGGTCGGCACGGTAACGGTGACGTGCAGGTTCGAGAGCTGCGAGTAGGCGGGGTCGATCGAGAGCACGAGGCGGCCCTCCTTGACCGTGGCGGTCACGTGGTCGATGACGTTGTCATCGGCCTCGACGAGGAGTTTGCGCGAGGTGCCGGCGACGAGTTTGACGCAGACGCCGCGGTTGGCGTAGACGGCGTCGAAAGATTGCTTGACGGTGATCTCCTTGCTGGTGATGCGGCCGTTGCCTTTCAGCCGTTTGCCGGCTTCGGCCGTTTCGGGCAAGAGCAGGCAGAGGGCGCAGAGCAGGGCGCAGGTGAGGGCGGTGATGTAACTTTTCATGGGTAACGGATGACGTTAGGTTTGACGGGGTTGGTTTATTTTTCGCCGCGGATCGTGGCGATCTGGCTGACGAGCTCTTCCCAGGCGCGGTCGAGCTGGCGCAGACACTCTTCGCCCTTCTCGGTGAGCGAATAGAACTTGCGCGGGGGGCCCTGCGGCGACTCCTCCCAGCGGTAGGTCAGCAGCCCGGCGTTCTTCTGGCGGGTGAGGATCGGGTAGAGCGTACCCTCGACGACGATCATCTCGGCGGCTTTGAGTTCGGAGATGATGCGCGGAGCATACGAGGCTCCTCGCGACAGGATGGCGAGGATGCAGTACTCCAGAATACCTTTGCGCATTTGCGACTTTACATTCTCTTCTACCATAGGTCTAATTGATTTTGAAGTTTCGGACAGGTTCTTCGGGGATGACGATCCAGAAAATGACGTAGACCCAGATCGAAAGTCCTCCGATGAGCACCAGGAACAGCGTCAGCAGACGGAGCAGCGTGACGTCGGTGCCGAAGAACTCCGACAGGCCTCCGCAGATGCCTGCGATCGAGCGGTTGCTGCGCGAGCGGTAGAGGCGGCGGGCGGGTTCTACCGGCGTCTCTGCGGCGGCGGTGTCGGCTTCGGCGCGGGCGGCGCCGAACTCTTCGGGTGCGCCGATGCGGGCGATCGCCTCCTCGACCTCGACGATCGAGATGACGCGCTCGGGCGAGGCGAATTTTTCGCGGAACAGCTCGGCGACGCGGCGCTCGATGTCGCCGAGCGTGTCGGTGTCGTCGTCGGGCAGGCGGCGTCCGACGGCTTCGAGATAGCTTTTCAGCTTGCGGTAGGCATCTTCGTCGAGGGTGAAGGCCAGCGAGCCGATGTTGGCATTGACAGTCTCTTTCATGGCGGTGACGGATTATGTGGCGTAATAAGGTTGCTTTTGTACTGCAAATATAATACGATTTTCTATACTATGCAAAACATAGAACTATTTTTTTGTGTTTTCGTGCGATTTTTTTTGAAAAAACGGTTGCAGGCGATATATTTGTGCAGGGAACATGCTGCGTGCCGTCTCGTCGGATGCCTGTCGACCGTGCGCAGCGTTATATAATAGGTGTTCCTGCGAACCGCAAAACGACCGTCCGTGAAAAAATTCTTACGAACCCTTCGCTACGGCATCGAGCTGCTCCGCTGTACGGGGCGGATGCCCGCTCCGTCCGGGGAGCCGATCGACGTCCTGATACCCGTCTGCGAAAAAGACCTCGCGATCCTGCCCCTCGCGCTCGAAGGGGTGCGGCGGCAGGTGCGCCACCCGATCGCCGCCGTCTATATCATCGCGGCCCCGTCGCCCGCCGTCGAGGCCTTTTGCCGACAGCACGACTGCCGCTTCGTCGACGAACGGAGCGTGCTCGGCTACGACGCCGGGTCGCTGAACCTCCGGGTGCCTCCTCCGGACGGCTGCGATCGCAGCGGCTGGATCTTCCAGCAGTTGCTGAAGCTCTCGGGGGCGGTGGGGGAGAGCACCCGCTTCCTCACGATTGATGCGGATCACCTGCTGCTGCGCCCGCACACCTTCTTCACGCGCGACGGCCGCACGGTCTTTTACCGCAGCCGCGAATACCACCGTCCGTACTACGACAACATCGAACGGCTGTTGGGCTTCCGTCCCGGGAACAGCCTGTCGTATGTGGCGCACAAGATGCTCTTCACGCGCAGCGAACTGGCCGCCCTGCGGGACGAGCTCGAGCGGCGCACGGGGCGGCCGTGGGACCGTGCGATCGTCGAAAGTCTCGACCGCACGCAGCTCTCGGGCTTCTCGGAGTTCGAGCTCTACGGCAACTGGGTGGCGCCCGAACGGAAATACCTCCTGCCGTGGCGCGCCCACTCGCTGCCGCACGAACGGCTTGCCGACTACGAGACGCTGCGCCGCCGCTACCGGTGTTTTTATGCGGCGATCACTTTCCCCGATTACCGCAAAGCGCA
>CAZVGH010000057.1:0-10129 GCA_964626515.1 uncultured Alistipes sp.
GCGGCAGCAGCGAGGCATGGAGGTTGAACGTTCCGAGACGCGGCATGGCCCAGATAATTTCGGGCAGCATGCGGAAGGCGATGACGATGCCTAGATCGGGCCGCAACTCCTCCATGGCTGCCACGAAGGCCGGGTCGCGCAGCTTCTCGGGCTGCAGGATCGGCAGCCCCAACTCGCGCGCGGCGATCTTGACGTCGCTCTCGTGCAGCTGTCGGCCGCGGCCGGCAGGCTTGTCGGGCGTCGTGACGACCGCCACGACGTTGTAGCCGCCCTCGACGAGGGCGCGCAGCGACGGTACGGCGAACTCGGGCGTGCCCATGAAGACGATACGCAGTGCTTTGGCTTCCATGCTGCTACCCTATTTCTTTTCGAGTCCCAGCGTATGGTGCATGCGCTCCTGCTTGGTCGCCAGATAGCGTTCGTTGTAGCGGTTGGGTTCGATGACGATCGGGACGATCTCCTCGATCCGCAGGCCGTAGCCCTCCAGCCCCGCCTTCTTCGAGGGGTTGTTGGTCATGAGGCGCATTTTGCGGATGCCCAGTTCGCGGATGATGCTCGCGCCGACGCCGTAGTCGCGTTCGTCGGCCTTGAAACCCAGTTTGAGGTTGGCATCCACCGTGTCGAGCCCCTCGTCCTGCAGCTGGTAGGCGCGGATCTTGTTGCAGAGACCGATGCCGCGCCCCTCCTGGTTCAGGTAGACGATCGCGCCCTTGCCTTCGCGCTCGATCATCTGCATGGCGCGGTGCAGTTGGTCGCCGCAGTCGCAGCGGTACGAGCCGAAGATGTCGCCCGTGGCGCACGACGAATGCACGCGGATCAGAACGGGCTCGTCCTCGCTCCACTCGCCTTTGGTCAGGGCCACATGCTCGACGCCGTTGCTCTTCTGGCGGAACGGCGTGATCTTGAAGTCGCCCCACTCGGTGGGCAGCGGTACGGTGACGCCGCGTTCGATGATCGACTCCTCGCGCAGGCGGTATTCGATGAGTGCCGCGATCGAGATGATCTTCAGATCGAATTTGCGGGCGATCTCCAGCAGCTGCGGCAGACGGGCCATCGTGCCGTCCTCGTTCATCACCTCGATCAGCACGCCTGCGGGCTGCAGACCGGCCAGACGGGCCAGGTCGATCGCCGCTTCGGTGTGGCCCGGGCGGCGCAGTACGCCTTTGTCGCGGGCGCGCAGCGGGTTTATGTGGCCCGGGCGGCCCAGTTCGGTGGGCAGCGTCGCGGGATCGGCCAGTGCGCGGAGCGTGGCGGCGCGGTCACGGGCCGAGACGCCCGTCGTGCATCCGTGGCCCAGCAGGTCGACCGTGACGGTGAACGGCGTGCCGAGCAGCGAGGTATTGTTCTCCTCCATCATCTCGAGTCCGAGCTCCTCGCAGCGCTTCTCCGACAGCGGTGCGCAGAGTACGCCGCGGCCTTCGTGCAGCATGAAATTGACCACCTCGGGGGTGATCTTCTCGGCGGCGACGATGAAATCGCCTTCGTTTTCGCGATCTTCGTCGTCGACGACGATGACTACCTTGCCGTTGCGGAAGTCTTCGATGACCTCCTCCACACTATTGAGGATCGTTTCCTTTTCCATGATTTCGTATGCTTTTTATGCGGTTTTTCAGCCGTTCGAAAACGGGCTTGAACTTGTCTTGCAGGTATTTGAGCTTGCCGGCGTACCAGTCCGTGTCGAGTAGCGACGAATCGTTCGTCGCCTTGTAGGTGAGGTAAATGGCGATCGGTGTCAGGATGAAGGTCGAGAGCCACATGCCGTAGACGGCGTCCCAGTTGCCCTCTTTGGCCGCTTTTTCGCCCGAGAGGCTGATGATGTAGTAGATCACGAAAAAGACCACCGAGACGACTACGGGCAGGCCGAGGCCGCCTTTGCGGATGATCGCTCCGAGCGGTGCGCCGATCAGGAAGAAGATCATGATCGAGACGGGCAGCGACATCTTCTTGTGCCACTCGACGCGGCTGCGGTAGAGCTGGTTGAGCGCCTCTTTGGCGTTCGACTCGTCGAACGAGAACATGTTGCGCGAGTTTTTGGCCGACGAACGCGCCTGGTCCCAGATGCGGTCCTTCTTGCGGATCGGCAGTGCGTCGAGCGAATCGAGGACGACCAGTTCGCGGAAGGCGCTGCGGTCGATCCGCAGCGAGTCGGGCTCGGGCAGCACCGAGTGGTCGAGCGAGAAGATGCGCTCCTTGAGCAGCGGTTCGTAGGAGCGGTTCGTCGCCGAGCTGACCAGCAGTTCGAGCGAGTCGATATCCTGCTGCAGCTGGACGATGTTCTTCGTCTGGCTGTTCGAGAACTGGTCGGAGCTCGTGCGGCCCATGTCGAAGCCTGTCATGGGGATCACCTGATCCTGCCGGTCGAAGATATGGTGGCGCAGCGCGCTTTTCGAGAACCACTGGCCGTTGTTGCTCGTCGAACGCGTCTGTTCGTAGGTCTCGCCGTGGAACAGGGTGACGAGCAGGAACCGTTTGTCATCCGAGAGGCGGATGTAGCCCGAATCGGCGACGATCGTATTCATGTCGCCGTTCGCCTGGCGGTTGTCGTAGATCAGCACGTCGGTCAGCAGGTGCGTTTTCGGGTCTTGGCGGCCGACGCGGATCGACATGTCGTCGATGCCGTTGAAGAAGAGACCGTCCTGAAACTCGAGGTTCTGTTTCTGCTGGCGGATATCGTACAGGATGCTGTAAACCTTTTTGTTGGCGTAGGGAACGAGGTCGTTGCCGATGAAGAAACTGCCTACGGAGACCAGTGCGATGAGAATGATGAGCGGCTTGGTGATCTGCACGAGCGACATGCCGGCCGATTTCATGGCGAGCAGCTCGTAGTTCTCGCCGAGGTTGCCCATCGTCATGATGGCCGCCAGCAGCACGGCCAGCGGCAGACCGAGCGGCAGCATGTTGGCCATGAAATAGGTCATGAGCTCGATGATGATGCCCGCGCTCAATCCCTTGCCGACCAGGTCGTCGATGTAGCGCCACACGATATTCATCATGAGGACGAACATCACGATGAAGAAGGTGAGGATCATCGGTCCGAGGTAGGACCTCAGTACGAGTTTGTGGATGGTCTTCATGCCGCGGCTTTCGGTTTGTTGCGATGCAAAGTTAATAGTTTTACGGCAATCAGCCCAACGGTGAGCATAAATATGATGGCGGCGCCGGGAGGCACCTCCCATTCATAGCTCAATACGAGTCCCGTGACGTTGCCGGCGACGGCAATCAGCGGCGCCGCGACGGCGATGCGGCGGAACGAGCGGGTCAGCGTGTTTGCGATCGCGACGGGCATCGTGACGAGCGAGATGAGCAGGACGATGCCCATGATGCGGATCGACAGGACGATCGTCAGCGCCATGAGGGCGGCCATGAGATACGAGACGAGGGCGGTCGGGATGCCGCGGCTGCGGGCGAAGTCGCGATCGAAGGCGACGTACATGACGGGGCGCAGCCACAGCGCGGCACCCGCGAGCAGGACGGCCGCGAGCACGGCGAGCGCCGCGATATCGCCGTCGGTGACCGTTACGATGCTGCCGAAAAGGTAGGCGGCCAGATCTCCCGACGTATAGCCGGGGCGTAGGCTCATGAAAAAGGCGCCGAGGGCCATGCCGATCGACCAGATGATGCCGATGGCCGAATCCTCGCGAATGCGGGTGCGCGAGCCGGCCCACTCGATGCCGAGCGCCGAGAGGACGGCGAAGAGGAGCGCGCCGACGATCGGGTCGCTGCCGAGGTAGAAGGCGAGCCCGAGGCCGCCGAACGAGGCGTGCGTGATGCCGCCCGCCAGAAAGACCATGCGGCGGCAGACGATGTAGGTGCCGATCAGCCCGCAGGCGATGCCCGACAGGAGCGCGGCCCGAAAGGCGTTGCCGAGATAGCCGTATTGCACCAGATCGTTGAAAAATTCCATCGCGTCGTCCGTAATTGCGCGCAAATTTACATTTTTTCTGCGAATAGCCGCCCTCTTTCGGGTAAGATTTCGTATTTTCGCGTCCGAAAAAAATGCAGCCATGCAACCTTGTCGCGTCAATTTTCATACCTTGGGGTGTAAACTCAATTTCGCGGAGAGTTCGACCCTTGCCCGCCGCTTCGTCGAGGAGGGTTTCGTTCGCGTGCCCGAGACGGCCGAGGCGGATATCTGCGTCATCAACAGCTGCTCGGTGACCGAGCATGCCGACAAGAAATGCCGCAACCTGATCCGCAAACTGCACCGTCGCAACCCGCAGGCGATCATTGCCGTCACGGGGTGCTACGCCCAGCTCAAGCCGCAGGAGATCGCGGCGATCGAAGGCGTCGACCTCGTCTTGAGTAACAACGACAAAGGCGACCTGTTCCGACGGGTGGCCGAGCTCGCCGGCAAGGGCGCCGCGCAGGTCTACAGCTGCGAGACGGAGGCGCTGACGCGCTTCTTCGCGGCCTTCTCGACGGGTGACCGCACGCGGGCCTTTCTCAAGGTGCAAGACGGCTGTGATTACAAGTGTTCCTATTGTACGATCCACTACGCCCGCGGCAGCAGCCGCAACATGCCGATCTCCGATCTGGTCGGCGAGGCGCGCCGCATCGCCGCTGCGGGCCAGCGCGAGATCGTGCTGACGGGGGTCAACACGGGCGATTTCGGCCGCACGACGGGCGAGTCGTTCCTCGATCTGCTGCGAGCGCTGGACGGTGTCGAGGGGATCGATCGCTACCGTATTTCGTCGATCGAACCGAATCTGCTGACCGACGAGATCATCGATTTCTGCGCCGCTTCGTCGAAGTTTCAGCACCATTTCCATATCCCGATTCAGAGCGGGTCGGACAAAATCCTCGGCCTTATGCGGCGTCGCTACACGACGGCACGCTTCGCCGAGCGGATCGCTTCGGTGCGCCGGGCGATGCCCGACGCCTTTCTCGGGATCGACGTGATCGTCGGTTTCCCCGGCGAGACGGAGGCCGATTTTCGGGCTACATACGACTTTTTGGCCGGCATCGCCCCCTCCTATCTCCACATTTTCCCCTTCTCGGAGCGTCCCGGAACCCCTGCCGTGGCGCTGCCCGACAAGGTGCAGCCCGCGGTGGCGACGCGGCGGGCGGCCGAGCTCGAGGCGCTGTGCGAACGGTTGCATGCCGATTTCTGCGCGCAGGCGGTCGGAACCGAAGCGGAGGTGCTCTTCGAAAGTACGATGCGCGGCGGCTGGATGTTCGGCTTTACGGGCAACTACCGGCGTGTCAGGGCTCCCTACGATCGGAGCCGCATCAACCGGATCTGCCGCGTCCAACTCGGTTCGATGGATGAAAAGCACGATTTGATCGGTGAAATTGTAGATTAAAATCATTATCTTTGCAAGAGGAATCGGCGGGCGCGTGTCCGCCGGTCGGATACAATTGGAGAAATCATGATGACAGGAATGCGCAAGCGGGTGACGATCGGGTTCTTAAGTATCGCCTGCCTGCTTTTCATATCGGGTATGCTCTCCTTTGTCGAGTTGAGCCGTCTGAGCCGCGACACGGGCGATATCCTGAAGGCGAGCCGCCGCAACATCGAGCTCGCGAAAGAGATGCTGGATGCCGCCCACGAGCTGAACGTGGCGCTCATCCGCCGCACGGTGTTTTCCGAGACGGGCACCGACAGCCTTTGCCGCGCCTCGATGGTGCGGCTCGAGGAGGTCCTATCGGTCGCGCAGCACGAGGCGCTCGACAAGTCGTTCCTCGATTCGCTGGCCTTCACGACGACCGAGATGAAGATTCTGGTGGACAACTACCTTGCGCTGCACGAGCGCGATGAGCGTCCGCAGCCGCTTCCCGTGGCCGAACCCGACTCTGCGGCGGTCGATTCGCTCGCGCCGGCCGTGTCGCTGCAGCCCGTCGTGCTGCCGGCCGACAAGTGGTACACCGAGGAGTTCGAGGGGGTCTACGACCGTCTTTCGTCTGCTGTCAAGGCCTACATGACCTCGACGCAGAGCTCGCTGGCGCCGCGCACGGAGCAGCTGAAGAAGAATGCCTACCGTGCCGTGACGCCCGTGCTGATCTCGCTGCTCGTCATGATCGCCATCGTGCTCATGTTCTACTATTTCATGTCGATCTACTGCGTCGGTCCGATCGTGGAGATGAACAAGGGGCTGGGATGCTATCTCGCTTTCCGGGTCCCCTTCACGGTCAAGGGCGAATGCAAGGACGAAGTGTTGGAGCTCAAGGAGAAGATCGACACGCTCATCAGTCAGACGCGGCAGTCGAAAGGTTAACGAACGAACTCTGGAAGGCGTATGCGGGTCGATCTGGTTTTGCGGCATGTCGGTGTGGTGATGTTGTTCATCGCCGGCTTCATGATGCTCGCCGTGGGCATCTCCTATGCGAGCGGCGTGGATTCGGCCTTCTATCCCCTGCTGCTCTCGGCGCTGCTGACGGCGCTGCTGGGAGCCTTTCCGCAGATTTTCGTCGACAAGAAAGGACAGCTCTCGACCAAGGAGGGCTTCGCCGTGGTCGTCGGTTCGTGGCTCGTGGCGTGCGTCGTGGGCATGTTCCCCTATTTGATCTGGGGCGGCGAGTTCAGCCTGATGAATGCCTGGTTCGAGAGCGTCTCGGGCTTTACGACGACGGGGGCCACCGTGCTGGACGACATCGAGGCGCTGCCGCGCGGCATGCAGTTCTGGCGCATGGCTTCGACTTGGATCGGCGGCATGGGCGTCGTGATGTTCGCGCTGGTGATCCTGCCCGCCATGGGGCGCAGTAAGATGACGCTGTCGAATGTCGAGCTGTCGACCCTTGCCAAGGAGAATTTCCGTTACCGTACGCAGACCATCGTGCAGATTCTGCTGGTGGTCTACGTCGGTCTGACGGTGATCTCGACCGTGCTGCTGAAACTGGCCGGCATGAACTGGTTCGACGCGCTGTGCCACGGCATGTCTTCGGCGGCGACGAGCGGTTTTTCGACCAAGAATACGAGCATCGCCTATTTCAACAGCCCGCTGGTCGAGGCGGTGCTCGCCGTTACGATCACCGTGGCGGGTATCCATTTCGGTCTGATCTACGCCACCGTGACGGGCAAACGCAACAACCTGTTCCGTTCGGAGGTGACGCGCTACTACCTCGGCATCATCGCCGCGCTGTCGGTGCTGATCGCCGTGAGCATCTATGCCGCAGGGCTCTACCCCACGTTCTCGGCCTCGTTCCGCCACGCCGTGTTCCAGGTGACGTCGATCATCTCCACCTCGGGCTTTGCGACGGCCGACACGAATACGTGGACCCCGTTCGCGGTGCTGCTGCTCATCTTCGCGTCGCTCGTCTGCGCCTGCGCGGGGTCGACCTCGGGCGGTATCAAGGTCAACCGCCTGGTGCTGGCCGTCAAGATGATGCAGGCCCGCATGAAGCAGCAGCGCCATCCGAACGCCGTGCTGCGCATTAAGCTCGACGGGGTGATTCAGGACAATGCCATGCTGCACGCGGTGATGGTCTTCATCGTGGCTTATATGATGCTGCTGCTCCTCGGCACGCTTCTCGGCACGATGTGCGGGCTCGATCTGACGACCGCCTTTACGGGGGCTGTCGCCTGTCTGGGCAACGTGGGCCCCGGATTCGGTGCGGTGGGTTCGATGAACAACTTCGGCGAGATGCCCGCCTTTATGAAGGGGCTCGACGCGCTGTTCATGCTCTTCGGACGTCTCGAAATTTTCGGATTGATCCAGCTCTTTTTCATGAAATGGTGGAGATAACGGTTTGAAACAAGATATGCGTACCATTTACACGACCCTTTTTGCCCTGCTCTTTGCGGGAACGACGGCGGCACTCGCGCAGCAGCCCGTCGCGGCGCGCATCGCGGGGTTGGAACAGAACGAGGAGTACATGTCGCTTCTGCGGGAGGATGCCTTGCTGCAACAGCGCGAGGATTCGATTGCGGCGGCCGTCGTCCGTGTCCGCAACCTGCTGCGCGACGATCCCGAGAATCAGCGCAGCTATGCCCAGCAGATCATGCAGTCCGAAAACAGCATCTTCGAGGTGCGGACGAAAAAGGGGCGCATCATCGACCGCATCAACACGATCGAGCAGGAGTGGGTGCTCGCGAACCTCAATGCCGACGCCTCGCGCCGCACGCAGACCGCACCCGAATCGTCGGAGCTGCCCGACTCGCTCAAGCGCCGCAATCTGGTGCTGAATCGTCCCTTTGCGCGTCACCTGCCTGCCGATGATTACGCCGCCCTGCAGCGGGCGCAGCGGGCCGAGACGCGGGCCGTGACCTTCGTGAACCGCTATCTGGAGAATTACGAGGCGTTGTCGGCGCTGGAGCGCGCTTTCGATTCGCTGCGCACCGAGGAGGAGGCAATTGCCCTCAAGGAGCGTTTCGCGGAATTGGCCGCGCAGAACCGCCGGGTGGCCGATTCGCTGTCGACGGTGTGGAATTTCATCTTCGACAACAAGAGCTACGCCTACGACTACCTGCTCGAGGCGCTGCGCAAGGAGCAGCTGCTGGACCGTCAGTCCGCCCGCCTCTCGGAGGCGATGCGCGAGATCTCGTCGCTGCAGGGCGAGACGGCTTCGGATGAGCTGGTCGATTACTTCCTGCGCAAGCGGATGCTTGTGGCGTATGAAACGTCGGTGGCCGAGGCGTTCGATCTCGGCACGGCGCGCGACTCGCTGCAGGCCGTGCAGGAGCAGTTGTCGAAGTTCGATTACCGGCTGCCGAAGGTTTCGGTCTCGGACCGCATCTTCATCCAGTACGATTCGCTCGTATTCTCGACGCAGCCCGTCTACTTGGCGCAGCATCCCATCCCGCCCTGCCGCATCTACGAGCGCGGTACGATCTACCGCGTCCTGCTCGGTAACTTCCAGTCGAAGCGTCCCGTGTCTACCTTCCGCAATACGTCGCCGCTTTCCTATCTGGAGGAGGAGGGCCGCTGGCGCTATTTCGCGGGCGGTTTCGCCACGGCGGCCGAGGCGCAGGAGGCGCAGGCCCGGCTGAAGAAACGCGGCTTCCTGCGGCCCGAGGTGGTCGTATGGGTCGACGGCGAGTACCGCAACCTCTCGCAGCAGCCGCTGCCGACGGCAACGGCTGCGGGCTATCGCATCGAGCTGACGGGTGCGGATGCCCTGACGGAGGCGATGCGGTCGGCCGTGACGGCGCTCTACCCTTCGGTCGAGGTTTCGCGCGTCGGTGCGGCGCTCTTCGTGATCGGCACCTTCGCCGAGCGGGCCGATGCCGACAAGGCGGTCGAGGCGCTGCGCATGGCGGCCGAGGGCGGCGCTCCCGAAATAAAAGTGGTCGAACTGGCGGAATAACCGAAAAAAAATCCGTATCTTTACCCAAACACGAAACCGAATTATGTGGTACATCGTTCTTCTGCTTCTCTTGGGCCTGCTCTTTCTGGTGGCGGAACTGCTTCTGCTGCCTGGAATCTCGATCGGCGCTCTGCTGACGCTGCTTTGTGACGGCGCCGCCGTCTACCTCGCCTTCACCCGCTTCGATTCGACGACGGGCATCGCGGTGCTGCTGGTGTGTCTGCTGCTGTCGCTGGCCGTGACGGTGCTCTCGCTGCGGGCCAAGACGTGGCAGCGCTTCTCGCTGCGCAGCGAGATCCGTTCGTCGAGCACTCCGCAGCCTTCCGCGGAGGTGGCCTGCGGCGCACGCGGCACGACCGTTTCGCGACTGGCTCCGATGGGCAAGGTCGAGATCGGCGGCCGCATCTACGAGGCGAAATCGACCGACGCCTACATCGACCCGCGCACGGCGGTCGAAGTGGTAGGCTTCGAGAATTTCAGCGTCGTCGTCAAACGAATCGATTAATCTAAAATACATTCAGTTATGGAAATGCCTGTGATCGCTCTGCTGGTCTTCGTCTCCCTGATCGCCGTCTGGCTGGTCTTCTATTTCATCCCCGTGGGACTGTGGTTCTCGGCGCTGGTGTCGGGTGTCCGCATCAGCCTGCTGCAACTGATCCTCATGCGCTGGCGCAAGGTGCCCCCTTCGACGATCGTTTCGTCGATGATCGAGAGCACGAAAGCCGGCCTGAGCCTCGATCCGAACGAGCTCGAGGCCCACTATCTGGCGGGCGGTAACGTGACGAACGTCGTGCATGCCCTCGTGTCGGCGCAGAAGGCGAACATCCTGCTTGATTTCAAGATGGCTACGGCGATCGATCTGGCCGGCCGCGACGTCTTCGAGGCG
>CAZVGH010000058.1:0-10032 GCA_964626515.1 uncultured Alistipes sp.
CGGCCGGAATCGGCTCGCCCGTCTTGTAGTGCACGGCCCACAGGTCGAGGAACTCCTTCTCCGTCGCCCAGTTCTCCATGAGCTGCGACGGCAGCTCGACGAAATCGCGGAAAACAGAGGTACCCGTCTGCGACTCGTAGGCACCCTCGCCCAGCATGCCGTGCAGGGCGTGGCCGAACTCGTGGAGGAAGGTCTCCACCTCGTCGAAGGTAAGCAGCGACGGTTTCGTCTCGGTCGGCTTCGAGAAGTTCATCACGAGCGACACGAGCGGACGCGTCTCGACGCCGTTCTCGATCTTCGCACCGCGGAACTCGGTCATCCATGCGCCCGCACGCTTCGAGGCGCGGGGATGGAAATCGAGGTAGAGCACCGCCATGAAGCGGCCCGTCTCGTCCGTCACCTCGTAGACCGTCGTCTCGGGATTATACCCCTCGATGGCGGGATTCTCCGTGAAGGTCAGGCCGTAGAGCTTGTTGGCCAGCAGGAAGACGCCCTTCTTGACGTTCTCGAGTTTGAAGTAGGGCTTCACCGCCTCGGCGCTCAGCGCATATTTCGCATCCTTGTATTTCTCGCTGTAATAGGCCCAGTCCCACGGCATGAGCTCTCCCTCGAAGCCGAGCGTCGCGGCATACTCGTTCACCGTGCGGTAGTCGGCGTCGGCGTACTCCTTCGTCGCCTGCAGCAGCTCGTCGAGGAAATCCGTGACCATCTGACGCTGCTCGGCCATGCGGCGCTCGAGCACGTAGTCGGCGTAGGTCTCGTAACCGAGCAGATTGGCGATCTTCAGACGCGTGTTGACGATGCCGCGGATCACCTCCGTGTTATCGAATTCGCCGCCCAGCGCACGCGAGTTCGAAGCGCGCCACAGCTGCTCCTTCAGCGCCCGGTTCGACGAGTAGGTCAGGAAGGGGATGTAGCTCGGTGCCTGCAGCGTCACCGTCCAGCCCTGCCGGCCGCGCGCCTTCGCCTCGGCAGCCATCCCCTCCTTCACGAAGTCGGGCAGCTCGGCCACCTGCTTCGGATCGGTGATGTTGAGCGTGAAGGCGTTCGTGGCGGCCAGCGCGTTCTGGCCGAACTTGAGCGTCAGCGCCGACAACTCGCCCGAATATTGGCGGTAGAGCTCCTTGTCCTCGTCCGAGAGGGCGGCACCGTTGCGGGCGAAGCGCTGATAGGTATCCTCCAGCAGCTTCTTGTCCGCCGTCGAGAGGCCGCAGCCCGGGTGCTCGTAGACCGCCTTGACGCGGGCGAAGAGCTCGGGGTTGAGCGAGATGTCGTTGCCGAGCTCGGTCAGCTTCGGCTGCAGGCGCAGCGCGATCTGCTGCATCTCGTCCGACGTGTCGGTGCTCATCAGGTTGTAGAAGACACCCGTGATGCGGTCGAGCAGCGCGCCCTGCCGCTCCAGTGCCACGATCGTGTTGCCGAAAGAGGGCTTCGCGGGGTTGTTCACGATCGCCTCGAGTTCGGCGCGCGAGCAGGCGATCGCCGCGTCGACGGCCGGCTCGTAGTGCTCGAGCCGAATCTGCGAGAAGGGCGGCGTCTCGCGGGGCGTCTGCCACTCGGCGAGCAGCGGATTGGTCGTATCCAGTTCGGGATACTGTGCCTGCGGGA
Organism: uncultured Alistipes sp.; assembly: GCA_964626515.1. Lineage (GTDB taxonomy): Bacteria > Bacteroidota > Bacteroidia > Bacteroidales > Rikenellaceae > Alistipes. The sequence goes on from CAZVGH010000058.1 coordinate 1,609, forward strand.
TCGACTGATCGGCGCAGGAGAGTGCCAGTACGGGTAGTACCATCGTCAGAATTTTTTTCATCGTATGCGTTTTTTTGGTTTATTCATCGTTGTTCGGGTGCAGGAGCGGGGCGCACCCCGCCGTGCGTGCGGCTACCGGGCCGCGACGCTCTCCTCCCGGTCGGCATCAGCGGCCTCCTCCGGCGCGGCAGCCTCCTCGGGCAGCAGGCCGCGGCTGCGCAGCATCGCCCGCTTGTCGGGATCCTGCCCGCGGAATTCGCGGTAGAGGGTCATGCCGTCCTTCGAACCGCCGCTCTCGAGCAGCTTGCGGAAGCGGGTCGCGATCTCGCGGTTGAAGATGTCGCCGCTCTCGCGGAAGGCCTCGAAGGCATCCTGGTCGAGCACCTCGGCCCACGTATAGAAATAGTAGCCGGCCGAGTAGCCGCCGTCGAAGATGTGGCTGAAATAGGGATAGTGGTAGCGCGGCTCGATCTCGGGGATCAGTCCGCGGCGCTCGGCGAGGGCCTTGTGTTCGAAAGCCGTCGGATCGAAGGGCTCGTAGGCGGTCGTCGAGTGGATGTCGAGGTCGGCGAGCGAGGCGGCGATGAGCTCCGTCGTGTTGAAGCCCTGGTTGAAGAGCTCGCTGCGGCGCAGCTTGGCGACCAGCGCGTCGGGGATCACCTCACCCGTGCGGTAATGCACGGCGTAGTGTTTCAGCACCTCGGGGTGGAAGGCCCAGTTCTCCATCACCTGCGAAGGCAGCTCGACGAAATCGCCCTCGACCTCCGAGAGGCCGCGGTACTGCACGTCGTGGAAGAGGAAATGGAGCGCATGGCCGAACTCGTGGAAGAGGGTCTCGGTCTCGTCGAGCGTCAGCAGCGCGGGCGTCGAGGCGGTCGGGCGCGTGAAGTTGCAGACGATCGAGACCACGGGGGCGATACGCTCGCCGTCGCGGTAGCTCTGCTCGACGTAGTTGCCGCACCAGGCGCCCTGTCCCTTGCCGGCACGCGGATGGAAATCGAAATAGAGGACGCCGAGGTGCGACTGGTCGCTGTCGAGCACCTCGTAGGCGCTCACCTCCTCGTGGTAGACGGGAACGGCGATCGGGCGGAAGGTAATGCCGTAGAGGCGGTTCGCCAGGAAGAAGATGCCGCTGCGGACGTTCTCGAGCGAGAAATAGGGGGCGAGCATCGCCTCGTCGATCGCATAGTCGCGCCGGCGCACCTTCTCGGCGTAGTACCACCAGTCCCACGAGGCGAACTCCTCGCCGGGATGCTCCTCCGCGAAGAGGGTGCGCATCGCCTCCAGCTCGCCTTTGGCGCGCTCGAGCGCCGGGGTCCAGATCTCCTCGAGGAGCGTGTAGACCGCCTTCGTCGTGCCGGCCATCTCGTCGGCGACCACATAATCGGCATAGCTCGGATAGCCCAGCAGGTGCGCCTTCTCGGTGCGCAGCCGGATGAAATCGTTGATCAGGGCCCGGTTGTCGTTCGCGTCGCCGTTGGCGCCGCGGTTCAGGTAGCCTTTGTAGAGCTGCTCGCGCAGATCGCGGCGCGACGAATAGGTCAGGAAGGGCAGCAGGCTCGGCTTGTGCAGCGTGAAGAGGAACTTGCCGCGCTTGCCGGCGGCCGTCGCCGCCTCGCGGGCCTGGTCGCGCACGCTCGCCGGCAGGCCGTCGAGGTCCGCGTTGTCGAGCTCCAGCGCGAAGGCGTTGTTCTCGGCCAGCAGGTGCTGTCCGAAGAGGACGGCCGTCGTCGAGAGCTCCTCGTTGATGGCGCGCAGGCGCTCCTTCTGCCCGGCGTCGAGCAGCGCGCCCGACCGCACGAAGCCGTCGTAGTGCTTCTTGAGCAGCCGCTGCTGCGCGGCGTCGAGGCCGAGCTCCGCGCGGCGGTCGTAGAGCGTCCGCACGCGTTCGAAGAGCTGTTCGTTCAGATTGATACGGTCGCTGTGCGCCGAGAGGAGCGGCATCACCTCCTCCTCGATGCGCTGCAGCTCCGCGTTGGTCTCGGCAGCCGACAGCATGCCGAAGACGAGCGCCACGCGCTCCAGGTCGCGTCCCGCGTCATCGACGGCGAGGATCGTGTTCTCGAAGGTCGGCGCCTCGGGATTCGACACGACGGCCTCGATCTCGGCCTCGTGACGGGCCATCGCCTCCTCGAAGGCGGGACGGAAATGTTCGGGACGGATGCGGTCGAAGGGGGGCACTCCGTAAGGGGTCTCCCAGACGGCGAGCAGCGGGTTCTCGGCCGCCGTGCGGTTTTTGTGACACGAGACGAAAGTCATGGCGAGTAAAAACGTAAAAAGAACGGCAATGCGTTTCATGCGATGAGTGTTTGTTGCGATTTTTTTCTACCTTTGCGCCGCAACACCGTGCAGCATAGCTGCAAAGGTACGAAAATTTTTCGCTATGCAACTCTTTTACGCACCGGAAATCACGCAGCCGCTCCACACCCTCTCGGAGGAGGAGTCGAAACACTGCGTGCGCGTGCTGCGCCTCACGGCGGGTGATCCGCTGACGCTCACCGACGGGCGCGGCTCGCTCTACCGCGGCCGCATCACCGACGACCATCCGAAGCGCTGCACAGTCCGCATCGAGACGGTCGAGGCGGACTTCGAACCGCTCCCCTACCGCCTCTCGATGGCCGTGGCGCCGACCAAAAACGCCGACCGCTACGAGTGGTTCCTCGAGAAGGCGACCGAGGTGGGTGTCTCGGAGATCGTGCCCCTCGAGACGGAGCACAGCGAACGCCGCGTCTTCAAGGCCGAACGCGGCGAGAAGGTCATCACGGCGGCCATGAAGCAGTCGCTCAAGGCATACCGCCCGGCACTCCGTCCGCTGACCCCCTTCGGCGAGCTGCTCGCAGCGCCCTTCGAGGGGCGCCGCCTCATCGCCCACTGCGACGCGGCCCGCTCCGCGGCGGGCAAGCGCTACCTCGCCGACACGCTGCGCGCGGGCGAGGCGGTGCAGGTGCTGATCGGTCCCGAGGGGGATTTTTCGCCTGCGGAGATCGACGCGGCCCTCGCCGCCGGTTTCGAGGAGATCACCCTCGGCACGCAGCGTCTGCGCACCGAGACGGCCGCCGTGGCGGCCACGGTGACCGTGTCGGTGGTCAACGGCATGGAGCATTAGCCACCGCTCAAAAAACGGCCCCGTCCTCGCGGCTCTCCAAAAGCCGCGCGACGCAGGACCGGCTGTTACCAAACGTGCAACAACAATGACATTCGAACTCTTTCGCAGCTTTCTGAAGATCGGCGCCTTCACCTTCGGCGGCGGCTACGCCATGATTCCGATCATCGAACACGAGGTGATCGACCGCCGCGGCTGGATCGCCCGCAACGAGTTTCTGGACCTGCTGACCCTCGCCCAGTCCGCCCCGGGCCCCATCGCCCTCAACACGGCGGTCTTCGTCGGCTACAAGGTCCGCGGGCTGCGCGGCGCCTTCGCCTCGCTCGCGGGGGTGGTCATTCCCTCCTTCACGGTGATTCTCGCCGTGGCGCTGCTCTTCGCCGACATCCGCCACAACCCGTGGGTCGACGCCGCCTTCAAGGGGATGCGCCCCGCCGTCGTGGCGCTCATCGTCGCCCCCGTGCTGTCGCTCTCGCGCGGCATGCACCGCGCGCTCTACGGCGTGATCGTCGCCGCGGCGCTCGCCGTCTGGGGGCTCGGCTGGTCGCCGATCTATGTGCTGGCGGCGGCCGCCGCATGCGGCATCGCCCGCGAACTGTGGATTGCTAAAAAAACGGTACGATGATATTCTGGCACCTTTTCGTCTCCTACCTGAAGATCGGATTCTTCGGTTTCGGCGGCGGCTACGCCATGCTGTCGCTCATTCAGAACGAAGTGGTGGTCCGCAACGGCTGGATGACCAACAGCGAGTTCGCCGACATCGTGGCCGTCTCGCAGATCACCCCGGGCCCCATCGCCATCAACTCGGCCACCTACGTCGGCTATACGGTCGGCTTGCAGGCCGGCACCGCCTGGCAGGGGGTGCTGGGCGCCATCGTCGCCACGACGGCTGTCTGCCTGCCCGCCCTGACGATCATGCTGCTCGTCACGCGCTTCTTCCTCCGCCTGCGGAACAACCGCATCGTCGAGGGGGCGATGCTCGGCATGCGTCCCGTCGTGATCGGCATGATCGCGGCGGCGGCCCTGCTGCTCATCTTCCCGCACCATGCGGCGGCCGACGAACGCAACTTCATCGACGGCTGGAGCTGGCTGCTCTTCGGCGGCGTGCTCGCCGGCCAGTGGCGCAAGGTGAATCCCATCCTGCTCATCGCCCTCTCGGCCGCGGCAGGCATCGTCATCTACGGCCTATTCTGACCCGGCGGCGGCGCTACGCCAGCAGGGCGAGCACCGCACCGCCCGACAGCAGCAGCACCAGAAAGAGGATCAGAAAGAGGCATCCGAGGCCTGCGAAGAGATTTCCGAGGCAACCCCAGCGCCGTTCGGTCGCCGCGGGCAGCGGATCCGAGAGCAGCACGCAGAGCAGCCCGACGAAGGGCGTCAGAAAGACGCTGATCAGAAACGACCAGCCGAAACCGATGCGGCGCGAGGCGCCGATCATGCCGACCAGCACCGAGAGCATACAGTCGCCCAGCAGGCCGAACAGCAGAAGCAATACGATCATCATGACATTCGTTCGTTAACGGGTCGGTCGCCCGACCGTGTGATTGCTATATTCATAGACCGTTCCGGTCGGCTGCGCCCGCTACCGCACGAAGCGGTAGTAGGTTCCCAACGGCAGCTCCTTGCCGGCCCGGTCCGTAAAACAAAGTTCGCCCCACTGCTCCTCCGCGGGGATGCCGAAGGCCTGCCGCACGGCCGTGCGGGCCAGCGTCGACGAGAGCCCCATCGAATAGAGGTTGAGCACGAGGAAGGCGTCGCGCGGCTCCAGCAGCGCGGCGCAGCAGGCCAGCATCTCGCCGATGTGCTCCTCCAGCACCCACTTTTCGCCGTTCGCGCCGCGTCCGTAGGCAGGCGGATCGAGGATGATGCCGTCGTAGCGGTTGCCGCGGCGCACCTCGCGCCGCACGAACTTCAGCGCATCCTCGACGATCCAGCGCACCCCCTCCAGCGCGCTCTGCTCCATGTTCTCGCGGGCCCACGTCACCACCTGCTTCACCGAGTCGACGTGCGTCACGTCGGCCCCTGCGGCGCGCGCCGCCAGCGTGGCGCCGCCCGTATAGGCAAAGAGGTTCAGCACGCGCGGCGTCCGTCCCGCGGCGGCCTGCGTCCGACAGCGGTCGTAGATGAAATCCCAGTTGGCCGCCTGCTCGGGGAAGATTCCGACGTGCTTGAACGAGGTGAGGCCGAGGCGCATGCGCAGCGTCATCCCCCCGTGACGGTAGGTCACCGGCCAGCGGTCGGGCGTCTGCGGCTTCAGCCGCCACTCGCCCCGCTCGTCGCTGCGGCCGTCGCGCAGGAAGGAGGCGTCGGCCGCCGCCCGCCAGGCCTCCTCCGAGAGGCTGCGGCGCCAGATGGCCTGCGGCTCGGGACGCCGCGTCGTATAGCGCCCGAAGCGCTCCAGTTTCTCGAAATCGCCCGTGTCGAGCAGTTCGTAATCCCCGAAATCGGGTGTCAGTTGCTGTTGCATATCCTTGATTCTTGCGTTTTGATATGGAGCGGCAGTCACCGCTCCGAACAGTCGACGAGCCGCATTTCGCACTGCCGGCAGTCGAAATCGAGCCGGTAGCGGTGCCCCGCCGCCTCGAGGTAGAGGTCGCCCCGCAGGCGCGGCCGCTCTCGCAGACACTCCCCCAGCTCGCGCCGCAGACAGTAGGCCGACTGCATCACGCAGCACCCCGCAGTCGTCGCGGCCCGCTCGAGCGGCGGGTCGATGCGCTCGACGCCGTGGTCGCGGTAGAAGGCCTCGGCAAGCCGGTTCGTCACATTCTCGTCGGCCGTCAGCTGCGTCGCGGGATAGCGGACCGTCCGATCCTCCGCGACCGTCCGCCGCCACGGCGCACGGGCCAGGCGGGCCGCCAACAACCGCTCGAACCCCTCGCGCCGCAGTTCGGCCGCCAGCGAGGCGGGGACGAACCACGCCTCCCCCGCGACCGCTACCGTGCGCACCTCGAAGATCGTCTCGCCGCTGCGCATCACCTGCCGGCGAATCGCCTCGGCGTTCCGTTCGGGGGCCTGCGCCGCGTCGAGCGTCAGGCGACGCGACGCCTCCACGGTCGTCCCTTCGCAGTCCGTGAGGCGGAGCGTCACCCCGTCGGCCGAGGCCTCGACCGCGGCCGAAACTGCGATCGTGCGGCGCATGCGACTCGCCGCCAGCCGTTTCTGAAAGAGATGGTCGTAATTGCGGTAGACCGCCGTACCGACGGCGACGCGCTCCGCGCGGTTCGGCACGACCCACCCGTCCGTCACGGCGTTGACGTTCGTGCCACGCAGCCCGTCGGGGGTCAGCAGGCAGATGCCGTCGCCTGCGGCGAGCGGCTGCTCCGTGTCGATGCGGTAGCCGCGCGGCGAGCACTGCACGACGCGGCCCAGATACTCGCCCACCGCCTTCGGCGTATCGAACGAGGCGACGCCGCGGCAGCGGCCGTCGAAGAAGTAGGCGGATTCGCCGCGGGTGAAGCTCTTCGAGAGGGCGGGGGTAAAGTCGGGACGGCTCTCGCCGACCGAAGCGCGCACGAGGTGCGGCCGGTCGGCCAGCGCACGGTCCATCGCCGCGCGGTAGCCCGCCACGACGTTGCGGATGTACCCTTCGTCCTTGAGGCGCCCCTCGATCTTGAACGACGAGACCCCCGCGTCGAGCAGCTCGCCGAGCCGCTCCGAGAGGTTCAGGTCGCGCACCGACAGGAGGTGCTTGCCGGCGATATAGGTGCGCCCGGCGCCGTCCGTCAGGTCCCACTTGAGGCGGCAGGGCTGGCTGCAGGCGCCGCGGTTGCCGCTGCGCGGCGACATCGAGCGCGAAAGGAAGCAGCGGCCGCTGTATCCGACGCAGATCGCCCCGTGGACGAAGCATTCGACCTCGGCCGTCGTGGCGGCGCAGATGCGGCGGATCTCCTCCAGCGAGAGGGCCCGCTCCAGAATGACGCGCGAGAAGCCCGCCCCGGCCAGGAAACGGGCCGTCTCGGGGGTGCGGATCTGCACCTGCGTCGAGGCGTGCAGCTCGCAGTCGGGCAGCAGGCGGCGCAGGGCCATGTCCTGCACGATGAGGGCGTCGACCCCGGCGTCGAGCAGCGCGCGGGCCTCCGCTTCGGCCGCCGCCAGCTCGTCGTCCCACAGGAGCGTATTGAGCGTGGCATAGACCCGCACGCCGTAGCGGCGGGCGTAGTCGACCGTGCGGCGGATCCCGTCGATCGGGTTGACCGCCCCCTGACGGGCGCCGAAGCGCGCGCCGCCGATGTAGACGGCGTCGGCGCCCGCGTCGACGGCGACGCGCGCCGCGTCGAAGTCTCGGGCCGGAGCCAGCAGTTCGATTCGTTTCACGGGAGGCTTTATTTTTCGACAAAAGTAACTATTTTTATGAATTGTTTTGTAATTTTGCGGTTTAGAAATCGATTCACCACCTAACGGAAGAAAATAAGATGCTTACAATCAAGCAAATTCGGGACGACCAAGCCGAAGCCGTGCGCAAGCTGGCCAAGAAGGGCGTCGACGCCGCTCCCGTCATCGAAAAGATCGTGGCGCTGGACGACCGCCGCCGCGCCATTCAGGTCGATCTGGACAACACCCTCGCCGCCCAGAACAAGGCCGCCAAGGAGATCGGCATGCTCATGGGTCAGGGCCGCCGCGAGGAGGCCGAGGAGCGCAAGCGCTTCGTCGCCGACCTGAAGGCCCGCTCGACGGCGCTGCAGGACGAGTCGAAGAGCGTGCAGGACGAGCTGCAGAGCAACCTCGTCTCGCTGCCCAACTTCCCCGCCGAGATCGTCCCCGAAGGACGCACGGCCGAGGACAACCTCGTCGTGAAGCTCGTCGAGAACTACACCGAGCTGCCCGCCGAGCCGCTGCCCCACTGGGAGCTGGCCCGCAAGTACGATATCATCGACTTCGATCTCGGCGTGAAGCTCACGGGCGCGGGCTTCCCCGTCTACAAGGGCAAGGGCGCCCGTCTGCAGCGCGCGCTCATCAACTATTTCCTCGACTGCAACACGAAGGCGGGCTACCTCGAGGTCGAGCCCCCCGTCATGGTGAACGAGGCTTCGGGCTTCGGCACGGGCCAGCTGCCCGACAAGGAGGGGCAGATGTACCACGCCACGGCCGACAACTTCTACCTCGTGCCGACGGCCGAGGTACCCGTGACGAACATCTACCGCGACGTGATCCTCGACGAACAGGATTTCCCGGTCAAGATGACCGCCTACACCCCCTGCTTCCGCCGCGAGGCGGGCTCCTACGGCAAGGATGTCCGCGGCCTGAACCGCCTGCACCAGTTCGACAAGGTGGAGATCGTCCAGCTGTCGCTCCCCGAGGTCTCCTACGAGGCGCTCGACGGC
>CAZVGH010000059.1:0-9955 GCA_964626515.1 uncultured Alistipes sp.
AAGGTAAATTAGTTCGTTACGCTAAAAAGTCAGGGGAGGAGATCAAATAATGGCAGCTTACATTCCTACACTCAAGACCCAGTATAAGGAGCAGATTCTGCCTGCCCTTATGAAGCAGTTCGGTTACTCGAGCGTCATGCAGTGCCCGAAGCTGGTGAAGATCGTCATCAACCAGGGTATGGGCCAGGCGATCGCCGACAAGAAGCTGATCGACGTAGCCCAGGAGGAGCTGACGGTCATCACCGGTCAGAAGGCCGTGCAGACCCGCTCGCGTAAGGATATCTCGAACTTCAAGCTGCGCAAGGGCATGCCGATCGGCGTGCGTGTCACGCTGCGCGACCGCAAGATGTACGAGTTCCTGGAGCGTCTGGTAGCCGTTGCGCTGCCCCGTATCCGCGACTTCAAGGGTATCAACGAGAAGTTCGACGGCCAGGGCAACTACACGCTGGGTATCACCGAGCAGATCATCTTCCCGGAGATCGACATCGACAAGATCACGAAGATCTTCGGTATGGAGATCACCTTCGTAACGACGGCCAAGACCGACGAGGAGGCCTATGCCCTTCTGAAGGAGTTCGGCCTTCCTTTCAAAAACGCTAAAAAGAATTAGGCTATGGCAAAAGAGTCCATGAAGGCACGCGAGGTAAAGCGTGTGAAGCTCGCTAACCGCTACGCTCATAAGCGCGAGGAGATCGCAGCTGCACTCAAGGCCGGTGAAATCGACCACGAGGAGGCATGGATCGCGCTCTCGAAGCTGCCCCGTAACGCGAACCCGATCCGCCAGCACAACCGCTGCAAGATCACGGGTCGTCCGAAGGGTTACATCCGCCTGTTCGGCATCAGCCGTATCCAGTTCCGCGAGATGGCTTCGAAGGGTCTGATCCCGGGCGTAACGAAGGCCAGCTGGTAAATTATCGTTCATCGGCGGAGGATCCCTCGAGCGGATCCTCCGTCGGTGTCTCGATCGTTTGCCGAGGACGATCGGACGGGTCGGGCGGATGCGCGGCGCGCACGGACGAAGGTCCGGGCCGTACGCGCGGCAGTATCGGCAGCGTTCGATGATCTTCAGATTCCGCAGTTCAGGGGTGTTTCAGCCCGTGAGGCGGGCCGCGTGCCCGGTCGTCGCGAGACGGCGGGGATGCGGCCGACCGCTTCGGTGAACGCGGGGTCGATACGGGTGTCGTTCCCGTGTAGGAGGACCGCAAGGTCGGGGAAAGTGTCGCACAGGAGGCGATAACTTCTCGGCGGCGGGGTCTTCGCGAGGGGTTCGGCATTTGGAGTACAAGGAAGCTCGCAAGAGATCGCGATCCGTTGTGTGCGTGCGTTCTCCCCGATGGGGAGGCGGTGCGCGGCGGCGGTCCGGTCGGAGCCCCGTGTGCGCGATGACATGTTGGCCGACGAAAGGGTTGTTGCCGACATGTGTCGTATCCGAGGGCGGCCTGAAGGCCTCCGGCGCGGCGCGGAACGGGTCTTTCGCGAAAAGCGAAAAGGCCGGCGGATGCTTCCGAAAATCGTAAATTCGCTGAAAATGTTGCTTTTGGCTTGCTTTTCTGCAGAATTATGCGTAAATTTGCGCGCTTATGCACGTTGAGTGCAAGGCAAACAGTTGTTAATTAACCTATTACATTTACATTTTAATTTTCTATTCGTTATGACTGATCCTATTGCGGACTTTCTGACCAGAATTAGAAACGCGGTGAAAGCCAACCGTAAAGTGGTTGAAGCTCCCGGTTCCAAAATGAAGCGTGAGATCACGAAGATCCTTCACGAGCAGGGCTACATCCTGGCCTACAAATTCGACACCGACGAGAAGGGTCACCCCACGATCAAGATCGCTCTGAAGTGGGATGCCGCTCTCAAGTGCAATGCCATCAAGGAGCTCAAGCGCGTGAGCCGTCCCGGTCTGCGCCGCTACGCCTCGGTGGACGAGATGCCGCGCGTGCAGAACGGTCTGGGTATCGCCATCCTCTCGACCTCGAAGGGTATCATGACCGACGCCAAGGCTCGCAAGGAGCGCGTGGGCGGCGAGGTGCTGTGCTACATCTGCTAACCGAAACAATCATCTAAACAACAACACACAATGTCAAGAATTGGTAAATTACCTGTAAACCTGCCTGCCGGCGTGACCGTCGAGGTCTCGGCCGACAATACGGTAAGCGTGAAAGGGCCTCTTGGTACGTTGAGTCAGAAAGTGGACTCGGACATTACCGTTACGGTCGGCACGCATACGGATCCCCACACGGGCAACGAAATTCCCGCCGTGCTGGTGTCGCGTCCCACGAATCAGCCCCGTCACCGTTCGCTGCACGGTCTCTACCGCGCCCTGATCAACAACATGGTTGTCGGCGTGACGAAGGGTTACGAGATCAAGCAGGAGCTGGTCGGCGTCGGTTTCAAGGCCGAAGTGAAGGGCCAGGTGCTCGAGATGAGCCTCGGCTACTCGCACGATACGCACTTCATGCTCCCGAAGGAGGTAACCGCTACGGCCGTTACGGAGAAGAAGGGCAACCCGATCGTAACGCTCAAGTCGATCGACAAGCAGCTCATCGGCCAGGTAGCCGCCAAGTTGCGTTCGCTGCGCAAGCCGGAGCCGTACAAGGGTAAGGGTATCAAGTTCGTCGGCGAGCAGCTGCGTCGCAAGGCCGGCAAGTCGGCAGGTGCCAAATAGTAAATAGTCTGAAGTTATGTCACTGAACAAGATAGAAAGAAGAGCGCGTATCAAGATGCGCATCCGTAAGATCGTTACCGGTACGCCCGAGCAGCCCCGCATGACGGTTTTCCGCAGTAACAAGCAGATCTACGTGCAGTTCATCGACGACCTGGCCGGTCTGACGCTGGCACAGGCATCGTCGCTCGAGAAGGAGATCGTCGAGGCTGCCGCAGGCAAGAACAAATCGGAGGTGGCTGCCCTCGTCGGCAAGCTGGCTGCCGAGCGTGCCGCCGCCAAAGGCATCACGACGGTAGCGTTCGACCGCAACGGTTACCTCTACCACGGACGTGTTAAACAGCTGGCCGAAGCAGCACGCGAAGGCGGACTTAAATTCTAATTGAGCAATCATGGCTAATACCAATATTAAGAAAGTACGCACCAGCGACCTCGAGCTTAAGGACAGACTCGTAAGCATTCAGCGTGTTACCAAGGTAACCAAGGGAGGTCGTACGTTCAGTTTTTCGGCCATCGTCGTCGTAGGTGACGAGAACGGCGTCGTAGGCTACGGCCTCGGCAAGGCGTCGGAGGTTCAGGCTGCCATCGCCAAGGGCGTGGAGGATGCCAAGAAGAACCTCGTGAAGATCCCCGTGATCAACGGTACGATTCCTCACAAGCAGGAGTTCCGTTTCGGCGGTTCGCTCGTGATGATTCGTCCGGCCGCTCCCGGTACGGGTATCATCGCCGGCGGTGCCATGCGTGCCGTGCTCGAGTCGCTCGGCATCAAGAACGTGCTCGCCAAGAGCAAGGGTTCGTCGAACCCCCACAACCTGGTGAAGGCCACGATCGGCGCCCTGTGCGAGCTGCGCGATGCAGCTACGGTAGCCCGTCTGCGCGGCATCTCGATGAATCAGGTGTTTAACGGTTAATTTCGGAACGAACAATGGCAAGATTGAAAATCACCCAGGTCAAGAGCCGCATCGGCGCCACGAAGCGTCAGTGCGCCAACCTCGACGCCCTCGGTCTGAAGAAGATCGGCGCAACGGTCGAGCACGACGATTCGGTCATCATCAAGGGTATGATCGAGCGCGTGCAGCACCTCGTGAAGGTGGAGAAGGCTGAATAAGTTTAACCTCTAACGATTCAAGAAACACACATGGAACTGTATAATCTCAAACCCGCAAAGGGTTCTACGCACCACGACAAGCGCATCGGCCGCGGTGCCGGTTCGGGTCACGGCGGCACGGCCACCCGTGGTCACAAGGGTGCCCAGTCGCGCTCGGGCTACTCGCGCAAGCTCGGCTTCGAGGGTGGTCAGATGCCGCTTCAGCGTCGTCTGCCCAAGTTCGGCTTCACCAACCTGAAGCGTGTGGAGTTCAAGGCGATCAACCTCTCGACGCTCGAAGAGCTGGCTGCCAAGAAGAACCTCACGGAGATCACGATCGAGACGCTCGTAGCAGCCGGTTTCGTTTCGTCGAACGACAAGGTGAAGATCCTCGGCAACGGTCAGCTTACGAAGGCGCTCGCCGTGAAGGCGCACGCGTTCTCGGCCAGCGCATCGGCAGCCATCGAGGCAGCCGGCGGCAGCGTCGAAAAATTGTAAGTCGAAACCGTAGAAACAGAAAATTATGAACAATTATCTCGTTGTTGGCATCGTCTTTTTAGCGATCATCGCTCTTTTGGCGGCCAACAAGAAAGTGGTCGAAACGCTCAAGAACATCTATAAGATCGAGGAGCTGCGCAACCGTGTACTTTACACGATCGGGCTGCTGCTGGTCTACCGTCTGGGCTGTTTCGTAGTGATTCCGGGCATCAATCCCCAAGCCCTGGGCGAGGGGTCGGCGTATGCCAGCCAGTTGGAGGGCAACGGACTTCTGGGTCTGTTGGACGTCTTCTCTGGAGGTGCATTCGGCAACGCCGCGATCTTCGCGCTCGGAGTCATGCCGTACATCACCGCCTCGATCGTCATCCAGCTCATGGGCATGATGATCCCGTATTTCCAGAAAATGCAGAAGGAGGGTGAGAGCGGCCGCCGCAAGATGAACCAGTGGACGCGTTTCCTGACGATCGGCGTACTGGTCCTCCAGGGACCGGCATTCATCGCCAATCTCTACCACACGACTCCCGCGGCGTTCGTCTACGGCAATTCGTTCGGATTCGTCTGCTATGCGACGACGATCCTCATCGCCGGCACCATGTTCATCATGTGGCTCGGCGAGAAGATCACCGACAAGGGCATCGGCAACGGTATCTCGCTCATCATCATGATCGGTATCGTGGCCCGTCTGCCGCACGCGCTGTTGGCCGAGGTCAACTCGCGTCTGCAGACGGCTACGGGCAGCGCCATCATGCTGATCTTCGAGATCGTCCTGCTCTTCTTCGTCTTCATGGCGACGATCGCGCTGGTACAGGCCGTTCGCAAGATCCCTGTCCAGTACGCCAAGCGTATCATCGGCAATAAGCAGTACGGCGGTGTGCGTCAGTACATCCCGCTGAAGATGAATGCGGCCAACGTGATGCCGATCATCTTCGCGCAGGCCCTCATGTTTATTCCGATGCTGTTCTCGGGAACGGCCTTCGGCGCAGCCTTCAGCTCGACGACCGGTTTCTGGTACAACTTTACGCTGGCCGTGTTGGTAATCGCCTTCACCTACTTCTACACGGCGATTATCGTCAATCCTCAAATGATGGCCGATGACATGAAGCGCAACGGCGGCTTTATCCCGGGAGTGAAACCGGGCAAGCAGACGGTGAACTACATCGACACCATCATGACGCGTATCACCCTGCCGGGTTCGTTCTTCCTGGCCATCGTGGCGATCCTGCCGGCGCTGGCCATCCGGTTCCTCGGCATTCAGCAGGAGTTCGCCTACTTCTACGGCGGAACGTCGCTGCTGATTATGGTGGGTGTGGTACTCGACACTCTGAAGCAGATAGAGAGCTACCTGTTGATGCGCCACTACGACGGTCTGATGAAGACCGGCCGTATCCAGGGCCGTCATTAGGAATCGGTAAGTAATTAGCTGCGTCGAAAGATGATACATTTGAAAACGGACGAGGAGATCGAGCTCCTGCGTGAAAACAACATATTGGTCTCGCAGACGCTGGCCGAGGTGGGTCGCCACATTCGGCCGGGCGTCACGACCAAAGAGCTGGACGAAATCGCCGAAGATTTCATCCGCTCGCACGGAGCCGTCCCCGCGTTTCTGGGTTACCAGGGCTACCCCGCCTCGCTGTGCATTTCGGTCAACGAGGAGGTGGTCCACGGTATTCCGTCGGCCAAGGTCGTTCTGAAGGAGAGCGACATGGTCTCGATCGATTGCGGTACGTTTATGAAGGGGTTTGTCGGTGACTCGGCCTATACGTTCGAGGTCGGCGAGGTCGGCGAGGAAGTACGCCGCCTGATGCAAGTCACCAAGGAAGCTCTTTATAAGGGTACGGCGCAGGCGAAAGCCGGAAATCGCGTAGGCGATATTTCGGCCGCCGTGCAGGAATACACCGAGTCGTTCGGCTATGGTGTCGTACGCGAACTGGAGGGACACGGTCTGGGCCGGAAGATGCACGAGGCTCCCGGTGTCCCCAACTACGGCGCCAAAGGCCGCGGCCCGCTCCTGAAGGAGGGCATGGTCATCTGCATCGAGCCGATGATCACGATGGGCAGCAAGGCCGTTGTATTCGAAGAGGACGGATGGACCGTCCGCACGCGGGATCGCAAACCGGCGGCGCACTATGAGTTCGCCGTGGCGATCCGCAAGGGCGGACCGGACGTTCTGACGGATTTCAGCATCATCGAACAGGCGATCAAACACTAAACGCTACTATGGCAAAACAAGCTGCTATCGAACGCGATGGGACGATCATCGAGGCCCTGTCGAACGCGATGTTCCGCGTCGAGTTGGACAACGGCCACGTCCTGACGGCCCATATCTCGGGAAAGATGCGTATGCACTACATCAAAATCCTTCCCGGGGACAAGGTAAAGGTGGAGATGACTCCCTACGATCTGACGAAGGGTCGCATCTCGTTCCGTTACAAATAACAGTACAAGAACCAGATTGCTTGAAAAATCATGAAAGTAAAGGCATCCATCAAAAAGAGAAGCGAGGATTGCAAGATTGTAAAGCGTAAGGGTAAGCTCTACGTGATCTGCAAGAAGAATCCCAAGTTCAAAATGCGCCAAGGTTAAACCAATTAAAGAAGAAAAAGAAAATTTATGGCACGTATAGTCGGTGTAGATTTACCCAAAAATAAGCGCGGCGAGATCGGTCTGACCTATATCTACGGTATCGGTCGTTCGACGGCCCGCCACATTCTCGAAGTAGCCGGTATCAGCTACGACACGAAGGTCCAGGACTGGACCGATGAGCAGGTAGGTGCGATTCGTTCGACGATCGCCGACCTGGGTCTGAAGGTGGAGGGCGAGTGCCGTTCGCTGGTACAGCTCAACATCAAACGACTGATGGATATCGGTTGCTATCGCGGCATCCGCCATCGTCTGGGTCTTCCGGTCCGCGGTCAGTCGACCAAGAACAACGCCCGCACGCGCAAGGGCAAGAAGAAGACCGTCGCAAACAAGAAAAAGGCAACGAAGTAATCTTTAGAGAATTATGGCAAAGAAAACTGGAACAGTCAAGAAGAAGGTTGTTAAGGTCGGCCTGGTGGGCAACGCCTACGTGCACTCGACTTTCAACAACGTAATCATCACCATCACGAACGAGACCGGCGACGTGATCAGCTGGTCGTCGGCCGGTAAGATGGGCTTCCGTGGTTCGAAGAAGAATACGCCGTATGCCGCACAGACGTCGGCCGCCGATTGCGCCAAGGTCGCATACGACATGGGTCTGCGCAAGGTGAAGGTCTACGTGAAGGGTCCGGGTGCAGGTCGCGAGTCGGCCGTGCGCACGATCCACGGTGCAGGTATCGAGGTGATGGAGATCATCGACGTCACGCCGCTGCCGCACAACGGTTGCCGTGCTCCTAACCGTCGTCGTGTATAATGCGTCGCAGCAACGTACAGGACAAGGGTTAAGCGTATAACAAACAACAAAACACAGAGACTACAATGGGAAAATATATTGGACCTAAATCGAAAATCGCCCGTAAGTTCGGCGAGGCTATCTATGGCGCGGACAAGGTGCTCGAGAAGCGTAACTTCCCTCCCGGACAGCACGGTCTGGCGCGCAAGCGCAAGAAGGTGTCGGAGTACGGCACGCAGCTCAGCGAGAAGCAGAAGGCTAAATATACCTACGGTCTGCTCGAGAAGCAGTTCGCACGCACCTACGAGCAGGCAGCCCGCATGGGCGGTATCACGGGTGAGAACCTGCTGAAGCTGCTGGAGTGCCGTCTGGACAACGTGGTGTACCGTCTGGGCATCGCCCCGACGCGCGCTGCGGCCCGTCAGCTCGTTTCGCACTGCCATATCTGCGTAAACGGCGCGGTTGTGAACATTCCTTCCTACTCGCTGCGTGCCGGCGACGTGGTGTCGGTTCGCGAGAAGTCGAAGAGCCTCGAGGTGATCGCCGACTCGCTGGCCGGCGGTCAGCGCAGCCGTTACGCCTGGCTCGAGTGGGACGGTGCTACGATGAGCGGTAAATTCATTCAGAATCCTGAACGCGAAGAGATTCCCGAGAACATCAAGGAGCAGCTCATCGTCGAGTTGTACTCGAAGTAGTAAACAATCAAATTCAAGATTATGGCAATATTAGCATTCCAGAAACCTGAAAAGGTTATTATGCTCGAATCTACTTCTTCGTTCGGAAAGTTCGAATTCCGACCGCTGGAGCCCGGATTCGGTCGTACGGTCGGGAACGCTTTGCGTCGTATCCTGCTCTCGTCGCTCGAGGGTTATGCGATTACGACCGTGAAGGTGGCCGGTGTCGATCACGAGTTCGCCGCTATCCCCGGCGTGAAGGAGGATATGTTACATATCATCCTCTTTCTGAAGCAGATTCGCTTTATCCGCACGGTGGATAATCAGGATGCCGAGAAGGTGTCGATCAACGTGGCGGGGGTTACGGAGCTGACTGCCGGATATATCTCGAATTACCTCTCGTTCTTCAAAGTGCTGAACCCCGATCTGGTGATCTGCCACTTGGCCCCTGGGACCAAGATGCAGTTCACGCTGACGATCGGCAAGGGTCGCGGTTATGTTCCCGCCGAAGAGAACATGCCGACGGACGCCGAGTTCGGAACGCTTCCGATCGACTCGATCTTCACGCCGATCAAAAACGTGAAGTACTCGATCGAGGACTATCGCGTGGAGCAGCGCACGGACTACGAGAAACTGAATTTGGAAATTACTACCGACGGGTCGATCCATCCGAAGGATGCGCTCAAGGAGGCTGCGAAGATTCTGATCCAGCATTTCATGCTCTTCTCGGACGAGAAGATCACGGTGAACATGGAGGACAAGAACGGCACCGAGGAGTTCGACGAGGATGTATTGCACATGCGTCAGCTGCTTAAGACGAAGCTCTCGGACCAGGATCTGAGCGTTCGCGCGCTGAACTGCCTGAAGGCGGCCGACGTGGATACGCTCGGCGACCTGGTGAAGCTCAACCGCAACGATCTGCTGAAGTTCCGCAACTTCGGCAAGAAGTCGCTGACGGAGCTCGACGAGCTGCTGGCCTCGCTGAACCTGAAGTTCGGGATGGACGTAGCCATCTACAAACTGGATAAGGATTAGTCCGACCACCGCTAACACAGTAAAAAACTTTAATTTATGAGACACAATAAGAATTACAACCACCTCGGTCGCCAGGCAGGACACCGCAAGGCCCTGATGTCGAACATGGCTTCGTCGCTGATTCTGCACAAGCGCATCGAGACCACGCTGGCCAAGGCCAAGGCGCTGCGCATGTTCGTCGAGCCGCTGGTAACCAAGTCGAAGGAGGATACCACCCACTCGCGTCGTGTCGTATTCTCGTACCTGAAACAGAAGGAGGCCGTGACGGAGCTCTTCCGCACGATCGCTCCGAAGATCGCCGAGCGTAACGGCGGCTACACGCGCATTCTGAAGACGGGCTTCCGTCTGGGTGACGCTGCCGAGATGTGCATCATCGAGTTCGTGGATTTCAACGAGGCCTACACGCTGGGTATCGCGCCTGCGGCTGCTGCCGAGGCGAAGCCCAAAACGCGTCGTTCGCGCAAGAAGTCGACGGACGCAGTCGAGGATGCTACAGTCGTAGAGGGCGAGAAGAAGCAGGCTCCGAAGGCAGCCCGCAACGTAAACGCCAAGGCTGCTGCTCCGAAGGTAGCCAAGAAGACGAACGTCGGCAAGAAGATGTAATCCGCAACGGATTATGCCTT
>CAZVGH010000060.1:0-9926 GCA_964626515.1 uncultured Alistipes sp.
CCGTCTCGATGAGCGTCGAATCCATGTCGAAGCAGATCAGGCGGCGGCTGCGGCGAAAGATGTCGTCCTTCTGGAACGAGACGTCGATGCCGATCTCCGAGAGGTTCATGAAGCCCTGCTGCATCGTGCTGCGCTCCTCGTCCGAAAGCGAGCCGCGCACCGAGAGCTCGATGCAGGCCTTGGCCGTGCTCTCGTCGTTGTCGAGGGGCATGCGGCCCGTGAGGCGCTTGATGGCGTCGATATTGAGCCCGTGGGCCGTGATGACCTTCGTCACCTCGGCGATGTGGTGGGCCGTCACGGCGCGGCCGAGCAGCGTCACGATGTAGCGGTTCTTGCCCTGACGCTTCACCCAGGCGTTGTAATCCTCGACGGGAACCGGCGTGAAGCGGATCATCACGCCCAGCTCCGAGGCCTTGAAGAGGAGCTCCTTCATGATGAAGCCCGATTTGTCGGCCGTCGTGCGGATCAGGATGCCGAGCGTCAGCGAGAGGTGGATGTTGGCCTGACCGATATCGAGGATGCAGGCGTCATACGAAGCGAGGATCTCGCTCAGGGAGGTAATCATGCCCGCGCGGTCGACGCCCGAGATGTTGATGCGGATGATCTCGGTCGCGTCCGAGAGGGCCGGTATGGTTCCGTTTTGTTCCATTGCTGCGTGTGTCGGGTTGAAATTTACACAAAGTTAATAAAATTCTCCGTTTTTATGGTTACTTTTGCGAAGGAAACTTAAACACCGGATCTCCTATGTGGCATCTTCTCGCGCAGGCCGAGCCTGCTCCGCTGCTCCTGCCCGACAGCGTTCAGAAGGCGAATTTCGCCAAAGCCGTCGACAAGCTCGCGCACCTCGACCTGCAGCAGCTGCTGCAGGATCTCTTCTCGCAGTCGATGTGGATCCTCGTGAAGCTGCTCGTCGCCCTCTTCATCTACCTCGTCGGACGCTGGATCCTGCGCCGCCTCCTGCGGCTGCTCGACGTGGTCTTCGAGCGGCGCCAGATCGACACCTCGCTGCGGACCTTCGCCCGCAACGCCGTCGGGGTGATCTTCACGCTCATTCTGGTGCTCATCGTCGTGCAGACGCTGGGCGTCAACGTCACCTCGCTCATCGCCGTCTTCTCGGCCGCCACGCTGGCCATCGGTATGGCCCTGAGCGGCACGGCGCAGAACTTCGCCGGCGGCGTCATGATCCTGCTCATCAAGCCCTACCGCGTCGGCGACTACATCACGGCGCAGGGACAGTCGGGCACCGTGCGCGAGATCAAGCTCTTCTCGACGGTCATCGCCACGGGCGACAACCGCACGATCTACATTCCCAACAACTCGATCGCCACGGCGATCATCGACAACGCCACGACGGCCCCGATGCGCCGCGTGGACTGGAGCGTCTCGATCGCCTACGGCGACGACGTGGAGACGGCGCGCCGCGCCCTGCTCGAGGTGCTTGCGGCCGACAGCCGCGTGCTGCCCGACCCGGCGGCCGTGGTACGCGTAGCGGAGCTGGCCGACAGCGCCGTGACGCTCACCGTGCGCGCCTGGACGAAGACGGCCGACTACTGGGACGTCTTCTTCGACAACAACGAACGTTTCTACAACGAGCTGCCTGCCCGCGGGCTGCACTTCCCCTTCCCGCAGGTGGATGTACATGTATCGCAGCAGTAGCCCTCCCCTTTCGCCTGATGCTAACACAAACAAAAAAACAGGAATAAACACATGGAACTGAAAGAAATTCTGGCCATCTCGGGCCAACCCGGCTTGTTCAAATACGTAGCGCAGTCGACGCGCGGCGTCATCGTAGAGTCGCTCCTCGACGGCCGCCGCATGAATGCCGCCGCCAACGCGAAGGTGAGCGCGCTGACCGAGATCTCGATGTTCACCGAGGGCGACGACATCGCCCTGGCCGACGTCTTCACCCGCATCTACGCCCACACGGGCGGCAAGGAGGCCGTGAGCCCCAAATCGGCTCCCGAGGCCCTGAAGGCCGCCTTCGCCGAGGTGCTGCCCGAGTACGACCGCGAGCGCGTGCACGTCTCGGACATCAAGAAGTGCTTCGCCTGGTACAACCTGCTCGTCGGCGCCGGCTTCACGGAGTTCAAGCTGCCGACCGAGGAGAACGGCGAGAACGGCGAGGAGTAATCGCCGCCCCGGCCCCGGTGCAGACAAAACGGCCCGTCGCTTTTACTGCGACGGGCCGTTTTCGATGAATCCCCGCGAGGAGTTTATCGCATGGCGATTTCGGTGGAGCCGATGCGGCGTCCCTCCATGTAGAGTTCGAGGCGGTAGGTGCCCGCGGTGAAGCCGCCGCTGTTGTAGTAGATGCCGACCTCGAGGTCCTCGTTCTGGTAGTCGACCTCACGCATCGCCGTATAGGTCAGCAGCTCGCCCTCGAACTCGAAGGTGGGCATCGCCTCGGTCGTCAGCACGTAGCCGTCGGGCGAGGTGATGCACAGGTAGACCGCCTTGTTGCCGGGGACAGCCAGCTGGTTGGCCGAGAGGACGAAGTCCACGCGCAGGCGCTCGGCGTTCTTGATGCGCGACACGGGCTTGCCGCGGCGGTTGAGCGCCTCCAGCCGCAGGTCGCGGGCCAGCACGACGGAACCCGCCTTCACCTTGTTCTCGAGCTCGGCCGTGCGCTCCTCGGCCATGTCGGCGCGCAGGTTGGCCGACGAGATCTCCTTGCGGTAGGAGACGTTCTCGGTGATCAGACGGCGGTTGAGCGTATTGAGCGAGTCGATCTGACGGATGTAGCCGTGCATGGCCGTGCGCAGCGTACCCACCTCGCGCTCGTACTGCTTGAGCTTGGCGTAGTTCCAGCTGCGTTCGCGCTTCAGCTTCTCGATCATCTCGTTGGCGCGGTCCAGACCGGCCGAGATGCTGTCGTTGCGCTCCTTCAGGCCGTCGTACTCGACGATGAGCTCCGTCAGATCGCTCTGCAGCGAATCGCGGTCGGCCGACAGCAGCTGGTTGTCGTGCATCTGCTGGCGGTGAATGCTGAAATAGAGCATCGAGACAGCCACCAGAATGACCGACAGCAGCGCAATGACGATCTGATAGCCGCGGATGGCATTCGAACGGGGCGCCGGTTCGTCGTAGTACGCCTCTTCCTCCTCCGAAGGATCGTATCCGTAATTCTTCTCTTCCATAAGTTTCTGTACGATTGGTTGTTTTCGGTTCTATCGGCGAAGATACGAAAAATTTCACTTAATCCGACTCGTCAGCGGATATTTTAATCCTTTATAGCCCGAAAGATAGGCCTGCACGCTGCCGACGCGCACCGGCGATTCGATCGCGAGCGGAATTTTGTTCCCGTCGTCCGAGATCCACAGCGTCAGCATCGAGCCGTCCGTGAACGAGAACTGCTCACTCGAACCCAGCTGGCACTCGAACTTGAGGGCGTTGAAGCGGCCCATGTTGCGGATCTTCTTCACCTCGCGGCCGAGGTAGCGGTAGTTGATCCGCCGCACGGTATCCTCGAGCACCATCTCGAGATGCCCCTCGGCCCCCTCGGTGAAATCCTCGGCGGCGGCCGTGCGCATGTTGAAGAAGAGCGACACGGCATCCATGCTCTGCGCCGTCAGCGGCATCGTCTTCTCCTGGAAGGGCCGTTTGCGGCTGCTCCACCTCGTATGGACGCAGCTGTCGGCCCAGTCGTAGCGGAACGTGCTCTCGAAGGTGTAGTTGCCCTCGCGGATGCGGCTGTCGAACTGTTCGGTGCGCAGCGTCGCGGGATCGACGAGGATCGTGTAGCGGTCCTCCATGTTGAAGAACCAGCGGTAGGTGGGCAGCGTACGGCCGACTCCCTCCACCCGGCAGCGGGTGCCCCCTTCGGCAGGGACCTCGGTCGTCTCGACCGTCACGGCGCCGATCTCGGTATTGGGGAAATATTTCGCGCGGTAGCTCACGCGGTATTCGAGCTGCTCGCCCGCATGGTAGAGCTGTGCCGCGAGCGGCAGCACGAGCAGGAGCGTGCCAAGAAGGATCGGGAATCGTTTCATCGGAAGGGGTGATTTACAACAGGGAACGGTTACAGGCGCTATTTTATTACGAAATTTGCGAAAAGTTGATCTCCTCGCGGCCCGCATAGCGGCGCCGCAGGGCCGCCAGTCCGGCATGCGCCGGATGCGTCAGGTCGGGATCGGCGGCGAGGACGGCGGCGGCGGCATCGCGCGTGACGCCCAGCACCTGCACGTCGCGCGTCGGATTGGCGATCTTCAGATCAAAGGCCATGCCGCTCTGCTGCGTGCCGTTCACGTCGCCCGCGCCGCGCAGCTTCAGGTCGAGTTCGGCGAGGCGGAAGCCGTCCGTCGTCTCGCACATGGCGTCGAGCCGCGCCCGCGACTCGCGCGAGAGCTTCTCGCCCGACATGAGGATGCAGTACGACTGTTCGGCGCCGCGTCCCACGCGGCCGCGCAGCTGGTGCAGCTGCGAGAGGCCGAAGCGTTCGGACGACTCGATCACCATCACCGTGGCGTTCGGCACGTCGACCCCCACCTCGATCACCGAGGTGGCGACCAGAATCTGCGCCTCGCCCGCCTTGAACTGGCGCATCGACTCCTCCTTGTCGGCGGGCTTCATCTTGCCGTGGCAGATCGCCACCACGTAGTCGGGCAGCGGGAAGTCGCGCGAGACGGCCTCGTAGCCGTCCGTGAGATCCTTGTAGTCCATCGCCTCGGACTCCCGGATGAGCGGGTAGACGATGTAGACCTGCCGGCCGCGGGCGATCTGCTGCTTCAGGAAGCCCCACAGGCGCAGCCGCGCCGAGTCGGTATAGTGGTAGGTCTGCACGGGGCGGCGGCCCGGCGGCAGCTCGTCGATCACCGAGACGTCGAGGTCGCCGTAGAGGGTCATCGCCAGCGTGCGCGGGATGGGCGTGGCGGTCATGACGAGGATGTGAGGCGGCCGCAGGTTCTTCGTCCAGAGGCGGGCGCGCTGCTCGACGCCGAAGCGGTGCTGCTCGTCGATCACCACGAAGCCCAGGTTGCGGAACTGCACGCGGTCCTCGATCAGGGCGTGCGTGCCGACCAGCAGCTGCACCTCGCCCGAGGCGATGCCTTCGAGCGCCTCGCGCCGCTCCCCGGCCTTCGAGGCCCCCGTGAGGATCGCCACCCGCACGGGAAGCCCCTGCAGGAAGCGCAGGAACGACGCGTAGTGCTGGCGCGCCAAGATCTCCGTGGGGGCCATGATGCAGGCCTGGTAGCCGTTGTCGACCGCCAGCAGCATCGACATGAGCGCCACGAGCGTCTTGCCGCTGCCGACGTCGCCCTGCAGCAGGCGGTTCATCTGAAAGCCGCTGACCGTGTCGCTGCGGATCTCCCGGATGACCCGCTTCTGCGCCCCCGTCAGCGGGAAGGGGAGCTGTTCGTTGTAGAAGGCGGTGAAGAGCGTCCCCACCTTCGGGAAGAGAAAGCCGTTCTGCTTCGCCATGCGCGCCGTGCGGCGGCTCTGGATCCCCAGCTGGATGCCGAGCAGCTCGTCGAACTTGAGACGGTACTGCGCCTGCCGCAGCAGCTCGGCCGACTGCGGAAAATGGATGTTGTAGTAGGCATCGTGGCGGTCGATGAGACCGTATTCGCGGCGCAGCGACTCGGGCAGCGGATCGGCGAGCCGTCCGCGCACGAGGGACCAGGCGTTGCTGACGATGCGGTACATACCCTTCGTACCGAAGGCCGAGGCGAGCTTCTCGGTCGAGGGATAGATACCCTGCATGCCGCTCTCGGCCTTGCGCGCGAGGGCCTGCTCCATCGTCTCGAGCTCGGGATGGGCCAGCTGCAGCTCGCCGCGGTAGAACGACGGGCGGCCGAAGACGAGGTACTCGCGCCCCACCTCGATCCGCTTCTCGATCCACTTGATGCCGCGGAACCAGACGAGCTCCGTGCGGCCCGAAGCGTCCTGCACGAAGGCCGTGAAGCGCTGCTTGCGCCCCGTGCCGGCGTAGGCGACCCCCGTCACGCGGGCCCGCAGCTGCACGTAGGCCGGCGGCTCGCTCTCGGAGATCTCGGCGATGGTCCAGATGCGCGTGCGGTCGATGTAACGGAAGGGGAAACAGTCGAGCAGATCCCCCACCGTGTGCACCGAAAGCTCCTGTGCGAGCAGCTTGGCCCGCACCTCGCCCACACCGGAGACGAACTTCACGTCGGTTTGCAGCACCTGCTCCATGCCCCTCCGCTCCGCTTATTTGTGTTGCAGGTAGGCGTCGATGGCGCGCGCGGCACGGCGGCCCGCCCCCATGGCGAGGATCACCGTCGCGGCGCCCGTCACGGCGTCGCCGCCCGCGAAGACCCCTTCGCGCGTCGTGGCCCCTTCGTCGTCGGCGACGATGCAGCCGCGCCGCGAGGTCTCGAGCCCCGCAGTGGTCGAGGCGATCAGCGGATTGGGCGAGGTGCCGAGGGCCATGATGACCACGTCGCACGGCAGCTCGAACTCCGAGCCCTCCTTCACGACGGGCGAACGGCGGCCGCTCTCGTCGGGTTCGCCGAGGGTCATCTCGACGCAGCGCAGACCGCGCACCCACCCCTGCTCGTCGCCCAGCACGGCGACGGGGTTCGTGAGCATGCGGAAGCGGATCCCCTCCTCCTTAGCGTGGTGCACCTCCTCGACGCGGGCGGGCAGCTCGGCCTCGCTGCGGCGGTAGACGATCGTCGCCTCGGCGCCCAGACGGCGCGCCGTGCGCACGGCATCCATCGCCACGTTGCCGCCGCCGACCACCGCGACGCGGCGTCCAGCATGGATCGGCGTGTCGTAGCGGGCGTCGTAGGCGTGCATGAGGTTGGCGCGCGTCAGGAACTCGTTCGCCGAGACGACGCCGTTCAGGTTCTCGCCCCCGATCCCCATGAAGCGGGGCAGACCCGCTCCCGAGCCGATGAAGACGGCATCGTAGCCCTCCTCGTCGAGCAGCGAGTCGACGGTCACCGTGCGGCCCACGACCACATCCGTCTCGATCTCCACGCCGAGCCGGCGCACGGCGTCGATCTCGCGCGCCACGATCCCCTGCTTCGGCAGGCGGAATTCGGGGATGCCGTAGACCAGCACGCCGCCCACCTCGTGCAGCGCCTCGAAGATCTTCACCTCGTAGCCCGCCTTCGCCAGGTCGCTCGCGCAGGCCAGCCCCGCGGGGCCGCTGCCGACGACCGCCACGCGGCGGCCGTTGCGGGAAGCCGTCTCTACCGTCAGCTCCGCGGCATGGTCCAGCTTCCAGTCGCCGACGAAGCGTTCGAGCTTGCCGACGGCCACCGGTTCGCCCTTGATGCCCAGCACGCAGGCCCCCTCGCACTGGCTCTCCTGCGGGCAGACGCGGCCGCAGATCGAGGGCAGCGAGCTGTCGCGGGCGATGACGGCCGCCGCACCCGCGGGGTCGCCCGCCCGAAGCGCCTCGATGAAGTCGGGAATCTGCACCCCCACGGGGCAGGCCGCGACGCAGCGCGGGGTCTTGCAGTGCAGGCAGCGCGACGCCTCGCGCGTCGCCTCCTCCAGATCATATCCGTAGCAGACCTCCTCGAAGTTGGTCGCCCGTATCGCCGGATCCTGTTCGCGCACCGGCACGCGCGGTATTCTGTTCGCCATGTGTAATTCGTTATTTGTCCAGTCCGATTCTGCATTGATGTCCTGCAGCGCGCTCGGCCTCGATGGCGGCGGCGCGCTGCTCGTAGCTGCGGTACATGCCCTGACGGCGCATCGCCTCGTCGAAATCGACCTCGTGGCCGTCGAACTCGGGGCCCTCGACGCAGGTGAAGCGCGTGCGGCCGCCCACTGTCACGCGGCAGGCACCGCACATGCCCGTGCCGTCGACCATCAGCGCATTGAGCGAGACGGTGGTCTTCAGGCCGTATTTCTTCGTCGTGAGCACCACGAATTTCATCATGATCATCGGGCCGATGGCCACGCACTCGTCGTACTGCCGCCCCTCGGCGACGAGCGCCTCGAGCTGTGCCGTCACGAGCCCCTTGAAGCCCGCCGAGCCGTCGTCCGTAGCGATGCAGAGGCGGCCCGCCACGGCGCGCATCTCCTCCGTGTAAATGAGCATCGAAGCGCTCTTGGCGCCGACGATGACGTCGGCCTTCACGCCGTGCTCGTGCAGCCACTTGACCTGCGGATAGACGGGGGCCGTGCCCACACCGCCGCCGATGAAGACGAAGCGGCGCCGGCGCAACTCCTCGGGCGAGAGATGCACGAACTCCGACGGGCGGCCCAGCGGCCCGGCGAAATCGGCCAGCGCCTCGCCCGCCTCGAGGGCGCAGATTTTGCGCGTCGAGACGCCGAGCGTCTGGATGACGATCGTCACGCTGCCGGCGGCGGCATCGTAGTCGGCGATCGTCAGCGGAATGCGTTCGCCGACCGCATCGGCGCGCACGATGACGAACTGCCCGGGCAGGGCGGCGCGGGCCACGCGCGGCGCGGCCACCTTCATCGCGTAAATATTTTCGGCCAAAAGCCGTTTTTCGAGAATCGTAAACATGAGCGGTTTCTGTAATCTGTTTCGGGTTTGCTGTTTTTCGTAGTTCAGGGGGCCTCCGTAATGGCCGTGAGGCGGATGCGGCGCATGGGCTGTTCAGGATCGTTCGTCACGAGCAGCAAGCGCGTCGTCGCCAGACCGTAGTCGGCCTGTGCGGGGTCGAACGTCACCTCGCCCGTCAGGCTTTCGCCCGGCGCGATGCGGGTGCCGGGACGCAGGGTCGTCGTGAACGGGGCGCCGCACTCCGCGGCCCGCAGCCACAGGTCGCTGCGGCCCGTGTTGCGGATCGTGAGAGGGAGCCGCACGGGCGCCGCATCGCGGGCCACGGTGCCGAAACGCAGGACGGCATCGCTCGGCTCGGCCTTCGGCGGCGCCGCCAGCAGCGCGGCGGTCGGACGATCCACGGCGACACCGTGCGCAACGAGCAGCACCTCGTCGCAGCGGCGGCCGTCGATCCACAGCTCCAAGGCATCGCGCACCGAGCCGTAGTGCGGCGCTGCGGGATCGATGTCGTACTGCAGATTGATCGCCGAGCGTTCGCCCGCCTCGAGACGGCGCGGATAGTCGAGCGTCAGCAGCCCCGAGGCGTTGCGCGGCCGCAGTTCGAGCGTGCGGGGACGGTCGGCGGTGTTGACGACCGCCAGCGCGGCCGGCATCGGACTGCCGACATATATATAGGTAAAGGTCGCGAGCGAAGCCGAGAGGCGCACGCCGTCGCAGGCCGCCACGGGATAGCGCTCCTCGATCGAACGGCGGCGCGGCCGCACCGTGCCACGGATCGTCAGCACGCCCAGCCGCTCCCGGTCGGGACCGTAGAGGTAGAGCGAGCGGTCGAAGATGCCGGGACGCCCCGCGGGATCGTAGGCCGCCTCGATGACGGTCTCGTCGCCGGGGCGGACGGGCTTTTTCGTGAAGGTCGGCACCGTGCAGCCGCAGGTGGTCACCACGTCGAGCAGCACGACGGGCTTCGTGCCGCGGTTGACGGCGCGGAAACGGCAGCGGACCACGCCGCCCTCCTCCTCGATCGTCCCGAAATCGTACTCCGTCGAGTCGAAGACGAGCTGCGCCACGGCCGCCCGGAGGGGCAACAGCAGCAGAAACAGGAGGATAAGTCGCAGTTTACGCATTGTTTCGGGGGTGTTACAGATGCAAAGTTACATTTTTTCTCATTTTTTCTCGCAAGAATTTTGCAAGAATGAAATTTTGCCGTATATTTGCACTCGCAAAACGGTTCAGCCGTCATGCCTGAATAGCTCAGTTGGTTAGAGCACATGACTGTTAATCATGGGGTCCTAGGTTCAAGTCCTTGTTCAGGCGCAGATGCGCGAGGGTTGCGAAAGGTTCTTTTACTTTCCTGCAAAGGGTGTCGGTACGGGATGATAAGATGCCGTGCAGGACGAGCGAGTAAAAATCGCCTTTGCAGTCCCAAGCCATTTTTAGGGGAGCTTAGCTCAGCTGGTTCAGAGCGTCTGCCTTACAAGCA
>CAZVGH010000061.1:0-9841 GCA_964626515.1 uncultured Alistipes sp.
AGACAATGCAAACGGTATAAATGATTCGGAAACGTCGTTCCACGGCGATACGATAATGTCTGGTACTGCAACTTTTGTGTCAGAACATCCCGTTGTGTGGACAGTATCGGTTGCTGCAAAGCATGGCGCAGCAGTGAGTCCTGCACAATAACATATTCTACAAGATAATCATAAGCCGGTTTATAAGCTTCTAATTTATAAGATGCAAGAGATCTATAATAGAATAAGTCCAATGAATCTCTTGCTGTTTCCGTAGAATTTTCGGCTCGCTCTAAGCAAAGATAGGTGTTCTCCACATTCTTCAAACTTGCATAACGATATGCGACAGACGCCCACAAAGCTGGATCATGGTCATTGCACCCTACAGCTGACAACTTATCAAATAAAGACGCACTCTCGGCAAATCGTTGTTGCTCATTTAATAATATAATGAGATTTCCGTAACAAAGTTCTTTAAGGTAAACGTTGTCTTGACAAAAGGCAAAGGATAACACCTGTCTAAACAAGGCTTCACTCGTCACATACTCTTTCAGTTGCATATAGACTAATGCAACATCCACCAGCACATGGTATTGATGCAACTCCCGATTCGTGTTCAGATAGCAGGCATAAGCTGTGCGGTAGGCCTTTAGAGCCTTCGGATAATCGTAATACCATTTGTAAATATTACCCATCTGCACATACAGCAGCCCAGCCAGATAGTCGTCGTGCAGGTCGCGGAGCAGCAGTTCGGCCTCCATGAAGGCGATCATCGCGCGCGAATACTCGCCCCGGTTGACGCAGATGCGGCCCCGATAGTAGAGCGATCGGAAACGATCCCGCACGCTGCCGCGTGACTCGTAATAGTCCGAAGCCACGCAGATCAGCGAGTCGTTCGTCTCGTCGATGTAATTTTTGTCCTGTGCCTGCGTGTAGAGCAGCGCATATTTCGCCTGCTGCGCGCGACCGCACAGGCGGTCGGCATCGAGCGAGTCGAGCAGCGCAAGCGCCCGATGCGGGTTGTCGTCCATCGCGGCATCGGCCGCCGACAGCCTTCGCTCCACGGAGCGTGCCCGCAGCGCCGCCACCACCGCAAGTGCCGTCACACCCAGCACGAGCAGTGTCAATCCGTGCGCCAACAAGCGCCATCTTCCGTTTTCAGCCATTCGCTTATCATTGATCGTATGCGGAACGGGGTCGATCTTCCTCGGGCAACCTATTGTCAGCGGCCGAGCAGGATCGCCGCCTGTTCGAGCGCCGCGGCCGTCACCTCGGCTCCCGAGAGCATCTTGGCGATCTCCGTCGTGCGCTCCTCGTCCGTGAGGCGGCGAAGCTGCGTGCGGCCCTCCCGCTTGTAGACGACGAAATGGGTGCGTCCCTTCGAGGCGACCTGCGGCAGGTGCGTGATATCGACGACCTGCATCGTCTCGGCCAGGCGGGCGATGATCGCTCCCATGGCGTCGGCCACGCGGCCCGAAACACCCGTATCAATCTCGTCGAAGAGGATCGTGGGCAGCTGCATGCGCGTCGCAAGCAGCGCCTTGAGTGCCAGCATGACGCGCGAGAGCTCACCGCCCGAGGCGATGCGCTCGATCGGCTGCGGGGCGGCCGTGCGGTTGGCCGAGAAGAGGAACCGCACCGTATCGGCGCCCGTCCGTCCCGGCTCGCAGGGGGTCAGCTCCACCCGAAAAACGGTATCGGGCATACCGAGCGGCGCGACCGTCGCGACGATCTCGCGTTCGAATTCGGCAGCCGCAGCCGCACGAGCCTCGTGCAGGCGGGCTGCCAGCGTCCGCGTCTCGCGCTCCGCGGCCTCCACGGCATCCGCAGCCGCGGCGATCGCCACGTCGCCGTGGACGATCGCGGCCAACCGGGCCGTCACCTCGTCGCGCAGGGCGATCAGCTCCGCCTCGTTCTGCACGCGGTGTTTCTGCTGCAGTCCGATCAGCAGGTCGAGGCGCGCCGAGAGCTTCTGCAGCCGCTCGGGATCGGCGTCGATCCGTTCGGCATCGGCCGCAGCGCTACGGCTCACATCCTTCAGCTCCTCGAGCACCGAGCGCAGCCGCGCCGCGTACTCCCCGGCCGCGGGGTACTGCTCGCGCAGGTGCAGCAGCGCCGTTTCGCTCTCCTTGAGGCGCGACAGCACCCCCGTCTGCTCCTCGTCGAGCGCCCCCAGCAGCTGTGCGAAGGTCTCGCCGATGCGGTCGGCGTGCTCCAGCACCGTCAGCTCGGCCTCGACTTCGGCCTGCTCGCCCGCCCGCAGCTTCGCCGCCACGAGCTCCTCGCTCTGGAAGCGGAGCCACTCCTCGTCGCGGCGTCCCGCAGCGGCCGCCTCGCGCAGCTCCTCGAGGCGGCGGCGGGCAGCGAGCAGCCGCTCGTAATGCGCCGCATAGTCGGCGAGCAGCGCCCGGTTGCCGGCCACCGTGTCGAGGGCCGACGTGCGGAAGCTCTCCGACGAGAGGATCAGGTTCTGGTGCTGGGAGTGAATATCGACCAGGCGGGTGCCCAGCTCGCGCAGCACGGTGAGCGGAACGGGCAGGTCGTTCACGAACGAACGGCTCTTGCCCGCCGGGGTGATCAGGCGCGTCAGGGTCGTTTCGGCGGCCCACTCGAGGTCGTTCTCCTCGAAGAAGGATTCGAGCGCCAGCCCCGAGAGGTCGAACGTACCCTCGACCTTGCAGCTGCGCGCCGCATCCTTGATCGCCGCCCCCTCGTTCTTGGCGCCGAGCAGCAGCGAAAGGGCGCCGAGCAGGATCGACTTGCCGGCGCCCGTCTCGCCCGTAATGATATTCAGATGCCCGTCCAGCTCCAGCTCGAGCGAATCGATCAAGGCATAATTTTCAACCGACAGACGTCGTAACATGGGTGTGTGTAGGCTTATTTCGTAATACGGGATTCGAACAGACCGACGATGCGGTCGACGATGCGGACGGCCGTCTCGCGCTTCGAAAGCAGCGGCAGCTCCTCGCTGCCCGCACGGTCGATGAGCGTGACCTTGTTCGTATCGCCGCGGAATCCCGCCCCCGCGTCGCGGAGGGAGTTCAGGACGATGAAATCGAAATGCTTGCGGACGAGTTTGTCGGCGGCATGGGCCCGCTCGTCGTCCGTCTCGAGGGCGAAGCCGACCAGCAGCCGGTCGCCCTTCACGGCGCCCAACTCGGCGGCGATATCCTTCGTGCGCTTCAACCGCAGCACCAGCTCGCCGTCGTCCGATTTCTTGATCTTCGAGGCGGCCACCTCGCAGGGGGTGTAGTCGGCCACGGCGGCGCACATCACGGCGCCGTCCGCCCCTTCGAAGGCCTCCTTCGCGGCGCGGTACATCTCCTCGGCCGACAGCACGTCGACGCGCTCCACGCCTGCCGGCACGTCGAGCATCGTGCGGCCGCTGACGAGCGTCACACGGGCGCCGCGCGCCGCCAGCTCGCCGGCCAGCGCATAGCCCATCTTGCCCGACGAGTGGTTCGAGAGAAAACGGACGGGATCGAGCGGCTCGATCGTAGCGCCCGCCGTCACGACGAAGCGGCTACCCGCGAGGGGCTTTTTTTTTTCGGCGAAACGGTCGACGAGCGCCGCGACGATCTCCTCGGGCTCGGCCATGCGGCCCTTGCCCTCCAGCCCGCTGGCCAGCTCGCCCGAGGCGGGCTCGACGATCGCGACGCCGCGCGCCGCGAGGGCGCGCAGGTTCTGCTGCGTCGTGCAGTGGGCGTACATGTCGAGGTCCATGGCCGGGGCGACCATGACGGGGCAGCGCGCCGAGAGATAGGTCGTCAGCAGCAGGTTGTCGGCCACGCCCGCGGCCATCTTGGCCAGCGTATTGGCCGTGGCGGGGGCGACGAGGTAGCAGTCGGCCCACTGCCCGAGCGAGACGTGCGAGTTCCACTGCCCGTTCTCGGGATCGAAGAACTCGACCAGAATGGGGCGCCGCGAGAGGGTCGCCATCGTCAGCGGGGTGATGAACTGCTTGGCGACGGCCGTCATGACGACCTGCACCTCGGCACCTGCGCGCACCAATAAACGACAGAGCATGGCGGCTTTATAGGCTGCTATGCTCCCCGTGATTCCCAACAGTATGTGCCGTCCTTCGAGCGGACGGGACCGATCCGATGCCATGGGTATGCCGTGCGGATCGTTAGGCCTCCTTCACCGGCACGGAACCGTCGCGGTAGAAGAGCTCGTGGTCGAGGAACTCCTCCGTGGCGATGATCACCGGCTTCGGCAGACGCTCGTAGTAGCGCGAAATCTCGATCTGCTCGCGGTTCTCGAAGGTCTCCTCCATCGTATCCGTGGGCGACGAGAAATCGGCCAGTTTCCGATTCAGCTCGTTCTTGAGTTCGTTCGAAATCTGATTGGCACGACGGGCGATGATGTTGATCGACTCGTAGATGTTTCCGGTCTCGCGATCCAGATCCACCAGCTTGCGCGTCTGCGTGTTGTTCGGGATGTTCTTCTTGATCTCCATATCTTATTGCATGTTGTTTGCGTCGGTTTGTTTGTTGCGGTCGAGGTAGTCGCGCGCCGCGACCGTCATGCGGTCGACCTCCTTGCGGTGTTTCGACTCGGGGAACTCCTCGCAGAACGAAAGCGCCGAGTCGAGCATCGCCAGGTAGCGGTCCGTCTGCTTCGAGTCGACCGAGTTGCTGGCCAGGCGGTAGCCCGCATCGACGACCAGGAACATGAGCTCCTCGCGGTATTCGCTCTCGGGATAGGCGCGCAGGGCGTTTTTCAGCGCGACGATCGCCGACTTGTAGCGTCCGATCTTATAATAGGTATAGGCGTTCAGGTAGGTCTTCTTGTGCAGGCGCTGCGTCAGTTCGTCGTTGATCCGGCGGAACTCCTCGATCTTGTCGCTCTCGGGATAGCGCGACATGAACTCGTTGACGGCCATGATCGCCTTGCCGGTCGTCGTCTGGTCGCGCTCGGCCGAGGGCGACATGCGGTAGTAGCAGAGGGCGTACAACCCCTCGGCATCCTCGATGAAGGCGCTGCGGCCGAAGCGGCGGCGGAACTCGTCGAAGAGGGTCGAGGCGGTCTCGAAATCGTGGTTGCGGTACTTGCAGTAGGCGTTGTAGTAGGTGATGCTGTCCTCGCGGGCGGTGCCGAGGAACATGCGCTGCGCCCCCTCGAAGAGGGTCGAGGCGCGCGACCACTTCTCCTTGCGGTAGTACTCCAGCGCCTTGGCGTAGATTTCTTCGGGGTCGCCCTCCTTGAGCAGGGCACCGACACCGGCGCAGCTGCCCAGCGTGACCGAGAGGGTCACCGCGGCGAGCAGGTATGACAAAATTCGCTTCATCTGTTGTTGAGATCGTTTACGGCGCTTTAACGCGCAAAGTTACGTAAAATGTAACGAACCGCAAAATAATTTATTATCCCGCGGCGGCCCGACCGTCGATTTTTTCCGCCGCGCAGCGCACCGCACCCCTCACGGCCGCACGAAAAGTTTTGGAAAACGAAAAAAAAGTCCTATCTTTGTATCGGATCGAACGTCTGCAGGGCGCCGTTGGCGCACGCTTTGCGACGGGTCGCTCCGCAACAGATGCGATGACGAACGAAGAGATTCCGACCTTGCCCGCAAGGTCAGATTCTTATTTTTTTATTCCCGCATCCGCCGACTGTTCGAACAAAACCGAAAAAAACGATAACTATGGCAAAGGAGATCATCTACCTGACCGCAGAGGGTTACAAGAAACTGAAAGAGGAGCTCGACCACATGCGTTCGGTCGAGCGTCCCGCGATTTCGGCCGCGATCGCCGAAGCGCGCGACAAGGGCGACCTGTCGGAGAACGCCGAGTACGACGCCGCGCGCGAGGCGCAGGGGCTGCTCGAGATGCGCATCGCCAAGATGGAGGACACGCTGGCCAACGCCCGCGTGATCGACGAGACGAAGATCGACAAGAGCAAGGTGCAGATCCTGAGCAAGGTGACGCTGCTCAACAAAAACAACGGCAAGCAGGTGACCTACACGATCGTCGCCGAGCACGAGGCCAACCTGCGCGAGGGCAAGCTCGCCATCGGCACGCCGATCGCCAAGGCGCTGCTGGGCCACAAGAAGGGCGAGGAGGTCGAAGTGACCGTACCCGCCGGCACGATCCGCTTCGAGATCGTCGACATCTCGATCTAAACGGCTCCGCCGCCACCGGCCGAACGCCGCATCCCGAACCGCCGGGGTGCGGCGTTTTGCGTTCCGGGCGCCGCACGGCGAGAAGAGAGAGGCGTTATTCGCACGAGGACGGCGCGGGCGGGGCGGGAAGCGGGCGGCACGGGTGACGGAGCGGCGGAGCGAGGACGGGCGGCGGCGCAGGGAGAGCGGCGGAGCGAGGAGACCGCGCGCGAAGGGGCCGCACGAAGCGGGCGGCTGCGCAGGAAAACAGTCGTGCAAGGAGGGGCAGTGCGGAGCGGGACGGCTATGCGGGAAGGCCCTTCGCGGGGCGCGCATCTCCCCTTTATTAGGTATTGCCCGTCTCGCCCTTTTGGCCTACTTTTGCACCGCACAACACACAAAACGACATGAAGACACAGATACTGACCCTCCTGTGGCTGCTCCTTTGCTGCGCTTCGGCGGCATCGGCGCAGACCAAAGGCAAGACGGCGACCGACGCCCACCTCTTCGGCCACGTCGTCGACAGCCGCACCCGCGAACACCTCCCCTACGCCACGATCGTCCTCACGGGCACGACCGTCGGAACGACGACCGACGCCTCGGGCCACTACCTCCTGAAGAACCTCCCGCTGGGCGAATACACCGTCGAGGCCCGTGCCCTGGGCTACACCCCGCAGCGCCGCTGCGTGGAGATCCGCCCCGGCGAGACGACCGAGATCGACTTCGAGGTCGAGGAGCAGACCGTCACGCTCGACCGCGTGGTCGTCTCGGCCTCCCGCTCCGAGCGGCTCAAGCGCGAGGCTCCCTCGCTGGTGAGCGTCCTCGACGCCGAGCTCTTCGAGCAGGCGGGCGCCAACACGCTGGCGGGCGGCCTCTCGTTCCAGCCGGGCGTCCGCGTCGAGAACACCTGCCAGAACTGCGGCTTCCCGCAGGTGCGCATCAACGGCCTCGACGGCCGCTACTCGCAGGTGCTCGTCGACTCGCACCCGCTCTTCTCGGCGCTGACGAGCGTCTACGGCCTCGAGCAGATCCCGGCCAACATGATCGAGCGGGTCGAGGTGCTGCGCGGCGGCGGTT
This sequence comes from uncultured Alistipes sp., assembly GCA_964626515.1. Taxonomy (GTDB): domain Bacteria; phylum Bacteroidota; class Bacteroidia; order Bacteroidales; family Rikenellaceae; genus Alistipes. The sequence goes on from CAZVGH010000061.1 coordinate 7,154, forward strand.
CGGCCCTCTACGGCTCGTCGGCCATCGGCGGCACGATCAACGTCATCACGAAAGAACCCACGCGCAGCATGGCCGAGATGAGCCACACGATCACCTCGCTCGGCTGCAGCGACGTCTTCGACAACACCACGACGCTCAACGCCTCGCTCGTCGCCGAGAGCGGCAAAGCGGCGATCAGCGTCTTCGCCCAGCACCGCCGCAGCGGAGGCTACGACGACAACGGCGACGGCTTCACCGAGATGCTCGCCACCTCCTCCGAGGCCTTCGGCACGCGCTCCTACTTCCGCACGGGCGCCTACTCGCGCATCACGGCGCAGTACCACCACATCAAGGATTTCCGCCGCGGCGGCGACCGTTTGGACCTCCAGCCGCACGAGGCGCTGGTCTGCGAGCAGGTCGACCACACGATCGACGGCGGCAGCCTCTCGTTCGACTGGTCGTCGCCCGACCGCGCGAACCGCGTGAACGCCTACGCCTCGTTCCAGAACACGGCGCGCAGCAGCTACTACGGCGCGGGGCAGGACCCCGACGCCTACGGCCGCACGCACGACCTGACGGCCGCCCTCGGCGCGCAATACGTGCACGAGTTCGAACGCTGCCTCTTCATGCCCTCGGAACTCACCCTGGGCGCCGAATACAGCCACAACGACCTGCACGACCAGTCGACGGGCTACGGCATCGACACGAAGCAGCGCGTCCACATCTACGGCGGCTATTTCCAAAACGAGTGGAAGACCAAGCGCTGGTCGATCCTCGTGGGCGGCCGTCTCGACAAGCACAACCTCGTCGGCCGCGCGATCTTCTCGCCCCGCGCGAACCTGCGCTTCAACCCGACGGAGGAGCTGAGCCTGCGACTGAGCTACGCGGGCGGCTACCGGGCGCCGCAGGCCTACGACGAGGATCTGCACATCGCCATCGTGGGCGGCGAGCGCGTCCGCATCCGCCTGGCCGACGGCCTGAAGGAGGAGCGGTCGGCGTCGTGGAGCGCCTCGGCCGAGTGGTACCACACCTTCGGCCGCGTGGCGACGAACTTCGTCCTCGAAGGGTTCCGCACGGAGCTCACGGACGTCTTCGCCCTGCGCGACATCGCCTCCGACGAGGCCGACGGCCATACGATCAAGGAGCGCTACAACGGTTCGGGCGCCACCGTCGCGGGGCTGAACCTCGAGGGGCGCGCGCTGTTCGCCGCATGGTGCGAGCTGCAGGCGGGCTTCACGTGGCAGCGCAGCCGCTACAAGGAGCCCGAGATCTGGAGCGAGGATCCCGAGGTGGCGGCCGAGAAGCGGATGTTCCGCACCCCCGACACCTACGGTTACCTCACGCTGGAGCTCAAGCCGCTGCAGCGGCTCGACATCGACCTCACGGGCAACTACACGGGCCGCATGCTCGTGCAGCACATGGCCGGCTCGGGCACCGAACGCGACGTGGCGGTCGAGTCGCCGCGCTTCTTCGATCTGAACCTCCGTGCAAGCTACACCGTGCAGCTCTACAAGGAGGTGCAGATGGAGCTCTACGGCGGTGTGAAGAATCTTTTCGACTCCTACCAGCGCGATTTCGACCTCGGCGCCGAGCGCGACTCGGGCTACGTCTACGGCCCGCTCATGCCGCGCAGCTGGTTCCTCGGCGTAAAATTCCGTTTCTGACCGCAGCGCACCACTCTGGCCCCGTCTTTGCAGGAGCGACGGGCAAACAACTACGGAACATGAAAAAGGTATGCTTTCTGATCGCTGCGGCGATCCTCCTCGCAGTGCTGCCGGCCGCCGCCGACAGCCATCGCACGATCACCGTCGAGCAGCTGCCGCAGGCGGCCCGCACGCTGCTGTTGCAGCACTTCGGCAACGCCCGCATCGGCTACGTCGAGGCCGAGCACTCGCTCCTCGACCGCGAATACACGGTACGCTTCACCGACGGCGGCTCGATCGAGTTCGACAAGCACGGCAACTGGAAGGAGATCGACTGCAAGCGCGGCCACGTGCCGCAGCAGCTCGTGCCGCAGGCGATCCGCGACGTGCTCGACGCACGCTTCGACGGAGCGGGCGTCACGGCGATCGAACGCGACCGCCGCGGCTACGACGTCGAGCTCGACAACGGCCTCGAACTCGAGTTCGACAACCGCTTCCGCCTCATCAAGGTCGACGACTGACCGGCGGGCGGCACGCCGTGCTGTTTCCGCAGTGTCTCCGCCCCGCGGCGGAGCAAGGACCGCGCAACCAATCAAAACGACACAACGATGTTATCCAAAGAATTACACGAAGCGATCAACGCGCAGATCAACGCCGAGCTGTGGTCGGCCTATCTCTACCTGTCGATGGCGGCGGATGCCGAGCACAAGGGGTTCAAGGGGCTCGCCAACTGGTTCCGCGTACAGTTCAGCGAGGAGCAGGATCACGCCCGCATCTTCCAGAACTACCTCCACACGCGCGAGGCGAAGGTGCTGCTGCAGCCGATCGCCGCGGTGCCGACCGAGTGGGCGTCGCCCCTCGCGATGTTCCGCGACACGCTGGAGCACGAGCAGGAGGTATCGGCCATGATCCGCAACCTCGCCGCAATCGCCGCCGCCGAGCGGGATTACGCCTCGTCGAACATGCTCGTCTGGTTCATCGACGAGCAGCTCGAGGAGGAGGAGAGCGCCCGCGACATGATCGCCGCCTGCGAGGCGGTCGAGGGGAACAAGTTCGGCATGTACCG
>CAZVGH010000062.1:0-1386 GCA_964626515.1 uncultured Alistipes sp.
GGCTACATGCGGTCGATCCAGTACTGCACGCGCAGGAAGCCCCGCGTGCGGCTGATATGGAGGTGATAGCCGATGCGGCGGAGCATCAGCAGGAAACGGGTGCGGCGATGAATGTGCCACTCCATGAAGTTATAGAGGCCGAAGGTCACCAGCGCACTCGCCGCTACCACCACGTAGAGCTGCACGTCGACCGAGGCGCCGAGGGCCATGACGATCCACCAGAGCAACACGACCGACGAGTTGAGCAGCAGGATGGCGAGCGTCGTCATCGCGTGCGAGCAGCCCAGTTCGATGAACATGTGATGCAGGTGGGTTTTGTCGGGCGAGAAGGGCGACTTGCCGTGCAGGATGCGGGTCGACATCACGCGCAGCGTATCGAACACAGGGACGCACAGCACGGCCAGCGTAAAGGGAACCAGTCCGAAGTTCGGCGCCGTATGCAGCGTGCAGGGCGAAATGTGGCGCAGCGCCGCCGTCACGAAGGTCGCCATGACGACGCCCATCACGAGCGTGCCGCCGTCGCCGATGAACATCTTCGACGTGCGGCCGAAGACGTTGTGCAGGAAGAAGGGGATCAGCGATCCGCAGGAGACTGCGGCCAGCATCACCATTTTCTGGTCGCCGACCGAGTAGAAGAGCAGGCCGAAGATGAACGACGAGAGGATGCCGTAGCCCGACGAGAGGCCGTTCACGCCGTCGATGAGGTTGATGGCGTTGATGATGCCCACGGCGGCGAAGACCGTCAGCGGCACCGCCGCCCAGTACGGAATCTCCCGCACGCCCCACAGTCCGTGGAAATCGTCGATGCAGTAGCTGCCGACGAAGACGAGCAGCAGCACGACGATGATCTCGATCACGAAGCGCAGCGAGGGCGAGAGGTTCAGGATATCGTCCATCGTACCCGTGTAGAGCATGATCATCATCGCCACGGTCACCGAAAAGAGCCCCACGGCCCCCACCAGCGACGCCATGCAGCCGATGCCGCAGATGATGCCGAAGAAGACGGCCACGCCGCCCAGCACGGGCACCGGCCTTCGCTGCAGCTTGCGAGCATCGGGACAGTCGACGATCCCCTTCATGAGGGCGATCTTTACCAGCCGCGGATGAATCCACAGCACGACGAACAGCGAAACGCAGAACGGAATCAGAATGGCATATATCGGTGACATAGCGGTATAGGGGTTGATGGTACAATTTTTCGTGCCGCCGTCCGCCGCCTCGCGCAAGGCGGCCGAACAACGTCTCCGATCCCGCAGAATCCGCGGCAAAGCCCTTCGGCGAAGGGGCAACCGCCTCTCTTTGAAGCCGTGAACGGAGTTCCTGTAGACAAAAGTAATACTTTTTATGCGATAAACATCTTTTTTTCAAAGAAAAAATCCCCCCCCC
>CAZVGH010000062.1:1486-8587 GCA_964626515.1 uncultured Alistipes sp.
TTCATGCTTCGTCCCCTCCTGCTCGGGGCCCTGCTTTGCTGCGGGGCCTGCGCACCGCTGCACCGTACCCGCGTCGCAGCGGTCCGCGACACTCAAACGCGCGACACCACCCTCTCGCGGCTCGTCCGCACCGAATTCGAACGGCGCAGCGGCACGCTGCGACAGACCGTCGCCGAGTTCGATCCGCCCGACGAGGCGGCACGGCGTGCGGCCGACAGCCTCGGCACGACACCCCGCGGCCCCCTGCGCCGCATCACCCGCACAACCGTCGAACTGCACGGCGACCGCACCGCCCGTGCCGACAGCCTCGTCGGCCGCGGCAGCACCCGCATCCTTCGCAGCGACGAACGCAGCACCAGCGAGGAGCGCCCCTCCGACGGCACGCTGCGGCTGCGGGCAGCGGCATGGATCGCGGCGGCCGTCGCGCTGCTGCTCCTCTCGCTGCGCCGTTTGCGCCGCTGACCGCCCCTGCAAACGGCGGCAGGCCCCCGTCCGCTACGGACGAAGGCCTGCCCCGAACCCGGTCGACCGCGCGACGGCTATTCGAGCCGTCCCGTCGCCTGCTGCCAGGCCAGCAGCCGCAGGTAGCGGCCGATGCGCGCCTCGATACGGGTCTGGCGGGCCTGCTGCCAGAGGGCCTGCATCTCGAGCAGTTCGGCGAGGCTCTCGGTCCCCGCCTCGTAGCAGCGGCGGCTCATCCGCAGGCTCTCGTCGGCCGCCGTGACCGCGGCGTCGGCCATCCGTACCTCCAGCTCCGCCTCGGCCAGCTCGTCCGCCGCCCGCGTCGCCTCGAGCTGCAGCAGCTGCTGCGTCTCCTCCTGCTCGGCGAGCCGCTGTTCGTAGCGCGCCTCGGCGGCCCGCACCTTGTTCGTGTGACGTCCGAAACGGAAGATCGGCACCGAGAGGTTCACCCCCGCGGCGAAATTCCAGCGGTGCAGCAGCATCCGGTCGTTCAGCACCCCGCCGCCCAGATAGCCGTAGTACCCCGCGACGGCCAGCTGCGGCCGCCGTTCGCTGCGGGCCAGCGCCACCTGCTGCCGCGACAACTCGGTCTGCTGCTCGAGCATCCGGAATTCGGGACGGTTGCCGATGTCGGTCGGCCGCTCCGCCTGCTCCGCCTCGGGAATCGACCCCTCGAGCACGAGGCTGTCGCCGAGCGGACGCCCGATGCAGTGGCACAGGTACATCGCGGCGAGGCGTTCGCCGTGGGCGGCGCGCAACAATTGCAGGTCGCTCTCGTTGCGTTTCACCTGCACACGCAACAGTTCGCTGCGCGGCTTCACCCCCTCGCGGCAGGCGCGCCCGACGTTCCGCTCGAGCTCGACGAGCAGGGCATGAAAGGCCTCGGCGACCCGGCGGAGCTCCCGCGCCCGCACCGCATCGGCGTATGCGCGGCTCGTGCGGAGCACCACTTCGACCTCCGTGCGGCGGCGCTGCTCGGCCGCCAGCGCCACCCCCTCGCGCGCCATGCGGAGCGCCGTGCGGATCCGTCCGCCGGCATAGAGCGGCTGCTCGATCCGCACGCCGCCGCCGTAGATCCAGCGCCCGTCGGCCGCCAGCTCGAGCCCGGGAAAGTAGGCCGAAGCACCCGTCGGCAGGCCGTCGATCCCCAGCACGGGGAGCATGCCCCCCTCGACGGCCAGGCGGGCTTCGGCATTCGTGTAGAGCGTCGTGCCGCTCGCCGAGAGGGCGGGCAGCAGGAGCGTCCGCGTGCTCCGCGCCTCGAAGCGGGCCGCGGCGGCCTGTCGGTCGGCAGCCTGCAGCGAGCGGTTGTGCGCCCGCGCCAGCTCGACGCAGGCTTCGAGCGTCAGCGGCTGCTGCGCGGCGGCGATCCCCGTACCAAGCAGGGCGCCGCAGATCAGGAGAAGTCGTTTCATCGTTTCATCTCGATTTTGAAAAAGAGGGCGTAGAGCACCGGCACGAAGAAGAGCGTGGCGAAGGTCGAGAAGAGCAGACCGCCCATGATCGTCGCCGCCATCGAGCCGAACATCGCGTCGCCCAGCAGCGGGATCATGCCCAGGATGGTGGTCAGCGAGGCCATCAGCACGGGGCGCAGACGGCTTTCGGTCCCGTTGACGAGCGCCTCGGCGGGCTCCTCGCCCGCAGCGAGCCGGTCGCCGATCTCGTCCAGCAGCACGATGCAGTTCTTCATCATCATGCCGACCAGTCCCAGCGCGCCGACGATGGCGCAGAAGGTGAACGTTTTGCCCGTGAGGAGCATCGCGGCGACGATGCCGACGGCCAGCAGCGGGATGCCGCAGAGGATGATGAGCGGCTTGCGGTAGTCGCCGAACAGCAGGATGAGGACCGTCAGCATCAGCACGACACCGAGCGGCACATTCTTGAAGAGGTAGCGCATCGTCTCGTCGCTGGCCCCCTTCTCGCCCTCCCACGTGAGGGCATAGCCGGCCGGCAGTCCGATCCGCTCGACGCGGCGGGCGACCGCCCGGCGCGCCGCCTCGGTCTCGCATCCCGGCACGGGCGAGCACATCACGCGGCGGGCCCGCCGTCCGTTGCTGCGGCAGACCACGGGATCCTCCCACCGCACCCCGATGCCGCGCCCCAGCTGGCGCAGCGGCGTCGTGTGCAGCGCCTCGCCGACCAGCGTCCCGCGGTCGAGATTCCCCGTGCGGAGGCGGCGGAGCGTCTCTTCGTTCAGCACCGACCCGAGCGAAGGCACCGTCGGGAAAACCGGCACGTTCTCGAGGTTGTCCACGGCGCGGCCGTCGGCCTCGGTGCACTTCAGGTAGATCGTCTTGCGGTGGCTCCCCTCGTAGAAGGTGCCCACGGGGATGCCGCCCGCGGCCGCCAGCATCGAGAGCGAGAGATCGCGGCGGCTCAACCCCGCCCGTCGGGCGGCGGCCTGGTCGTAGTCGACCTCCAGCACGGGGACGGCGGGATCCCAGTCGCTCGTCACGAGGCAGACCTCGGGGCTCTGCTCGAGGATGCGGCGCGTCGAGTCGGCCAGCGCCCGCAGCACCGCGGGATCGGGCCCCGTGAACTCCGCCTCGATCGGGTATTTCTTGTACATGATGTTGTAGCGCTTGAGCTTGACGTAGGCGTCGGGATAGCGCGCCGTCAGCTCCCGCTGGATCGCGTCGACGTTGGCCTCGAGCGCCTCGGCCGAGGCGAAGTCGATGATCAGCTCGCCGTAGGCCAGCGACGGGACGGCGATGCTGCGCACGAGGTTGTAGCGGGCGGGGGTGCCGCCGATCGAGGCCGTCACGGCCCGCACCTCGGGGCGGCTCTTGAGGTAGTGCGTGATCGCCTCCAGATCGGCGGCGACGCGCATCGAGTTGGCCCCCTCGGGGAGTTTGTACTCCATGTAGAGCTGGTCGTAGACCATGTCGGGGAAGAAGCCCTGCCGCATGCGGCCGTAGCCGGCGACGCTCGCCGCGACGAGCACCGTGGCGACCGCCAGCGAGACGAGGCGGTGGCGCAGTCCGAAGCGCAGCGCGCCCCGCAGCACCCGGTGGGCCGCCTCGACGTAGGCCGGGGCCTGCTTCGCCGTGCCGCCGTCCGGCATGCGCAGCCAGCGGTCGGCCATGAGCGGCACGTGGACCAGCGCCAGCAGCCAGCTCAGCAGGAGCGAGACGGCCAGCACGATGAACAGGTCGCGGACGTAGACTCCCGCCGTATCGGGCGAGAGGAAGACGGGCAGGAAGGCGAGGATGGCGATCAGCGTCGCGCCGAGCAGCGGCAGGGCCGTGCGGCGGCCGATCGCCGTGAGCGCCTCGCGGCGCGGCACGCCCCGCGCGAGATCGACCAGAATGCCGTCGACGATGACGATGGCGTTGTCGACCAGCATGCCCATCGCCAGAATGAACGAGGCGAGCGAGACGCGCTGCATCGACCCGTCGGCCATGCCCAGCAGCAGGAAGGTGCCGACAACGATCGTCACGAGGCTCGCGCCGATGATCAGACCGCTGCGGAACCCCATCGAGCACATGAGGATCGCCACGACGATCAGCACCGATTCGAGCAGGTTGACGAAGAAGGTCCCGAGCGCCTCGCGGACGCGGGCCGGCTGGTAGAAGATGCGGTGGTACTCGAGCCCCGCAGGGAAGCGGTCGGCAGCGAGCTCCGCCAGCCGCCGTTCGACCTCGCGGCCCACCTTCACGATGTCGCTCCCCGAGGCGGCCGCCACGGCGATGCCGAGCGCCCGCTCCCCCTCGTAGCGCATCGACTGCCGCACGGGGGTGGCGTAGCCGCTCTCGACCTCGGCGATGTCGCCCAGCCGCAGGCGGTCCTCCTCGTGCCCCTCGAGGAGCATGCCGCGCAGCTGCTCCTCGCTCCGCGAACGGTCGGCGACCGTCACGCGGACGCGGTTCGTGCCGTTGTCGTAGTACCCCGCATAGCAGATGCCGGTCTGTCCGCGCAGCGTCGCCAGCACCTCGGCGGGCGAGACGCCCAGCGCCGCCATGCGTTCGGGGCGGATGCGGATGTCGATGCACTCGGCGCGCTCGCCGTAGACCGCAACGCGGGCGACGCTCTCCAGATTGCCCAGCTCGCGCTGCACGAGCCCGGCGTAGTCCGACAGCTCGCGTTCGGTGAGGCCGTCGCCCGTCAGGGCGTACAGCATGCCGTAGACCAGTCCGAAGTCGTCCTGCACGGAGACCGTCGCCCCCTCGGGGAGGTGCGCCGCGACGTCGGCCGTCTTGCGGCGCAGGAAGTCCCAGCACTGCTCGACGTCGGCGTCGCGCGTCGTGCTGTGCAGCTCGACCTGCAGGATCGCCAGATCGCTGTACGACCAGCTCGTCACCTTGTTCACGGCACCGATCGTGCGGATGCTCTTCTCGAGCGGATCGGTCACCTCCAGCTCCACCTCGTGGGCCGAGGCGCCGGGATAGGTCGCCACGACCATCGCCAGCTTGACCTTGATCTCGGGGTCCTCCAGCTTGCTCATGTCGTAAGCCGCGAGGAGGCCGCCAGCGAGCAGGACGGCCAGCAGGAAGCCCACCAGCTTCCGTCGGGCGAATGCCCACGTACCCAGGTCGATCATAGCATGTTCCCGATGTTGGTTTCCGACGGAGCGGGCAGCGGGGCGACCCGTTCGCCCTCCCGCAGGCGGTGCACGCCCGTCGTCACGATCCGTTCACCCGCGGCGAGCCCCTCGCGGAGCAGCGCCGAGCCGTCCGCGCGCAGCCGCTCGACGGCCACCGCACGGCGCCGCACCGTGCTGTCGGCCCCGAACACCCAGACGCAGCTCTCCCCCTCGTCGGCGAAGAGAGCCGAGGCGGGGATCTCGATGCCCGCCTGCTCCGCAGCCCGCAGCGTCAGCGAAACGAGGACGTTCATCCCCGGGGCGGGCGGATCGGCGAGCGGTTCGGCGAACCCCAGCCGCACCGTGTGGAGCTGATTGGCGTTGGCCTTCGGGCTGATGCTCAACAAGCGCAGCGCCACCCGCCGCGCGGGCAGGCCGTCGAACGAGGCTTCGAACGATCCGAAGTCGTTCCGCCGCACGTAATCCGCAGCGGGGATGTGGATCTCGATCTCGGGGGCGGCGGTCGAGACGAGCGTCACGACGGGCATTCCCGCCGCCACGACTGTCGGCGGATCGCAATGGCGCCGCTGCACGCAGCCGTCGAAGGGGGCGGTGATCCGCGTGTCGGCGAGCTGCTTGCGCGCATGTTCGTAGCGCGCCGCCGCCTGCTCGAGGCCGTAGCGCGCCCGGTCGTAGGCGGCCGCCGTCGCGACACTGTCGGCATAGAGGGCCATGACGCGCTGCGCCTCCGCCTCGATGCGGCGGTACTCGGCCTCGACGGCCTTCAGCTGCAGGGCGTAGTCGGCGGGATCGAGCTCGGCGACGAGCTCCCCGCGGCGGACGCGGGCCCCTTCGGCGACGGCGATGCGGCGCAGCGTACCGCCCGACTGAAAGGCGAGGTGCACCTCCTCCGAGGCCTCGACCCGTCCCGGATACTCCGAGACGAGAGGGTGCGCCGCCCGGCCGACCTCGGCGATCCGCACCGCGGGCAGCGCCGGCCGTTCGGCGGGTCCGCTGCCGCAGCCCGCCGCCGCCAGCGCGAGGGCGAGCATATAACCAAGTTTCTTCATCGGAACACGTTTTTTTCGGTTTCTCTTTCTTGACAAAGGTAGGCCGCCCTGTGCGCCCGAAAAAGACGGATACGGCGGCCGGATTGTCCGAAAAGTACGATTTTCGACAAATAACGGTCGTTTCAGGCGGCGATTCGTCCGATTTTTCCTTATTTTGTACAAAAAAATGACGCCCATGGAGACTGCGACCCTCGCCCGCATCGGCTGGCTCGACATCGACCGCACGACGGCCGGGCGGATCGGCCCCGTGCTGCACACCGACAAGAACGGCTTCTTTTACTGCACGGCGGGCCGCATCCGTCTGGAGCTCGACGGCCGCACGTTCGAAATCGGCAGCGGCGACCTCTTTCTCTATCCCCCCTGCTCGCAGACGCTGCTGGGCGAGGCGGACGACGCGCTGCGCGGCGTGATCGGCATCGCAGACTTCGATTTCGTGCTTCCGGTCCTCAACGCGGTCAACGACGCGGGCAACCTGCTCTACATCCGCGCCCACCCCTGCATCCCGCTCGACGCCGAGGAGCGCGCCCGCATCGAGGAGCTCATCAGCGCCGTCAGACGGCGGGCCGGCGACGGCGAGGGGATCCTCCAGACGCAGCTGCTCTCGGCCCTCGGGCGGGCCGTCTGCTACGAGATCATGCGCGCCTACTTCGCCCACTACCCCGTCCGCCCGCTGCGGCAGGACCGGCGCGACCGCATCTTTCAGGAGTTTCTGTTCGACCTCCACCACCACCTCCGCAGCCACCGCGATGTCGCCTTCTACGCCGCCCGCCGCTGCCTCACGCCGCGCCACTTCTCGGCCGTCATCCGAGAGGCCTCGGGGCGCACGGCGCACCAGTGGATCACGCGCACGGTGATCGCCGAGGCGTCGCGCCTGCTGTCGGACCCCGCGGCGGGCATCAAGGAGGTCGCCGCCGCGCTGGGATTTCCCAACCAGTCCTTCTTCGGCCGCTATTTCAAGCAGTATGCGGGGCTCTCGCCCTCGGAGTTCCGCGCCGTCCGCCGTTCGGACGACCGCGCGGCGCTCTTCGATCTTTCGGTCCTGCCGCA
>CAZVGH010000062.1:8687-9834 GCA_964626515.1 uncultured Alistipes sp.
CCCGAAAAAGCCGCTCCGAAAAGCGTCCGAAGGCATTTTTTTCAAAAAGGCATTGGCCGTTTCCGAAAAAAGCGCTATCTTGTGAATCCAAACATCGCCGAAGATGAAATCCCATACACACTTGTTGCTTATGTCGATTCTCTCCCTTTTCGGATGCGGCCGCAAGACGCCCGACTACCCGACCGACCAGATCAAGTTGCGCGACGGCAGCGAGATTACCGTTACCTTCTTCGCCCACGCCTCGCTGGCGATCCGCATCGGGGAACGGAACGTCTACGTCGATCCCGTCATGAAGCATGCCGACTACACGCGGCTGCCCGAGGCGGATGTCGTGCTCGTCACGCACCACCACTCGGACCATTTCGACCGGGAGGCGGTCGATGAACTGACCACGCGCCGTTCGGAGATCATCTGCGACCGCACGTCGGCCAAGGGGATCGAGGCCCGCTGCCACACGATGCGGCCGGGCAGCGTCGTAACCCCCTTCCCGGGGCTCCGCATCGAGGCTGTGGCCGCCTACAACACCACCGAGAGCCGCACCAAATTCCACCCCCGCAACCGAGAGGACTGCGGCTACGTCCTCTCGGTCGGAGGTTCGCGCATCTACATCGCGGGCGACACCGAACCGACCCCCGAGATGCGGTCGCTGAAGGGGATCGACATCGCCTTCCTGCCCGTCAACCAGCCCTACACGATGACCGTCGATCAGGCCGTGGAGGCAGTCAAGATGCTCCGCCCCGCGATCTTCTATCCCTACCACTACGGACAGGTCGACGAAAAGACCGACCTCAAGCTGCTCGCCGCCAAACTCGCCGGCATCACCGAGGTGCGCATCCGTCCGATGGAGTAGCTGTCCGACGGAGTAGCCAGAAGCCGTCGCATACACGACCCGCCTAACAACACCCGCCCCGCAGCCTTTCGACTGCGGGGCGGTGCATTTGCGGTTCGTCGTCCGAACGGGACTACGCCTTGGCGGCCGTCCGTTTGCGGCTGCTCTTGGCCTCGAGCGCCTTTTCAACCTCGATCTCGAAATCCGACAGCACGTTCATGTAGTTGATGAAGGCGTCGTAAGCCGAATCGTAGGGGTTGAAATAGGAGTGTACGTCGCCGTCCGAAAGCCATTTCGTCGCCATGTAGTAGAAGTGGT
>CAZVGH010000063.1:0-5695 GCA_964626515.1 uncultured Alistipes sp.
CGTCGGCCGCCAGCAGGGCGCCAAGCCGCGCGACATCCTCTTCCACGACAGCCCCTCGCTGGAGGCGAAGCTGCAGGAACTGGGCCTTTTCTAACCTTTGAAACGAATACGCTTATGCGAACCCTTCTTTCCCTGCTTCTGCTGCTGCCGTCGTTCGCGGCGGGGCAGGAGCGTGCGCAGACGTTGCTGCAGCGCATGACGGCGGCTTTCCGCGCAATGCCCGCCTACGAGGTGCGCTTCGAAATCTCCGCGGGCGGCCCGCAGGTCGGCGGCCGTTTCGCCGTTGAGGACGACCGCTACTACATCGAGCTGAACGATGCCGAGGTCTTCGGCACGGCCGACGTGCGCTACGAGGTCGACCATCGCCGCCGCGAGGTGACGGTCGCTCCCGTCGAGCGGACCTCGCAGAACCTCCTTTCGGACCCCGTCCACGCTTTCGATTTCGTCGCGGAGCAGTATGCGGCGACCCTTGTCGGCGAGGCCGGCGGCAGCGCCCGCGTGCGCCTGCAGCCGCTGAAGGCGCAGGATGCGGCGATCGTGCTGACGATCGACACGGCGACGTCCCTGCCGACGGCGATCCGCTACGAGGCGGGCGAGGAGGCCGTGTCGGTCGCCGTCCGCGCGGTCGGACGGCTGGCCGAGGGGGTGCGCTCCTTCGACCGCAAAGCCTTCGCCGGCTACGAATGGATCGATTTCCGATAGGAGATCCGGGCGGAACGGAATCGGAGAGGCACGCGGCGCGCGCCTCTTTTTTTTGTCGGCGGGCGGCCGGTGCGGCATGCGGTTTGCACCGATTCCGGACAGCACCTAAAACGACAAAAAAGTTATGACGCCTGCCAGACGAAATCAAAATTGGTTGCCGAGCATTTTCAACGACTTTTTCGGCGACGAGTGGCTGCCGATGCAGACCAGACAACAGGCCGCACCGGCCGTGAACATCCTCGAACACGAAAAGTCGTATCGGATCGAAGTCGCCGCACCCGGCATGTGCAAGGAGGACTTCACGGTGCGCATCGAGAACGATAACCAGCTGGTGATCGCCCTCGAGAAGAAGAGCACCCGCGGGGCCGAACCGAACCGGGACGGAGCCGACGACAAACGGGAGGCGAAACAGCCTACCTACCTGCGTCGGGAGTTTTCCTACACCTCGTTCCGTCAGAGTTTCATTCTGCCCGACGAAGTCGACAGCACGAAGATCGATGCGAAAATGCACCACGGTGTGCTGACGATCGACCTGCCGAAACGGGAGAACCGCCACGAGCTGCCCGCTTCGCGACAGATCGAGATCAAGTGATTCCGAACGCTCGGGAACCGCGCGGGGAGGTACCTTCGGGTGCCTCCCCGCATTGCGTTCGATCGCTCGTGTGCACAGCCCGCCGGCCGAGCGCTCCCTGTCGGCAGTCGGCTCCGCGCCCCGTCAGGCTCTGCTCCGCTTCCCTGTCGCACCCCGCTTTGCATCCTGTTCCGGCATCGCTCCGACTCCCTGTGTGCCGCCGAATCCCCGTCCTCCTGTCGGCTTTTGCCGCCGATGCGCTCAAATCGCCCGAAAAGGGCCGAAAAACGGGGATTGTCCGCAAGAAAGACGAAAAATTGTGTGCGGAAAATTGGCCGAATGGAAAATTAAACGTATTTTTGTTCGTTAAAAGTATAGATATTTAGAAGAGACACATGCTAACCGAAGAAGAAAAGAATGCCGGTTTGATCGGGCGAATCGTTCCGGTCAATATCGAGGAGCAGATGAAAACCGCCTACATCGACTACTCGATGTCGGTGATCGTTTCGCGCGCCCTTCCCGACGTGCGCGACGGTCTGAAACCTGTCCACCGCCGCATCCTCTACGATATGAGCGCCGAGCTGGGTCTTTCGTACGACAAGCCGACGCGTAAGTCGGCCCGTATCGTCGGCGACGTGCTCGGTAAGTTCCACCCCCACGGCGACTCGTCGGTTTACGAGGCGATGGTGCGTCTGGCCCAGGAGTGGTCGATGCGCTATCCGCTGGTCGACGGTCAGGGTAACTTCGGTTCGATGGACGGCGACTCGCCGGCCGCCATGCGTTACACCGAGGCGCGCATGAAGCGCATCACCGACGAGGTGATGGCCGACATCGAGAAGGAGACGGTCGACTGGATGCTCAACTTCGACGATACGATTCCCGAACCCACCGTCCTCCCGACCAAGATTCCGCTGCTGATCGTCAACGGCGCCAGCGGTATCGCCGTCGGCATGGCGACCAACATGGCGCCCCACAACCTCTCGGAGGTGGTCGACGCCTGCTGCGCCTACGTCGACAATCCCGAGATCACGGGCGAGGAGATGCTGCAGTACATCAAGGCGCCCGATTTCCCGACGGGCGGCCTCATCTACGGCTACGAAGGGGTGAAGGAGGCGATGCTCACGGGCCGCGGCCGCGTCATCATGCGCGCCAAGACCGAGATCGAGCAGACCCCCTCAGGCCGCGAGTGCATCGTCGTGACGGAGATTCCTTACATGGTCAACAAGGCGGAGATGATCAAGAAGATCGCCGACATGATCAACGACAAGAAGCTCGAGGGCATCTCCTACATCAACGACGAATCGGACCGTTCGGGTCTGCGCATCGTCATCATCGTCAAGCAGGATGCGATGGCGAGTGTCGTGCTGAACAGTCTCTTCAAGGATACCCCGCTGCAGACCTCGTTCGCGGTGAACAACATCGCGCTGGTGAACGGCCGTCCGCAGCTGCTGCCGATGAAGGATCTCGTGCGCCACTTCGTCGATCACCGCCACGACGTCGTCGTGCGCCGCACGCGCTACGACAAGCGCAAGGCGGAGGAGCGTCTGCACATCGTGCAGGGTCTGCTGATCGCGCAGGACAACATCGACGAGATCGTCCGCATCATCCGCAGCTCGAAGACCCCCGACGAGGCGAAGGCGACCCTCATGGAGTGCTTCCCCCTCGACGAGCTTCAGGTGGCGGCCATCATCGAGATGCGTTTGCGTGCGCTGACGGGCCTCGAGCACGGCAAGCTGGTCGCCGAGCGCGACGAGCTGATGCGCTTCATCGCCCGCATGGACGAGATTCTGGGCAGCGAGGAGGAGCAGCTGAAGGTCGTCAAGACGGAGCTGCTCGAGATCAAGGAGAAATACGGCGACGAGCGCCGCACCGAGATCGTCTACGCCGCCGAGGAGTTCAACCCCGAAGATTTCTATGCCGACGAGGACGTGGTCATCACGATCTCGCACCTCGGTTACATCAAGCGCACGCCGCTGACCGAGTACCGCGCCCAGCATCGCGGCGGGGTCGGCGTCAAGGCGAGCGCCACGCGCGACGAGGATTTCATCGAACATATCTACGTCGCCAGCATGCACAACACGATGCTCTTCTTCACGGAGCAGGGCCGCTGCTACTGGCTCAAGGTCTACGAGATCCCCGAGGGCACGCGCTCGTCGAAGGGCCGCGCCATCCAGAATGTCATTCAGATCGCCCCGAACGACAAGGTCCGCGCCTACATCAACGTGCGCAACCTCAAGGACGAGGAGTTCCTGAACAACTACCACATCGTCATGTGCACGCGCCGCGGTACGATCAAGAAGACGCTCGTCGAGGCCTACTCGCGTCCGCGTCTGAACGGTATCAACGCCATCACGGTGCGTGAGGGCGACGAACTGCTCGACGTGGCGATCACGAGCGGCAACGCCGAACTGATGATCGCCGCCCGCGAAGGCAAGGCGATCCGTTT
The DNA here is from genome assembly GCA_964626515.1 of uncultured Alistipes sp. Taxonomy (GTDB): domain Bacteria; phylum Bacteroidota; class Bacteroidia; order Bacteroidales; family Rikenellaceae; genus Alistipes. The sequence continues at coordinate 3,720 of CAZVGH010000063.1, forward strand.
CAACGAGCAGCTGGTGCGCGCCATCGGCCGCACGGGCGCCGGCGTGCGCGGTATCTCGATCGAGGACGACGACGAGGTGATCGGCATGATCGCCATCGAGCCCGACCAGAAACGCGACGTGCTGGTATTGAGCGAGAACGGCTACGGCAAGCGTACCGATCTCGACGAGTACCGCGTCACGAACCGCGGCGGCAAGGGCGTCAAGACGATCAACGTCACCGAGAAGACGGGCAAGCTGGTATCGATCCAGGCCGTGACGGACGACAACGACCTGATGATCATCAACCGCTCGGGTCTCTCGATCCGCACGGGCGTCGACCAGATCCGTCTGGCGGGCCGTGCGACGCAGGGCGTGAAGATCATCAACCTGCGCGAAGGCGACGCGATCGCTTCGGTGGTGGCCGTGCCCAAGAACGAGGAGCCCGAGGAGCCGGCCGGCACGGAGGGCGCACCGGTCGCAGCGGCCGAAAACGCTGCGGGAGCGGCCGGGACGGCGCCTTCGACGGAGGCACCCGCCGCAGAGGAGTAACACACAACGAGAAGCAACAACCTTAACTTTCCAATAATTATGAAAAGAGTGCTTTTGGCGGCTTTGGCTGCCGTCCTGCTGGCTGTTCCGGCCGTGCAGGCACAGAAACTGAACAAGGATGCGATTCAGGCGAAACTGTCGAAGAGCGATGCCGATATCGCGGATGCCAAGAAGAACGTGAAGGCCGCTACGTGGCTCAATCGCGGCAAGGTCTACTACGAGGCCGCCACGGCCCCCGTAAAGGACGTCTTCGTCTCGATGGACGACATGATGCTCAAGCTGGCTGCCGGCGAGCCGACGGCCAAGGAGGAGGTCGTTATCATGGGTACCCCCTACGAGGCCTGGAAGTATCCTTTCTGCACGGTGTACCTCTACGGCAACAAGGTGGCTACGTTCGTGGCCGAGGATGTCTTCCCGGGTGCCGCCAAGACGGCGGTCGATGCCTACAAGAAGGCCTACGAGCTCGATCCGAAGCAGGCCGAGAAGGTGAAGGCCGGTCTGAAGTCGCTCGCCGACTACTGCATCCAGCTGGGTGAGACGGCCAGCAAGGCCGGTCTGACGGTCGTGGCTGCCGATGCCTTCGAACTCGCTTACGACGCCCAGTCGTCGCCCGCCTACGGTGCACCCGACGGCATGTGCCTGTCGAACGCCGGTCTGCTGCGCACGATGGACGGTCCGACGAACCCCGAGTCGTTCGTTCGCGGCGCCGAGCTGCTGAACAAGGCGATCGCCACGGGCTACAGCGATGAGGAGGGCAACATCTACTACTACCTCTACCACTGCTACTACGGCCAGAAGGCCAACGATCCCGGCATGGTGCTGAAGGCCAAGGACGCGCTGATGACGGGTCTCGAGAAGTTCCCGAAGAACGAGCGCATCATGGAGGGTCTGATCGCCCTCTACACGACCGAGGAGAGCGCAGGCGATCCGCAGGAGCTCGTTGCCATGGTGGACCGTTCGCTGGCCGAGAATCCCGCGAGTGCCGACCTGTGGACGGGCCGCGGCTTCCTCTTCTACAAATTGGAGAACTACGACGAGAGCATCGCTTCGTTCAAGAAGGCCGTGGAGCTTAAGCCCGAGGAGTTCGACGGTTACATCAAGCTCGGTACGGTTTACGCCTTCAAGGGCGATGCCATGCAGCAGGCCATGAATGCCAAGCAGCACACGTCGCAGTCCGCTTACGATGCGGATCTGGATGCCGTGAATGCCGTTTACCGCGAGGCGCTGCCGTTCCTCGAGAAGGCCTACTCGCTGAACCAGCAGGATGTCAACACGCTCCAGCTGCTCAAGTCGATCTACTTCCGTCTGCGCGACGAGGAGGGTATGATGGACAAGTTCAACTACTACAACCCGCTTTGGAAAGCCGCTGCCGGCCTCGAGTAGCCGACTGACGGTCGATCCGACCACGGGCCGCCCTTCCGCAAGGAGGGGCGGCTCTTTTCGTTGG
>CAZVGH010000063.1:5795-9762 GCA_964626515.1 uncultured Alistipes sp.
CGGCCGGGGCGGCGGCGAATCGGTGTCATATTTGCAGGCGGATGCGTGGTTTTATTCTGAAAGATTTTGTAACTTTGTCCGTTATTTCGTACACGCATGTCAGAAGATAAAGAGATATTGGAAAACCTCGCCGGCGAGGAGTACAAATACGGTTTCACCTCGGATATCGACACCGAGCTCATCGCCCGCGGTCTGAACGAAGAGGTCGTGCGGCTGATCTCGGCCAAGAAGGACGAACCCGCATGGATGACCGAACGCCGGCTGGAGGCCTACCGCCACTGGCTGACACTGACGCCGCCGACGTGGGCCCACCTCGATATTCCCGAAATCGACTTTCAGAATATCATCTACTACGCGGCCCCGAAGCCGAAGAAACAGCTGAACTCGATGGATGAAGTGGATCCCGAGCTGAAACGCACCTTCGACCGGCTGGGCATTCCGCTCGAGGAGCAGATGGCGCTGTCGGGCGTCGCGGTCGACGCCGTGATGGACTCCGTCTCGGTGAAGACCACCTTCCGCGAGACGCTGGCCGCGCAGGGGATCATCTTCTGCTCGATCTCGGAGGCGCTGAAGGAGCACCCCGAACTGGTGCGCAAGTACCTCGGCAGCGTCGTTCCCTACACGGACAACTTCTACGCGGCGCTCAACGCCGCCGTCTTCTCGGACGGCTCGTTCTGCTACATCCCGAAGGGCGTGCGCTGCCCGATGGAGCTGTCGACCTACTTCCGCATCAACGCCGCGGGAACGGGTCAGTTCGAGCGCACGCTGATCGTCGCCGACGAAGGGTCCTACGTGAGCTACCTCGAGGGATGCACGGCGCCGCAGCGCGACGAAAACCAGCTGCACGCCGCCGTGGTCGAGATCGTCGTGGAGCGCGATGCCGAGGTGAAATATTCGACCGTGCAGAACTGGTACCCGGGCGACAAGGAGGGGCGCGGCGGCATCTACAACTTCGTCACGAAGCGCGGCCTGTGCCGCGAGAATGCCCGCCTGTCGTGGACGCAGGTCGAGACCGGTTCGGCCATTACGTGGAAATACCCGAGCTGCGTGCTGCTGGGCGACAATTCGGTCGGCGAGTTCTACTCGGTGGCCATGACCAACAATTTCCAGCAGGCAGACACGGGTACGAAGATGATCCACATCGGCCGCAACACCCGCAGCCGCATCGTCTCGAAGGGTATCTCGGCGGGCCGCAGCCAGAACGCCTACCGCGGTCTGGTCCGCGTCGGCAAACGGGCCGAAAATGCCCGCAACTACTCGCAGTGCGATTCGCTGCTGATCGGTGACCGCTGCGGCGCCCACACCTTCCCCGAGATCGACTGCCGCAACCGTACGGCGGTCCTCGAGCACGAGGCGACGACTTCGAAGATCTCGGACGACCAGCTCTTCTACTGCAACCAGCGCGGCCTGAAGACCGAAGATGCCGTAGGTCTGATCGTCAACGGCTATGCCCGCGAGGTGCTGGCCAAACTGCCGATGGAGTTCGCCGTCGAGGCACAGAAGCTGCTGGCGATCAACCTCGAAGGGTCGGTAGGGTAGCGGACGCCCCGCGGACGGCGCCGTCGTTTCCGTAGGGATCGGCTGTCCGCAGCTCCTTCGGCGAAGAGGCCCTTCGGTCGCGACACGCCGCAGGCCGCGTCCCGCAATAAAGATGAAAAAACGAAAAACAGACAGATATGCTTAAGATTACCAATTTGCACGCTACGGTCGAGGGCCGGGAGATCCTGCGAGGCATCGACCTCGAGGTCCGTGCGGGCGAGGTGCATGCCATCATGGGCCCCAACGGCTCGGGCAAGTCGACGCTGGCCTCGGTGCTGGCCGGCAGCGAGAAATATACGGTGACCGAAGGGTCGGTCGAATTTCTGGGCCGCGACCTGCTGGCGCTGCCGATCGAGGACCGTGCCCGCATGGGGCTTTTCCTCGGCTTCCAGTATCCGGTCGAGATCCCGGGCGTCACGATGGCCAACTTCATGAAGCTGGCCGTGAACGAGCAGCGCCGCTTCCGCGGCGAGGAGCCCCTCTCGGCGGGCGAGTTCCTGAAGCTGATGCGCGAGAAGAGCAAGGTGGTCGAGCTCGACGCCAAACTCACGTCGCGTTCGGTGAACGAGGGCTTCTCGGGCGGCGAAAAGAAGAAGAACGAGATCTTCCAGATGGCGATGCTCGATCCGAAGCTGGCGATCCTCGACGAGACCGACTCGGGCCTCGACATCGACGCCCTGCGCATCGTCGCCACGGGTGTCACGAAGCTGCATACGGCCGAGAACGCCACGGTGGTCATCACGCACTACCAGCGCCTGCTGGATTACATCGTGCCCGACGTGGTGCACGTCCTCTACAAGGGCCGCATCATCTACACGGGCGATAAGACGCTGGCGCTGAAGCTCGAGAAGGAGGGCTACGACTGGCTTATCAACGATTATAAGGAGTAACGCGATGGAGTTGCACGAAATCATCCGCTCGCTGCGTCCGATCGACGGACCGACGCTGCGGATCGACACCCCGACCGACGGGCCGCTGGCGGCGATCGATCCTGCGACGCTGCATGTGACGGTTGCCGCCGGGACGTCGGCGCACCTCGTGGTGCTGCATACGGCCGCCTCGGAGGCTTCGATCGAGCTGGAGACGGGCGAAGGAGCCTCGCTGGAGGTGGTCGAGCTCTTCACGGGCGACGCCTCGGCCGAGGTGAAGGTGCGGCAGGCGGCCGCGAGCCGCGTGCGGCTGACGGTCGTCGAGCTGGCCGGCGCCACGGTCGGCTGCACGACCGACCTTGCGGGGCGCGACGCCCTCTGCGAGACGAACGCCCTGCTGCTGGCGGGCGGTGCGGAGCACACCGCGCTGACGCTGCGTACGAACCACCTCGTGGCGGACTGCAAGAGCCGTTCGCAGGTGCGCGGCGTGGCGGGCGGCACGGCTACGGGCGTTTTCCGCGGACTGGTCTATGTGGCGCCCGACGCCCAGCGGACCGACGCGGGCCAGCAGTGCCGCAACGTCCTCGTGAGCGACACGGCGCGCATCGACGTGCAGCCGCAGCTGGAGATCTATGCCGACGACGTGCAGTGCACGCACGGCGCGACGGTCGGCCTGCTGGATCGCGACGCGATCCTCTACATGCGCCAGCGCGGCCTCGACGAACAGCAGGCGCGCGCGCTGCAACTGACCGGCTTCGTCTCGGAGCTGCTGTGCGACTGCGCCCCCGAGGCGCTCTGCTCGGCGCTTCTCGCAGCGGTCGAAGAACGTCTGAAAACTTTGTAATGGCCATGTTCGACGTCGAATCCATCCGCTCGGAATTTCCGATCCTGCAGCGCACGGTCTACGGCCGTCCGCTCGTCTACCTCGACAACGGCGCCACGGCGCAGAAGCCGCTGGCGGTGATCGAGACAGTCGACCGGCTGCACCGCGAACTCAACGCCAACATCCACCGCGGGGTGCACTACCTCTCGGAACAGCTTACGGACCGCTACGAGGAGGCGCGCGCGACGATCGCCCGCTTCATCGGCGCGGCCGAGAAGGAGGAGGTGATCTTCACGGCCGGTGCCACGGCCTCGCTCAATACGGTGGCCTACGCCTGGGGCGACCGTTTCGTCTCGGCGGGCGACAACATCGTCGTGAGCGAGATGGAGCACCATTCGAACATCGTACCGTGGCAGTTGCTCGCCGAACGCCGGGGGGCTTCGCTGCGCGTGCTGCCGTTCGACGACGAGGGGCGCCTGCTGACCGAACGGCTGGCCGGTCTGGTCGACGAGCGGACGAAGATCGTCGCCGTGACGCAGGCCTCGAATACGCTCGGCACGCGGCCCGACCTGCGGCAGGTCGTCGCGGCGGCGCATGCCGTCGGCGCGGTCGCCGTGATCGACGGCTGCCAGGGGGTGGTGCACGGCGGAATCGACGTCGCGGCCCTCGACTGCGATTTCTACGCCTTCTCGGGTCACAAGCTCTACGGCCCGACGGGCATCGGCGTCCTCTACGG
>CAZVGH010000064.1:0-9629 GCA_964626515.1 uncultured Alistipes sp.
TAGACGAATCGGGCAGAAGCGGTCGCATCGCGGCTGCGCCCCATGGGCGAGGAGGTATAGACCTCTTTCAGGGCGCTGCTCGAGAGGCTGTCCTCGCGCAGGGAGGAGCCGTCGCCCCATCCTAACGAGAAAGAGCCGTTCACGTAACCGTTCCACCGGTCCGCCAACCGGCCGGACCACCCGGTCTGCACCTTATAACTGCCGTTCCGCATGCGCGACGCATTCTCGGAGAGGATGGCGGAGTAGCGGTCGTCCAACACCGAAAGCTGGTCGAGTATTCTTTCGGCACGGTCGCGGCTGAACGAAAAATTTTGGTTCAAATAACAATCTTTCCAACTAAAATCCACATTTCCCGTGTGCGATTCGATCCGCTGCGTGTTGCGCAGCGAGTCCGAGGTGCTGCGGACGGCATACTCCGAGGTAGGGAAATAGCTGCGCGAAGAGACGGTTTCGTCGCGCGAATAGTCGTTCTTGTAGACATAGTTCGCCGAGAGCTCGGGGCTGACGCCTTTTTGTTCACCGAACATCTGCGCATAGCCGAAACCGGCGTAGCTGTTCTCGGTATAGGGCAGATTCGCCTGTTTGACGACCAGCAGATTCTCCAGCCGGTTCGACGTGCGGTTCACGTTGTTGGTATAGGCGTTGCCCGACAGACGCAGCCGCTCCGAAAAGAAGTTGACCGTCGCGCCCGCTCCGTAGCGGTCCTGCCGTCCGCCGTCGGCCTTCTGCGAGAAATCGGCGCCGTAGCTGGCCAGCAGATGGCCCGTCACGGCACTTATCAGCCGGCTTTTGGTCTGAATATCGAGCACGCGGTGCTTCTTGGCATAGTTCCGTTTGTGACGTTTGTCGGCCTCGTCGTATTCGTCGTAGACGCGGATTTTCTGCACGTCGTCGGCCGTCAGATTGAGCAGGGCCGTCATCGGATCGTCGCCGAAGATCAGGCGGCCGTCCACGTAGGTGCGCATCACCTGCTTGCCCATCGCCTCCAGGCGGCCGTTCTCGACCAGAATACCCGGCAGCTGCTCCAGAATGCGGATCGCCTCGTCGCCGTCGAGCGTCTTGACGGCCGCGGCATTGTAGATCAGCGTGTCGCCGCTCCGTTTGAACAGGGGGATCTCCGCCTTGACGGAGACCGCATCGATCTGCTTGACGTCGCGCTCCAGCATGATCATAAGCGGTTCGTTCCGACCATCCACGACGCGGACGGTCGTTTCGAACGGTTTATAAGCAAGGTGGGTGACGCGCACCTGCACGTCACCCGGTTTTACCTTTTTCACTGCAAAACTGTGAATTACACTCACAACGCAGTGTAACGTATCGGAACCCGAAATCACCTCCACGACCGCTCCCTCCGTATTGCCGGAATCCACGGCACTCACAAATCCCGACAATGAAACTGTCCGTGGCTGCTGCGCAGCGGCCGCCGCGAAAAAGAACAGCGACAGCGCAGTCAGGAGCAGATTTTTCATAGGCTTCAGAATGAATTAGGTTTCTTAATTATTCGGTTTGGGTTCCGGGGTCGGGGTGGGCTCCGGGTCGGGCTCCGGAGTCGGTTCCTTCATTACAAAGGTCACAAAATTAGATTTTGCAACCTTTGTTTGAGTCTCAAAGCCAATATATGAGCATACAAGAATCGCAGCATCAGGAGCATTCGAGAAACAGAACCGACCATCTATATCCGCAGTTGTTCCCATATTGGTCCCCAAGATAACAATTGTAGCTCCCATAAGAGGTTCTCCGCTCTCATCGACGACAACCCCCTCAATCTTACGATTCGTCACAGACGTTATTTGGTCAGCCTGACCGGCCGCAAAACACGGCATTTGCGGAATCAAAATAACAGCCGCACATACGGCGAACAGAATACATAAAATGCGTTTCATGACAGTATTATTTAAGGATTATGTACAAATGTATGAAAAATTTTCGCAAAAACAACATTCAGGTACAAGAAAAATACGCAGAATGAGCATTTTGCTTGTATTTTCCGTTCGAGGAGCCGTTTTATAAAGTTTTTTTCGCACAATCTGCGCCCGAAAAAAACACCCGCCCGCAGCGGCTCCGCCCCGCGGCGGTTGGTACGGATTTTGATCGGCCCCACTCTCGAAACAGTTCAAAAAACACTATCATGAAGATCAAACATTTCCTGTGCGCGGTCGCCGCGGCGGTCGTACTGCTGCCCGCCGGCTGCCGGAAAGACCCCTCGACGTCGAGCCTGCACGACGAGTATCTGGTCTACACGGCCTACGACGACAAGGCCTCCTTCCCGTCGCTCGACACCTATTACCTCCCCGACAGCATCCTGCTCATCGGCTCCTACACCCTCGACGAGGCGGGACAGAAGGTCTCGAAGTACTGGACCGACGCCGACGCCCTGTCGCTCGTCAACACCGTCGCGCGCGAGCTCGACAACCGCGGCTACGTGCGCCAGACCGATCCCGAACTGAAGGGAACGGCCGACGCAGGCATCCAGATCAGCTACGTGCAGGAGGACTCTTACTTCGTCGGCTACAACGATCCCTACTGGTGGGGCTACTACCCCTACTACTGGACACCCGGCTACTGGGGCCCGTGGGGCGGCTGGTACTACCCCTACATGGTCTACTACGGCTACACGACGGGGTCGCTGCTCATCGAGATGGTCAACCTGACCGACACCTCCGCCGCCGACCGCAAGCTGCCCGTCATCTGGAACTGCTACATCACCGGCCTGCTGCACGGCCGCCGCACGATCGACCTCAAGGAGGCCGCCGACGGCATCGAACAGGCCTTCGACCAATCCCCCTACCTGAAAAAATAACCGCATCCCATGAAACGCATCTTCCGCATACTGACGGCCCTCGCCGCCGTCGCAGCGCTCTGCCGCCCGCAGCTCGCCGAGGCGCAGGCGCTCCCGAACGCCTATTTCAACATCGACTGGCAGATCGGCATCCCCGTATCGAACGACTTCGCCGGCGACGCCTCGGGCTGGGGCGCCAACCTCGAGGGCGGCTACTTCCTCACCGAAGCCGTCACGATCGGCGCCTTCCTGAACTACCAGACCAACTTCGGCAAGGTAGGCCGCGAAACGCTCCTGCTCCCGAGCGGCAGCGCCCTCACCGCAAGCCAGAAGCACTCCGTCTTCCAGCTCCCGTTCGGTGTCACGGCCCGCTACAACTGGCTGCCCGGCGCCGTCTGCCGCCCCTACGCAGGCCTGAAGGTCGGCGCCTCGTGGGCCGAGTTCGCCTCCTACTACTCGGTCTACAAGCAGAGCACCGACAACTGGGGGTTCTACCTCTCGCCCGAAGTCGGCATCTCGATCTTCCCGCGGCGCGACCTGCGCTTCGGCATCCACGCCGCCTTCTACTACGCCTATGCGACCAACAGCGACGACCTGCTGGTCTACCGCATCGACAACCTCAACAGTTTCGGCTTCCGCATCGGCGTATCGTTCTGACGACAACGTCCCAAGCCGTCACCTCACCGGGAAGGCCGCATACCGTCGCCGTATGCGGCCTTCCCGTGTGCCATAAGCCGGGCTTCCGTTTGGCAAATTGAAAAATCGGTTGTATCTTTGTCCCCGACACGCGACCTCTCCCGAGGCGCACAAACGTGTCGATTCAAGCACATGTAACTGCAAATCCTTATTTCACTGTATGATAACACGCACGGCAGTCTGTCGAAGACCGCTCGAACGGGTTCGTTGTGCCCGTACGGTTCTTTGACATGCTTCGACGGCTGTCGGCGTATTGTTCCATTTCTAATTCATACAGTGATGAAAAATCAAACGAACGACCAGGCGGTCTACCGCCTGGTGGCCCGCATGCGCGGGCAGGAACTGACCGTGAGCGCTTCGCTCCACGACGATCTGCGGGCCGAACTCCGCCGCCGCATCCGCGAGACCTCCCGGCGCACCGATGAACGCGACACGGCAGCGCTCGATGAATGCATCGCCTGGGAGCGGCTGGGAGACTTCTTACTGCTCTCGGAGGAGCCGGCAGAAGCCGCCGAGGCCTTCCGACAAGCGATTCGCAGCGCTCTCGGAGGCTGCCGGTACGCCTCCGGGCAACGTCCCCGCACAGCACAGCGGTTGCGGCGGAAATACCGCGATCTGGTCGAACGGCTCGCCACGCTCGGCGACCACGAAGCATGGCTGCAGGCACTCCTGCACGAGGAACGGCTGCTGCTCCGCCGCCCGAAACCGACTGCCGGCCGACAGGCAGGAGCCTCCGAGCGGAAACATTGAGCCGAACGGGGTCCTCTCGAAAGAGAGGACCCCGTTCATACATCGGCGCCCGAAAGTTTCCCACGACGGACCCGCTCCAAGATCAACCGGCCCGCACGAAAAGAGAAGGAGCTCGCTACCGGGCGGTGCGAACTCCTCTGGTTAGGTTAGTTAGGTCAATGAGTGTGGGGAACCCCACGTTTGTTACTACAAAGATACGTCTTTTTTGTGAAACTCCAAATCTTCGGCGGTTATTTTTTTCATTTATTCGCCGCTTTCGGCCGAAAATTTATTATTAAAATTTTTTAATCGGCAGCAGTTCGTAATTATTTTAGGGATTCGCCTCCTCCGTCGCCGCGGTCCGGCCGTCGGCGGCGCAGCTATTCGGCCGCCTGCGCCAGCGGCTCCTCGAACTCGGCCGAGCGGTCGACGATCACGGGATGCTGCTGCCGATAGGCGGCGGGCGTCATGTGATAGGCGCGTTTGAAGAGCTTGATATAGTGCGACGTATTGGGGAACGTACACTCGTTGCCGATCTCCGAAATCGACTTCGTGGTCGAGATGAGCAGCAGCCGCGAGTGGCGCAGACGCTGCTGCACGTACCACTTGTGGGGCGGAATCTGAAAATGGCGGCGGAACTCCTTCTTGAACGAAGTGAGCGAACGGTGCGTCTTCTCGGCCAGCACCTCGATCGGCACGGGCTTGAAGACATGGTCGTAGATCACCTGCTCGAAAACCTCCTGCACCGAGTCGACCGAGCAGAGCACGCGGTTCTTGATGCAGCCGTCCTCCTGCGAGGCGATCAGGTAGACGAGCTCCGTCATCTTGATGTTCTCGGCCGTCTCGTCACGGTGGAAATTACACTCCTTCAGATAGTTGTTCGTATTCTGAAAAAAGGTGCGCAGCACGGTCGACGCCGGCATGGAGACGAGCGGGCTGTTGCGGCACGTCTCGCACGAATGGCTGTTGGTGATCTTCAGCCGATAGGTGACGTTCAGATGCGCCAGCACCCGCTGCAGGTCCTCCTGCGTATAATAGAACAGAATCTGCTCGAACGGGTGCTGCCCCTCGGGCAGACTTTCGACATAGTGGCGCCCGATTCCGTAGTAGACCACGTCGCCGCGGTTCACGACACGGCACTTGTCGCCGTCGTAGAGGAACTGCGACCCGTGCAGCACGTATCCGATCGCGTAGCGCGACAGGATCTTGGTCTCGATTCCGGTTCTCGCCTTCTCGACGTATTTGACTATCATCGGCTCTTCGGCCTGCATGGCGGACTCCTGCATCAGCATAGTGTCTGTGTTTTTTAAGTTTCGTTTTACAAATACATCCCAAAAATACAATATTATATTGTAATATAAAAGCGCAAAGAAAGACGAAGCGGTAAAAACTTCGTATTTCGGCTTTTTCGGGGCAGTATTTCGTCGGAATCGGCTATCGCAGCAGCACGGCGGCGATAGCGGCGGCAATTCCGGCCAAATAGAGCGCACGGGCCGGCGACCGGCCGATACGCAGGAACAGGACGGGCAGCAGGACGGCGGCGGGGACGGCCGTCAGCCCGAGGGCGCCGACATCGGCACCGGGCATCGGCCACACGAGCAGCGTCAGCAGGAAGAGACGTCCCGTAAAATAGAGGATATGGCGGGCCTTCGTCCCGACCGTGTAACGAATTCTGCGAAAGAGCAGCAGGGTGGTGAGGACAGCTAGCGCGGGCAGCACCGCAAAGAGGCGCTCCGCGAGCGACGACGCGAGGACGGCCTCGCCCCAGCCGTGCCGCATGCAGGCGCGGACGAGCACCTCGAGGGGGGCCGACCACGTTCCGCCGCAGGCCCAGTTGAGATAGACGGTCGCGAAAACGGGGAGCAGCAGGCCGCCGAGCGCCACGATAAGCTCGCGCACCGTGCGGCGGAAGCGGAGCAGTGCGGCGGGGAGGATCAGAAGCAGCGGCGCGGCGGCCGGCACCGCCAGCAGCAGCAGTGAGAGGAAGAGGGCCGCGCGAAAGAGGCGGTCGAAGGCGAAGCCGTTGCGGTAGGCGAGGCAGCAGTTGCGCAGGACGAGCATCGTCAGCATCGACGCGACGGCCGCCGTGAACCACGCCCTGCCGCCGAGCGCGCCGAGCATCAGGGCGCCGTAGAGCGGCATCGCCAGGCAGGTGGGGGTGACGTAGAGGTTGAAACGCATCGACAGGCGTCCGAGCGACGTTCCCGCGAAGAGCAGCATCAGCGCCCCGAGCCACTTCGCCAAGACGGGGAAGCGGGCCGAGAAGGCCTCGAGACAGGCGCCGAGCGGCTGCAGGGGCAGCTCCCCGGCGGTCAGACCGAGCCGCGGATCGGCGGCCGGCACCCCGGCAGGGAGATGCCAGAACCCGAACGCGAGGAGCGCGGCCAGGGTCAGGAAGGCCGGGATCAGCGGCATTTTTACGAGTTCGAAGCGCATCAAAGTCGAAATGTGCAGACAAAGTTACGAATAATTCGTAACTTTACAACGGAGAATGCAACCTTGTACTCCGATTCTGCCCGATGCTGGAACTTTGTACCCGATACGACCTGCGCGAAGCGGGTTGCGACGAGGCGGGCCGCGGATGCCTCGCGGGCCCCGTCTTCGCGGCGGCGGTGATCCTGCCGCCCGACTTTCACGATCCGCTGCTCAACGACTCGAAACAGATGACCGAACGCAACCGCGACCGGCTGCGCGCGATCATCGAGCGCGAGGCGACGGCGTGGGCCGTAGAGGCGGTGTCGCCCGAGCGCATCGACGAGATCAACATCCTCAACGCTTCGTTCGAGGGGATGTCGAAGGCGGCGGGACGGCTCGACCCCGCGCCCGAATTTCTGGCGATCGACGGCAACCGCTTCCGCACGACCCTTGCGATCCCCTACGGCTGCTTCGTGAAGGGCGACGGGCGCTTCGCCGATATCGCCGCCGCCTCGGTGCTGGCCAAGACCCACCGCGACGAGTACATGCGCCGCATCGCCGCGGAGTATCCCGAGTACGGCTGGGAGCGCAACAAGGGGTATCCCACGCGCGACCACCGGCTGGCGATCCGCGCCCACGGCCTGACGCCCCACCATCGGCTCACCTTCAACCACGAAATCGACCAACTCGAACTTTTCTGACCCCCGAACACCGACCATGAAACGCCTGTCAACCACCCTGCTCGCCCTCGTGCTCTTTGCGACGGCCTCCGCACAGCTTCCCGAACGCACCCCCGGGAACATCGAGAAATACAAACGCATCTGCCGCGAGCAGATTCACAAGGAGATGAAAGGGATGTACCGCGAAGCGGGCGGCGCCCTGAAATACCCCTTTCTCGCCCCGGGCAGCAACCAGTATCTCGACATGCTGTGGGACTGGGATTCGTGGCTGAGCGACGTCGCCCTGCGGCAGATCCTGCTGGAAAAGGGCTCCGACCGCGACCGCCGCGAGGCACTGCAATACGAGCGGGGCTGCGTACTCAACGCCTTGAGCTACGGCGGCATGGACGGCTGGATCCCGATCTGGATCGAGCGCGACGCCCCCTCGCGCGAGGAGATGCTGCGCCGCCGCAACCCTTGGAAGAGCAACATGCACAAACCGACGCTGGCGCAGCACGCCGCCTTCATCGTCCGCAACACGGAGGGCGATGCCGAGTGGCTGCGCGAGGATTTCTACACCCTGCAGGCCTTCGTCAGCAAGTATCTCAACTTCCACCGCCACCGCGCGACGGGGTTGCTCTACTGGGAGACCGACGAGGCGATCGGCGTCGACAACGACCCGAGCACCTTCTACCGCCCGCACGGGAGTTCGGGGTCGATATTCCTCAATGCGCTCATGTACAAGGAGCTGCTGGCGATGGAGTATCTGGCCGGCTGCCTGCGGATGCCCGACATCGCCGCCCGCTACCGCAAGGAGGCCGACGACCTGCTGGCCGCTGTGCGCGAGCACTGTTGGGATCCGCGCGACAGCTTCTACTACAGCGTCGACCTGAACCTGCTGCCCGTCGAGAAGCCCGACATCGAGGGGCTGGCGCCGGGCGATCTCTACCTGCACGTCGGCCAGCCGCGCACCTACGACTGTCTCATCCAGCGCTTCAGCGTCTGGAGCGGCTTCATGGCACTTTGGGCGGGAATCGCCACCCCCGAGCAGGCGGCCGAGATCGTCGAGCGGCAGTTCCGCGACACACGCTCGTTCAACGCCGCGGCGGGCATCCGCACCCTCTCGCCGCTCGAAAAGATGTACGACACGCGGGCCAGTGGCAACCCCTCCTCGTGGCAGGGGCCGATCTGGATCAACGTCAACTACCTCGTCTTCCGCGGGCTGGTTCGCTACGGCTTCACGGAGGAGGCGCGCGAGCTGGCCGAGAAGACGATCCTGCTGCTCGGCCGCGACTACGAGCGTTTCGGTGCCCTGCACGAATACTACCTGCCCGACAACGGCGAGCCGGTGCTCAACAAGGGATTCCAAAACTGGAATCTGCTGGTGCTCAACATGGCCGCCTGGCTCGACGGCAAGCCCTTCGTGACGGAGTTCTGATCGCGGCGCGGAGCCGTTTGCCTTTTACCGTCCACAAGTCACAGGCGCATTCCGAGACGATCGGGATGCGCTTTTTTCGTCGGCTACGGAACGGTCGCAGCCGAGGCGGACAGGCATGCGGATGCGAGCTGCACCCGACACGCCCCTGTGCCACACACTGCGCCCGATACGCCGCTCCCTGCGTCACGCACTGTGCCCGCCACACCATCCCCGGCCGCGCCACGCGCCTGCCACACCGCCCTTTCCCCTTCCATGCACCTTGCGTTACACCGCACCCGCCACATCACGCCGCCTCTCCCTGCATCCGATACGCCCCCCACGCCACACCCCCACGAAAAAAAACGGGGTCTCCGAAATTCGGAGACCCCGTTCACGGGATCGAATGATCCGTCAAGGATTAGTAACCCATCGACTTCGAAGCGGCGTAGGAGATCTTCAGCGCATTCGCGCGGCGAAGCTCCTGCTTCACGTCGGTGATGATACCCATCTTCGTCGTACCGTCCGCCTTCAGGCAGATCGTCATCGAAGCACGGTCGCTCTCATTGAGCTTGTCGCGCTCGGCAGCGACGAAATCGAGGATATCCTTCGTGCTCTTGTACGAATCGTTCAGCTGGATACGCGGTGCCGTACCCCACTTGGCCTGCATCGAAACCGACGGCTGGCCGATGTGGATGTAGCTCACCAGCGACTTCTTCTCGAGTTTCTGAACCTCGGTTGCATCGGGAAGTTTGTAGCGAACCAACAGTTCCTGATCACGCATCGAGGTCGAAACCATGAAGAAGAAGAGGATCATGTAGATCACGTCGGGAAGCGACGAGGTCGAGATGGCGGGCAGTTCTTTCTTGCCCTTTTTCTGCATTACAGCCATAATCTTCTGCTTACTTTTTGATTGTGCGCGGTTCGGCCTCCGAGA
>CAZVGH010000065.1:0-9461 GCA_964626515.1 uncultured Alistipes sp.
TCATGACCCAGAAGCACGTGACGCTCGACGAGATCGGCCGCCGCATCGCCATCGGCTCGTTCAAGGAGCTGAACATCATCGTCAAGGGCGACGTGGACGGTTCGGTAGAGGCCATGTCGGGCTCGCTCATCAAGCTCTCGAAGGAGACCGTACAGGTGAACGTGATCCACGCCGCCGTGGGTCAGATCTCGGAGTCGGACGTCCTGCTGGCCGCCGCGTCGAACGCCATTATCGTCGGCTTCCAGGTCCGCCCCTCGGCGTCGGCACGCCGTCTGGCCGAGAAGGAGGAGATCGAGATCCGTCTCTACTCGATCATCTACGATGCGATCAACGATATCAAGGATGCCATCGAGGGCATGCTGGAGCCCGTCATGAAGGAGGAGATCGTCGCCTCGGTCGAGGTGCTCGAGACCTTCAAGATCTCGAAGGTCGGCACGATCGCCGGCGGTGTCGTCCGCGAGGGCAAGATCGGCCGCAACACGCCGATCCGCGTCATCCGCGACGGTATCGTGATCTACACGGGCAAACTCGGCTCGCTCAAGCGCTTCAAGGACGACGTCAAGGAGGTGACGAGCGGCATGGACTGCGGTCTGAACATCGAGTCGTTCAACGACATCAAGGTGGGCGATATCATCGAGGGATACGAGCAGGTGGAGGTGAAGCGCAAATAGCGCTTCGCCCGCACCCGCGCGGCCCGCGACCGCCCCGCTAACGCAAACGAACAACCAAACCTAACAGAATACCGAAATGCTGACACCCATCCATTTCACCACGCCCGAAGAGGCCGTCAAGGTCATCAAGTCGGGCGACCACGTGCATCTGAGCTCCGTCGCCTCCGCACCCCAGTGCCTCATCAAGGCCATGTGCGCCCGCGGTGAGCGCGGCGAACTGCGCGACGTACACGTACACCACCTGCACACGGAGGGTCCCGCGCCCTACGCAGACCCGAAGTTCGAGGGGATCTTCCAACTCGACTCGTTCTTCGTGGGCGCCAACGTGCGCAAGGTGACCCAGTCGGGCCACGCCGACTACATTCCGATCTTCCTGAGCGAGACGCAGCGCCTCTACCGCTGCGGCGCCGTACCGTGCAACGTAGCGATGATCCAGGTCACGCCCCCCGACAAGCACGGCTACGTATCGCTCGGCACGTCGGTCGACGCCACGCTGGCGGCCGTCGAGTGCGCCGAGCACGTGATCGCCGTCGTGAACCCGAACGTTCCCCGTTCGTTCGGTCAGGCGATGATCCCGATGCAGAAGATCGACATCTGGTGCGAGGACGACACGCCGCTCATCGAGGCGAAATTCTCCGCCCCGAACGAGATCGAGACGGCGATCGGCAAGCACTGCGCCGCCCTCATCGAGGACGGTGCGACGCTCCAGATGGGCATCGGCGCCATTCCGAACGCCGTGCTGGCCCAGCTCGGCAACCACAAGAACCTCGGTATCCACACCGAGATGTTCGCCGACGGCGTGCTGCCCCTCGTCGAGAAGGGCGTCATCAACGGCGAGGCGAAGAAGACCGACCCGGGCAAGATGGTTTCGACCTTCCTCATGGGTTCGAAGGCGGTCTACGACTTCATCGACGACAACCCGGGCGTCCTCATGATGGACGTGGGTTACACGAACGATCCCTACATCATCTCGCAGAACGACCGCATGACGGCCATCAACTCGGCCCTGCAGGTCGACCTGACGGGCCAGGTGAGCGCCGACTCGCTCGGCACGAAGTTCTGGTCGGGCGTAGGCGGTCAGATCGACTTCGTGTACGGCGCTTCGCTCTCGAAGGGCGGTAAGGCGATCATCGCCATGCCCTCGATGACCAACAAGGGCGTCTCGAAGATCTGCCCGACGCTGCTCGACGGTGCGGGTGTCGTGACGACGCGCAACCACATCCACTGGTTCGTCACCGAGTACGGCGCCGTGGATCTCTACGGCAAGACGATGCAGGAGCGCGCCCGTCTGCTGATCTCGATCGCGCACCCCGATGCCCGCGAGGAGCTCGACCGTGCCGCTTTCGAGCGCTGGGGTTCGCACCACCACTACATCAAGAGCTACATGGACAAATAGTCCGGCAGCTTCGGCCCATACATGAAGAAGGCAGGTCGTCCGTTGCGACGACCTGCCTTCTTTTGCCGTCCGCGCACGTCCGTTCGCAAAGAGAAGGCACCGCCCCTCCGCGAACACATGCGGCGACGGCGGCGCGCGACAGTGCGGCGGCAGGGCTCGGCAGCAAGGAGCGGCGACAGGGCGTAACATCAGGACCCGGCGGCGCAAAAGCCCCTTTTACGGTCCGTTCCGCCCGGCCGGGGCGGCATTTTCGCCGTTTCGTTTTCATATCTCCGCAAAAGACGTTATCTTTGCTTGCGGATTACTGCCATCACAAAAAACGGCGGCCCGCGCGGCGCCGAAAGCCGCGACAGCATGCTAATTGCAAGCTCTTTCCGCAGGCCGGACCGGCACTGTGTCATGCACGGACGGCGGCGGCGCGGAAAAAGCGCGCACACAAACGAACAACACACGGACCATGGTTAATTTAAGCGGAGAACACGTCGTACTGGTCGGTGCCCTGCTACTTTTCGTGGCAGTGATGGCCGGCAAGGTTGCCTATCGATTCGGGGCCCCCGCCCTGCTGCTCTTCCTCGGCGTGGGCATGCTCTTCGGCTGGGATTTCATCACCTTCAACTCGGCCGAGCTCACCCAGTTCATCGGCATGGTGGCCCTCTGCATCATCCTCTTCACAGGCGGTATGGACACCAAATTCCAGGAGATCAAGCCGATCATCGGCCCGGGACTGGTGCTGGCGACCGTCGGCGTCATTCTCACTGCGCTGATTCTGGCCGGATTCATCCGTCTCGTGGCGCCGTGGCTCGGCTTCGAACTCACCTTCCCGATGTCGCTGCTGCTCGCCGCGACGATCTCCTCGACCGACTCGGCCTCCGTCTTCTCGATCCTCCGCTCGAAAAAGCAGGGGTTGCGCGAGCGGCTCCGCCCGCTGCTCGAGCTCGAGAGCGGTTCGAACGACCCGATGGCCTACATGCTTACGATGCTCATGATCGGCATCCTCTCGAACAGCGGCGCCCAGACGGGCATCGGCACGAACCTCGTCTTCGTCTTCGTGCAGCTCATCGTCGGCGGCCTGTCGGGCTACCTCATCGGCCGTGCGGCCGTCTGGTCGATCAACCGCATCCACCTCGAGAACCACTCGCTCTACTCGGTGCTGCTGCTCGCCTTCATCTTCTTCGCCTTCGCCTTCACGGATCTGATCCGCGGCAACGGCTATCTGGCCGTCTACATCGCGGGGCTCGTCGTGGGCAACCACCGTCTGACGCAAAAACGGACCCTCACCGTCTTCTTCGACGGTTTCACGTGGCTCATGCAGATCGTCATGTTCCTCATGCTCGGTCTGCTGGTCAACACCCGCGAGCTGATCCGCCCCGACGTGCTGCTGCTCGGCGGCTGCGTCGGTCTGTTCCTGATCCTGCTGGCGCGCCCGCTCTCGGTACTGCTCTGCCTGCTCCCCTTCCGCAAGTTCTCGGGCAAAGCCCGCTTCTACATCTCGTGGGTCGGTCTGCGCGGCGCCGTGCCGATCCTCTTCGCCACCTACCCGCTCATGGCCCGCATCGAACATGCCGATCTGCTCTTCAACGTGGTCTTCCTCTCGACGATCCTCTCGCTCGTCATTCAGGGCACGACCGTCAGCGGCATGGCCAACGTGCTGGGGCTCGCCTACGAGGAGCGCGAGGCGTCGTTCGAGGTGAACCTGCACGAGGATATCACCTCGGCGCTGACCGAGGTCGAGGTCAACGAGGCGCTGCTCGCCTCGGGGCGCACGCTGAAAGATATCACGCTGCCCGAAAATACGCTCGTCATGATGATCTGCCGCGAGGGGGCCTATTTCGTCCCGCAGGGCAAGACCGAACTGCTGCTGGGCGACAAGCTCCTCGTGATCTCCGACCGCAGCAAGGAGCTCGAGACGACCTACCGCGAGATCGGCATCGACGACGTCATGCAACTCCGTTAACCGTTTATGGAAGAGCGCATCGCACCCCGCCTGATAGAGTGGTACCGCCTCAACGGCCGCACGCTGCCGTGGCGCGAGACGCGCGATCCCTACCGCATCTGGCTCTCGGAGGTGATCCTCCAGCAGACGCGCGTACAACAGGGGCTCGCCTACTACGAACGTTTCACCGAGCGCTTCCCGACGGTCACCGCATTGGCGGCCGCCTCCGAAGACGAGGTGCTGAAGCTGTGGCAGGGGCTCGGCTACTACAGCCGCGCCCGCAATCTGCACGCCGCAGCCCGACAGGTGGCGAACGACTGCGGCGGCACGTTTCCCGCTCACTACGAGGAGGTGCGCGCCCTGAAGGGGGTGGGCGACTACACCGCGGCGGCGATCTGCTCGATGGCCTTCGATCTGCCCTACGCCGTGGTCGACGGCAACGTCTACCGCGTGCTGGCGCGGCTGTTCGATCTCGAC
This sequence comes from uncultured Alistipes sp., assembly GCA_964626515.1. Lineage (GTDB taxonomy): Bacteria > Bacteroidota > Bacteroidia > Bacteroidales > Rikenellaceae > Alistipes. Next base: position 4,478 of record CAZVGH010000065.1, read on the forward strand.
GTGGCGATCGACACGACCGCCGGACGACGCACCTTCGCCGAGCTGGCGCAGACGCTGCTCGACAAGCGGCGGGCGGCCCTCTACAACCAGGCGATCATGGATTTCGGGGCGACCTGCTGCACGCCGCAGCAGCCCCGATGCACTGCGTGCCCCTTTGCCGACTGCTGTCTGTCACTGGCGGCGGGCCGTGTCGCCGAGCGACCCGTCAAAGCGGGCCGCATCCGCACGCGCGACCGCCACTTCAACTACCTGCATCTTACCGACGGCCGCCGCACGCTGCTGCATCGGCGCGGCGAGGGGGATATCTGGCAGGGGCTCTATGAATTTCCGCTCGTCGAGACGGACGAAGCGGTCGATTTCGCCGCTTTGAGCACCACGGAGGCCTTTCGCGCGCTGCTCGGCGAGCGTTCGGTCCGCCCGACCGCAACGGTACGGATGCCGCGCCACCAGCTCTCGCATCAAACCCTGCACGCCGTTTTCCACCGCATCGAACTCGCCGCACTGCCCGCCGCCGAGGGGTTGATCGCCGTCGACGAGGAGGCCGTGGGCGACTACGCCGTATCGCGCCTGACGGACCGCTACCTGAATCGGTAACCGCCGAGGGGCAACAAACAAAAAGGAGGCTTGCAAGCCTTCCTTTTTCTCTTTGTCGGACCGAGCCCGATCAAAACGCCTCGGGCAAGGTTAGTTTTGAGGAATAACCAAATAATCCGGCGTCAACTCATCCATACTATACGGAAATTCTTCGAGCAGTTGATCCCGCGAATCCTTCAGTGTGACGACATAACGCCAAAGACGACGATACCCATCGGTCCAATCCACGATCAGCGTATCACCGATCTGCGCAACCGGCTTCGAGCCATATTGAAACGCATCCAGCATCGCCGTCAGCCGATCTCCCGTAAAAGGCCGATCGGTATAGAAACGATTCGTGATGTCTCCGGTCGGGGTTACATAGTAATCGAAGAAGCCGATTGTGCAGACACGGATCGTCGCATCATCCAAGCAGCAATAATAATTCAGGCATATGCGGCCGTACCACTCGCTCGAATCGGTCCAGCCGTCTTTATCCAACACGTAAAATGTCTTTTCACCGAACACCTTCGTTTTCAACTGCTCGTCGATATACGCGTAGTCGATCGGAGACGCCGTTTTCACCAGATAGTCGAGACCACCGGGCGAAGCGAGCAACTCTTCGGTCGTCCAAGTGGCATAATCGTCCGTAAATTCGTTTTTATCACAGGCTGCAAACGTTAAAAAGGCAGCAAAAGCAATAATAATTGTTTTTTTCATAGCTAAATTATTTTATTCTTTATCGTTCCAAATACCTGTCACAAGTTCAAGTTGGTATTGATAACAGCCACCCAACCAATTATACCAATCTGAATCATATTCATACGCATCCGCCAAGTCAAATGCTCGGCCTGTAAAATAACCATTGTTACGTCCGTCATACCCCCAATTAATGTGAACGTAGGCATATAAAGTTGATTCGTTTCTATGATAATCTCGGCGTCCGTCGCTATATTCGAAATATTCACGCAAATAATGATATCGCTCCTTATAACCGTCTACAACCCAAGCATGCCAAAACTTAACCGGATTTCCATTCTTATCAACACCGTCAGCACCACCAACCATCATCAAAGGACGTCCTGCATCAATTTCACTTTTTACAAGTCCATAAGTATAAGCACATTGCGGATTTTGATCATAGCCAAAACCAGCAAAACTTTCCCTTGCACCCAAAATGGTTGCGGAACTTCCCTCCGGCGTATATGTCATACTGGCTCTTTTCCCGATTTCGCGAAACAATGTGGCCAATGCGGGAGCCGTAATATTTTGATAAGACCATGAAAAACCAATACCGCCGGAGCATGATGATAAAAGAGACCAATCAATATTGCACATTCTTTTGCTACCATCGTATGTTATTTTATAATTACTCGGCTTTTTATGATATGACATAATTTGCCCAATCGCTACTGTCACACAACCTGCAGGACAAAAAGTTACTCCTTGAGATGTATTTATATAACAAAACTTATTATAGGGGAAATTATCATCATATGGCACACTTCCCTGCCCCCATTTAACAGTTACATAAGGGCCTTTCGATGTCCAATCCGAATAAAAATCCTCTTTATGGTATTCTGCAAATTCCTCGCGCAACGAATCAAGTCTACGTATAGTATCCAATATCAAATCACGATCCAGAAATGCCATATACGCATTGAATCCTTCACAATCTGTTATCTCACCCGCCGCGTAGCTGCCCTGCTCCGTCACCGCCAGCAGGCGGTCGCCCAGCCGGTCGTCGGCAGCCACGAGCGCGAAACCCGCGTCGTCCTCGAAATTGACGACGTAATAGAGCGTATCCGTTCCGCCCTCCGCACGGGTCGAGGATTTCGTCCGACAACTGATTCCGTCCAGTCTGACGCGACGGCCGACCGCCGCACGCGTCGCCGCATCGCGATCCAGCATGGCAGCCCCCTCCATAGCGATCCGAACGATCTCCGCACGGGGATCCTGCTCCGTCGCAGGCAGGGGTGCGCAGCTCTCCTCCTTGCTGCATGCCGCCAACAAAAAGAGCGACAGCACGATCAAAAATCCGAGTTTTTTCATATGCAAATAATTTACGATTTTGCAAGGTACGGTTTATTCGGCAAAAAGCAAATCCGAGGCAATCGAATCAAGCCGAAAGTGCAAAAAAAGTGACGAAACGGCATAGCGAGGCCATGCCGAAGAGGCGGGGCGGTACGCAAAGAGGACGAAGGTCAGTTTTGAGGAGCGCCCGGATAGTCTAATTCATCCCGACTGTACGGATAATCGACAAGCAGTTGTTCGCGCATATCAACCAAACTTACCAAATGCAGCCAACGTCTGCCATACTGGTCATAATACTCCATAATCAACGTATTCTCTACACGGGCCTTGATTTGAGCATCGCTTCTCCAATCATTTAGGATTGCCGACAAACGATCGCCTGTAAATTTCTTGTCTATATAATACGACTGCGTATATTTTCCGTCAGGTCTCATAAGAGGTGTCATATCTGTATCAAAGCACCCTCTCACAACATCGTCCATCACAAAATAATAGGAGATAGCCGTACCATCATAGTCACACGCTTCGGACCAACCATCAGAATTGAGACAGAAAAAATAATAGGGATGAAACACAAGCGTCTCCAACTCCTCCTCAATTGCCGCATAGTCGATCGGAGACGCATTCTTAATCAGGTATTCGACACCGGCAGGAGTTGCAAGCAACTCTTCGGTCGTCCATGTGCTGTAATCGACTGCGTCGTCGTCACAAGCTGCAAACGCGGTCAATGCCGCAAAAAGGAATAATAACTTTTTCATGTTTGGACGAAGGTTAGTTTTGAGGAGTACCCGGATAGTCTAATTCATCCCGACTATACGGATAATCGACAAGCAGTTGTTCGCGCATATCAACCAAACTTACCAAATGCAGCCAACGTCTGCCATACTGGTCATAATACTCCATAATCAACGTATTCTCTACACGGGCCTTGATTTGAGCATCGCTTCTCCAATCATTTAGGATTGCCGACAAACGATCGCCTGTAAATTTCTTGTCTATATAATACGACTGCGTATATTTTCCGTCAGGTCTCATAAGAGGTGTCATATCTGTATCAAAGCACCCTCTCACAACATCGTCCATCACAAAATAATAGGAGATAGCCGTACCATCATAGTCACACGCTTCGGACCAACCATCAGAATTGAGACAGAAAAAATAATAGGGATGAAACACAAGCGTCTCCAACTCCTCCTCAATTGCCGCATAGTCGATCGGAGACGCATTCTGAATCAGGTATTCGACACCAGCAGGAGTTGCAAGCAGCTCTTCGGTCGTCCATGTGCTGTAATCGACTGCGTCGTCGTCACAAGCTGCAAGCGCGATCAATGCCGCAAAAAGGAATAATAATTTTTTCATAATATTATCATTTTTCATTAATTCTTGTTCCAAATACCGGTCATTAACATAAGATTATATTTATACTCGTATGGAGTTTGATCCGGATCATACATCGAATCATATTCATAAGCGCCGTCTACTTTGAATACATTGTCCTGAAAATAGCCGTTATCCGAGCCATCCCACCCCCAATTAATATGGATATATTGGTAAGGGGTGATCTGGTTCACGGAATATTCCCGACCATTTTCGGTATCCTTATATACACGATAATAATGAAACCGCTGTTTATAACCGTCCACCACCCAAGCGTGTCCATGTCGTTTCCCGCTTTCATCTTCCCGTTCCCCGCGCATATATAGAGGCCGTCCCGCATCCAAATCCGTCCGAACATCCGCAAAAGTATATTTACGGCCCGGATTCTGATCGTACCCGAAAGCCGAAAATCCAAAGCGGGCCTGTTGCAAATTGATTCCAATATCACCCGACAAATAATCTATTCCCGACCGCTTTCCGATTTCACGCAGCAACAGCGCAACGTCGTCGGCCGTGTCGACCGGCCAATAGTACCATAAGCCGCCGACACACGACGTCAGCGCCTCCCAGTCGATCGTTTTCGTCACATTGCTGCCGTCGAAAGTGACCTTGTAACTGCCCGGCTTTTTATGGTAGGCCATGATCTGCGCAGTCGCCACAGCTGTACAACCGGCAAGGCAAAGATCGCCCTCTTTATTATAGCAGTATTTATTATACGGGTAGATGCTACTATAGTAAGGTACACTCCCCTGCCCCCACTTGACCGGGACATAGGCCGTTTTCGAGTACCAAGCCGAATAATAATCCTCTATCGTATATTCAGTCAGCTTCTTGGGATCCTGCCACGTTGAATCGCGAATCATCACCGAATCCTTAACCGGAATATTCGACGCAAGCTCCAACATATCCACATAGAGATCGAAGCCGTTGTTGCCGCTCCGCTCGCCCGCCGCGTAGCTGCCCTGCTCCGTCACCGCCAGCAGGCGGTCGCCCAGCCGGT
>CAZVGH010000066.1:0-9130 GCA_964626515.1 uncultured Alistipes sp.
AAGGCAAGACTGCGGGCTCGATCTCGCAGAGATCGTGCGGTTCGCCGCCGCCCCATGCGGCGGACCGCAAGCTCGCTGATCGCTCGTGCGTCCTGCCGCCGGCGGCGAACATCGCCGAAATTCAAGATTCAGGATTCAAAATTAACAGACTGATAACGGCCCTTCAATCATTTTTCATTTTTAATTCTTCATTCCGCATTGCGATCCCGTGAGAGATCGTGCAGTCCGCAGCCGCGGTTCGGCATTCCAAACAAGTCTCGCAGCCTCAATTTTGAATCTTGAATTCAGCATTTTGCATTTCGATCCCTTCGGGATCATGCGGGCCGCAGCTCGCGTCCGCTCGTGCGATGCCTCCGCAAGCTGCGCCCCCGAGAATAGATTCAAATTCAAAATAATGCGGAGATGTCGTTCGTGAGGCTTGTGTTCAGCCCCGCAGCCGAGCGGAGCGGCATGCACGAGCGCATGCGAGTTGCAGCCCTCCGCCCGGGGGCGGCTGCGGGCTGCACGACGGCTTATGCCGTCGCAAATGAAAAATGAAAAGTGAAGAATGAAAAATTAAAAATGATTGAGGGACTTTCGGCGGCCTGTCCAATTTTGAATTAACTTGCGGTCCGCCGCGAGGGGCGGCGGCAAACATGAGGTCTCATCCCCTCTAAAAGCCAAAAGAAAAGAGCAACCATTCGGTCGCTCTTTTCTTGGCGGAGAGGAGGGGATTCGAACCCCTGAAACGCTTTTGGCGTTTACTCACTTTCCAGGCGAGCCAGTTCAACCACTCCTGCACCTCTCCGTGTTGCGTGGCAAAGATAGCATAAAATTTCGAGATTCACAACTCGAAACAGCCTGCTTTTCCCCGCTCTTTTCGCGAAACGGTGCGAAGCGCGGCGGCGGGGCGTTACTCCAGCACCTTCATCTGCTGGCGGATCGACTCTTCGTGGATCGCCTGCATGATCGTGCGCATGAATTCGCGGTCCATGCCCCGCTCGACGGCCTGTCGGGCGCGGCGCACCAGCATCTCTTCGTAGCGGCGCGCCTGCAGCACGGGCATGTTGTGCGCCTTCTTGTAGGTGCCGATCTTCTGCGACACCCCCATGCGGCGCGTCAGCAGGTCGAGCAGCTCGTCGTCCAATTTGTCGATCTCGCTGCGCAGTTCGTTCAGACTTTCGGTCGAGGTATTCATATCGCGGATAATAAGGTTGCGGACGATGTAGGCGAGGGTCTCGGGGGCGATCTGCTGCGCCTTGTCGCTCCAGGCCGCATCGGGCGTGCAGTGCGCCTCGATGAGCAGGCCGTCGAAGCCCAGATCCATGGCGTGCTGCGAGAGCGGCGCGATCAGTTCGCGTTTGCCGCCGATGTGGCTCGGGTCCGAGAAGAGCAGGATGTTCGGGATGCGGCGGCGCAACTCGATCGGAATTGACCAGACGGGGTGGTTGCGGTAGATGCTCTTGTCGACCGACGTGAAGCCGCGGTGGATCGCTCCCAGACGGCGGATTCCCGCGTTGTAGATGCGTTCGAGCGCACCGATCCACAGCTCGAGGTCGGGGCTCACGGGGTTCTTGACCAGCACGGGGATATCGACCCCCTGCAGGGCGTCGGCCACCTCCTGCATGGCGAAGGGGTTCGCCGCCGTGCGGGCGCCGATCCACAGCAGGTCGATGCCCGCCTCGAGCGCCGCCTCGACATGGGCGTGCGTCGCCACCTCCGTGGCGGTGTACATGCCCGTCTCCTCTTTGACGCGGCGCATCCATGCCAGCCCCTCGGGGCCGACCCCCTCGAAGCCGCCCGGCTTGGTGCGCGGCTTCCAGATGCCGGCGCGGAAGAGCTGGACCCCCTCGCGGGCCAGGGCATGGGCGGTGGTGAGGAGCTGCTCCTCGGTTTCGGCGCTGCAGGGGCCGGCGATCAGCAGGGGACGGGTCGTGTCGATCCCTGCGAAGGCAATGGGTTTCAGATCGTTCATGACGGTATCGTTTTTTTTCGTTATATGGCGGGGTTGGGACATTGGCGGTATTCGCCGAGAATCGTGAAGTCGCTCGTCAGCGGCCGCACCGCCTCGACGGCCTGCCGATAGCGGGTGTAGTCGTCGAACGTGACGTCGATGTAGAAGCGGTACTCCCACTCGCGGCCGATGATCGGCAGGGACTGGATCTTCGTCAGGTTGACGTCGTAGAACGACAGCACGGTGAGGACCTTCGACAGCGACCCCTGGGTGTGGGGCAGCGTGAAGAGGAACGACGCCTTGTCGGCGGCGGGGCCGGCGGGCAGCGGGGCGTTCGGGTCGGCGAGCACGAGGAAGCGGGTGAAGTTGTGGCGGTTGGTCTCGATCCCTTCGGCCAGCACCTCGAGGCCGTAAAGGGCGGCGGCATCGGCTCCGCAGATGGCGGCCGTGTGCCGCAGTCCGCCCTCGGCGATCTCGCGGGCCGAGCCGGCCGTGTCGTCCCGTTCGACGACGCGGGCGCGGGGCATCCGCTTCAGGAAGTCGCCGCACTGCATGAGGGCGATCGGGTGGGAGCGGACCTCCTCGATCTCGTCGATCCGCTGCCCGGGGAGGGCGCAGAGCGTGTGCGAGATGCGGATCTTCTCCTCGCCGATCACCCGCAGGCGGCTGCGCCGCAGCAGTTCGTGGTTCGGGAGGAGCGAGCCCGCGATCGTGTTCTCGATGGCGGCGATGCCCAGCAGCGAGGGGTCGGCGGCCAGGCGGTCGAAGAGCTGTTCGAAGGTCTCGCACGGGATGACCTCGATCGGCTCGTCGCCGAAGAAGCGGCGGGCGGCGGTTTCGTGGAAACAGCCCGCAATGCCCTGTATGGTTACGCGTTTCATGATCGTTTCATTTTTTTTCGGCCCCGCAGGCCGTTCGGACGGGGCGGTTATGAAAAAATCCCGTTCCGAAGACCGGAGCGGGATTTGTGTCGTTGTCGGTTCGCATCAGCATGCACACGTCGTCTCGCTCCTTTTTCCGTCGAAAAAAAAGAAGTAAAAAAAGAAGTATGCAAAATAGTTGCGCATTTCGAAAGACAAATATAGCAAAAAAATCGGAATCGGTACCGCCCTGTCCGAAAAAAACTTGTTTTGCGGCTCGCTGTTTCCGTCAGAAGGGTGCCGCGGGGCTACCTGCCGCCGCCGCGCAGCAGCCGTTTCAGGGCGTAGCGGCGGTCGCGGAGGGCGATGAAGCGGGCGAGTCGCCGGCAGCCGCGCAGCTGCGTGTAGTAGTTGTCCCAGCCGCGCAGTTCGCCGTAGCGGCCTAATATATAGGTATAGGCGGTCATGGGGCAGGTGATGCGGCGGAGGTTGCGGAGGCTCTCGCCGGCGGTCAGCGGACGGCCGCGGAAGCGCATGCGGTTGATGTCGATGAGCTCGAAGCGGAAACCGCCTTCGCCGTCGGGCTTCCACTGCGTGTTGCCGTTGTTGAAATCTTCGTGTTCGACACCCGCCTCGTGCAGCCGCACCGTGAAGGCGGCGAAGGCATCGAGCATGGGGATCGTGTGCGGCGCGGGGAAGGCGTCGGTGACCTCCGAGATGGGGCGGTAGTCCGAGTAGCGGGTGACGAGGTAGGAGCTGCCGATCAGCAGACCGTCGTACTCCTCGCGCCAGCCGATCGGTTCGGGGGTGGGGATGCCGAGGCGGCAGAGCTCCGCGCCGTGCTCGAAGGCGCGGCGGGCCTTGCTCTTGCGCAGGTGTCCGTAGAGCAGGGCGTTGATTCCCGAGGGCTTGCGGAAGCGTTTGACGGCCAGCTGCTCGCCGCCGACCCGGAAGGCGCGGATCTCGTTGCGCCCCGCGAAGAGCAGCTCGCCGTCGCCGAATCGGGCGGGGAGCTCCTCGAGGAAGGGGCGGAAACGCTCCATCGTCGGATTTACAAAGAGTTTCATGGGACAAAGATACGACGAGACGAGCGCAATGCCAAATTTATTTGGGCATTGCCGAGGCCGGAGGATCTTCGGCTTTGGCCAAAGCTGCGAAAAATTCAAAATTCCAAATTCAAGATTCAAAATTAACGGGCATATACCGGTTCGCGGTAGGGAGCCATTTTTCATTTTTAATTCTTCATTTTTTCATTTGCGATGCCGCAGGCATCGTGCGGTTCGCCGCCGCCCCATACGGCGGACCGCAAGCTCGCCCGAAGGCTCGTGCGGCCTCCGCCGGCGGCGAACATCGCCGAAATTCAAAATTCAAAATTAACGGACGGACTGATAACGGCCCTGCGATCATTTTTCATTTTTAATTCTTCATTCTTCATTTGCGACGGCATAAGCCGTCGCGCAGCCCGCAGCCGCCCCCGGGCGGAGGGCTGCAACTCGCGTCCGCTCGTGCATGCCGCTCCGCTCGGCTGCGGGCTGAACACGCACCTCATGCGCGGCACCTCCGCATCATTTTGAATCTTGAATTTAGAATTTTGAATTCATTCTCGGGCGCAGCTTGCGAAGGACGCGTGCGACGTCCAGGAGCTGCGGGCCTTCGCGGGGCGAAGCTGCGGCCCGCACGATGCCTGCGGCATCGCAAATGAAGAATGATGGAGGGGCCTTTTGCCGCCCGCCCCTCTCTAATTTTGAATCTTGAATTTAGCATTTAGAATTTCTTTCTCCGACGGCCCGGATCGTCTTGCGGATGCGCAGGATGAGCAGCAGGGCGGCGACCGAAAGGCCGAACGAATAGCCGAGGAAGAAGCCCGAGGGCCCCATGCCGAGGCGGATGCCGAAGAGGTAGCCTGCGGGCAGGTTGACGATCCAGTAGGAGACGAGGGCGATCGGCATGATGATCTTCACGTCCTGCAGGCCGCGCAGAATCCCCACCGAGACGTTCTGGATGCCGTCCGACAGCTGGTAGAGGGCGGTGAAGAACATCAGGTCGGCCACGATGCCGATCACCTCCGCGTTGGCCGTGAAGAGGACGGGGAGGCGGTAGCGCAGCAGGATGAAGCCGGCGGCGGCCAGCAGGTTCCACGCCAGCACGAGGTGGTAGGAGGCGTGTGCCGCGAGGCGCAGCTCCCGCGCGTCGCGCAGGCCGAAGCTGTGCGATATGCGAATCGTCGCGGCCGAGGAGATCGAGAGCACCACCATAAAGGCGCAGTTGCCGAGGGTGATGGCGATCTGGTTGGCGCTCAGGGCCACCTTGCCGAGCCAGCCGATCATGATGCTCGTGCCGATGAAGGCCGACGATTCGAGGAACATCTGCATCGAGATCGGAATGCCGATCGCGAGCAGTCTCCGCACGGGCTCCCACCGCAGCTCCCGCAGCGAGAAGCCGCGCAGGTAGGGGGCGTAGGTGCGGTGCAGGGCGAAATAGCCGAATACGAGCACGGCCGAGAGTACGCGCGAGAGGAGCGTCGCCAGTCCCGCACCCTCGGCACCCAGTGCGGGCGCGCCCCAGTGGCCGTAGATGAAGATCCAGTTGCAACCCACGTTGAAGAGGTTCGCCGCCACCGTGATGAGCATCACCGTGCGCGTGTTGCCCGTCCCCTCGAGAAACTGCTTGAAGGAGAAGAAGAAAAGCATGAAGGGGAAGCTGTAGGAGAGCATGCGGTAGTAGGGGATCGCCGCGGTGACCACCTCGGGGTCCTGCCCCATGCGGTAGAGCAGCGGTTCGATGGCGCAGAGCAGCAGGCTGACCGCGAGGCCGATGCCCGTGTAGAAGAGCGTGGCGTGGTGGAGCAGCTGCGAGCAGCGCGCCCGTTCGTCGCGCACGTAGTGTTCGCCGATGAGCGGGGTGAGCCCCAGCGCGATGCCGATGCAGGCGATCAGGAAGATGAACGACACCGAGCCGCCGAACGAAACGGCCGCCAGGGGCATGGGGTCCGCGGCGCCGAACCGTCCCACCATCACCGTGTCGGCGAGCTGGGTCAGGATCTGTCCCAGCTGCGTCAGCACGACGGGAAGGGCCAGGTGCAGGTGGCGGCGGTACTGTTCTTTGTAGAGCGAGAAAAATTGCATGTCAGTCGGTTCGATAGGGGCGGTTGCCGGATTAGAACGTCACCTCGCGGAAGGGGGCGCCGCCGATCTGGGCGGCGCGGCGCGAGAAGTTGCCGCGGTACATCCCCGGTCCGACGAGGTAGTAGTGGACGCGGGCGCGGCAGAGGATCAGAAAGTCGAGGAAGGTCTTCGTGTGGACCTCCCGGTCGTCGCCTGCGGCGACGTCCATGTGGCCGATGCGTCCCGGGAGCGTGCGGACGTAACCGAGGCGGCCGGCCCGCTCGAGAAAGCGGGCGCTGTCGGAGGTGACCAGCAGCTGCTCGCCGGGGTGGGCGGCGCGGATCCGCCCGAGCTCTTCGCAGCAGCGCTCCATGAGCCGTTCGCACGCCTCGGGCGGGAGCCCCTGCGCGGCGCGGCCGGCATGCTCGCTGAAGTCGCCCAGCAGCTCCATGAAACGGCTCGAGACGGCTACGAAGCCCCCCCCCGCCAGCAGCGGCTCCAGCTGCTCGTCTACGATCCGCTGCAGCCACGGCGCGGGGCGGAAGAGCTCGCGGAAGGCCTCGCCGAAGCGCGCCTCCTCGAAGCAGATGTTCGAATAGAGGTGCAGCTGCCGGCAGGGTTCCGCGCAGTATTTTTCCATCATGCGGCGCTGGAACGGAAAGTCGAGCGCGTCGCCGAGGGCCTGCGCCGCGATGTAGGCGGGGCGGGCGTCGCGGCGGTTGTAGGAGATCTCCGACGGGGAGATGCGCCAGTCGTAACGGTTCGGCTCGAGGTACTCCTCGAGGCGGAACGGGTGGACGAAGTGGATGCGGAATTCGAGCCCGTGCTCGCGGCAGAAACAGTAGGCGGTGGCCATGGCGCGCAGCCGGTCGGCCAGTCCGCCGTGCCGCTTGCGGCCGTCGAACATGCAGATCACCTGCCTGCGCTCGTTGCGGGCGCGGGGCGCCTCGTCCGTGTAGGCGGAGAGCAGGTGGCGCCGCACGTAGCGCCGAAAACGGTATTCGCTGTAAAAGCCGTAGTTGACGGCCGCCTTCAGCCGTCGGAAAAGTCGTTTCATGGTTCTTGTCGCTTGTCGGGTGCCGGCTGTGCGCGCCGCCTGCCGGCGCTGCGGTGCGGCGCATCGGCGCGCTGCACGAACGGTGCCGCGCGGGTCCGCTATTTGCCTTCGGGGAAGCCCTGCGCTTTGAGCTCCATCTCGCCGCCGTCGGGCGTCACGAGGCGGCACCCCTTGTCGGCCGCCGTGATGTGGCCGATCACGTCGATCGTGCCGAGGCGCATCACCTGCTCCTGCATCGAGAGGGGCACGGTGAAGAGCAGCTCGTAGTCTTCGCCGCCGTTGAGGGCCGCCATGACGGGGTCGAGGTGCATCTCCTCGGCCAGCTGCGAGGTCTGCCGCGCGATGGGGATGCGCTCGAGGTAGATGCGGGCGCCGCACTGCGAGGAGCGGCAGAGCTGCTTCAGGTCGCTCGCCAGTCCGTCCGAGAGGTCGATCATCGCCGTGGGGAGGATCTCCTCCTCGGCCAGCAGCTCGACGATGTCGGTGCGCGGGCGCGGCTTGAGGTACTTTTCGAGCAGGTATTCGTAGCCCTTGAACTGCGGCTCGGGCATCTGCACGTCGGCCAGCACGCGCTTCTCGCGCTCAAGCAGCCGCAGTCCCATGTAGGCGGCGCCGAGGTTGCCCGTGAGGCAGATCAAATCGTGCAGCCCCGCGCCCGAGCGGCGGACGATCCGTTCCGCGGGGGCGTGGCCCACGGCCGTCAGCGAGAGGACGAGCCCCGTCATCGAGGCGCGCGTGTCGCCGCCCGCGAGGTCGATGCCGAGCTCGTCGCAGGCGAAGCGGATGCCGGCGTAGAGGTCGTCGAGCGCCTCGACGGGGATCTTCGCCGAGAGGCCGAGCGAGACGAGCAGCTGCGACGGGCGGGCGTTCATGGCCGCCAGGTCGCTGACGACCATCGTCACGGCCTTGTATCCCAGATGCTTCATCGGGAAATAGGTGAGGTCGAAGTCGATCCCCTCGAAGAGCGTATCGGTCGTCACGAGTAGCTCCTCGCCGGCGGGCGGCGCCACGACGGCGGCGTCGTCGCCCACGCCGCAGCGGGTCGTGGGGTGGTGCGGCCGGAAGCCGCCCGTGAGACGGTCGATGAGGCCGAACTCCCCGAGCTCGGCTATTTCGGTGCGTTTTTTCTCGGACATGTTTCGAAAATTTTTTACAAAATTAGGAAAACTTTGGTCCCCTTCAAAAAAATAGTGTACATTTGTCCTCCGAATAGACAAAACAAGCGACATTATGGTCAATATCGTTTTATTCGGCGTCCCCGGCTGCGGCAAAGGAACCCAGGCAGCCCTGCTGAAGACGCATTACGGCATCGAGCACGTATCGACGGGCGAGGTGATCCGCGAACATATCCGCCGCGGCACGGAGCTCGGCCGCACCGTACAGGCCTGCATCGAGCAGGGCGAACTGGCCCCCGACGAGGTGGTGATCTCGATGATTTCGGACTACGTGGCCGCCCACCGCGACGCCGCAGGCTGCATCTTCGACGGCTTTCCGCGCACCGAACCGCAGGCCGAGGCCTTCGACCGCATCCTCGCCGACAACGGCCTGAAGGTCGATCTGATGGTCGACATCGAGGTCGCCGAGGAGGAGGTCGTGCGCCGCATCCTGCTGCGCGGCAAGGAGTCGGGACGCGCCGACGATGCCTCGGAGGAGGTGATCCGCCAGCGCCTCGCGGTCTACCACGCCCAGACGGCCGTCGTCGCCGAGCACTACGCCGCGCTCGGCCGCTACGCCAAGATCGACGGCCACGGCACGGTCGAGGAGGTCTTCGGCCGCATCGCCGCCCTGATCGACGCCGTCGGACGCTAAACGGACCGCCGCGGGGCGGAGCCTTCGCGCGGCGCGTTGCGAACGAACGGGTGCCGGGCGCTCCCTGCCGCCTGCCCGCCGCCGTCTGTTGCGGATACTGCCGCCGTTCAACCCCTGCCGCCGTGTTGCCGCCGCAGGGCCGCAGCGGCCGGAAAAGGGCTGTGCGACAAAAAAATCCGCCGACCGCTTTTTATTCTCGATTTTAATGCTTACCTTTGCGGGCCCGCAAGGGAAAAACGTTTAATTCATTATTCAACACGTATGAACAATTACGAAACCGTTTTCATTGTCACGCCGGTCCTGTCGGAAGCACAGGTGCAGGAGGTCGCTGACAAATTCCAGGGTGTCATCACCGAAAACGGCGGTC
>CAZVGH010000067.1:0-9084 GCA_964626515.1 uncultured Alistipes sp.
GCGAGTGGGTCTCGAAGCAGGGCCTCAGCCAGCTGCGCATCGCCGAGACGGAGAAATACGCCCACGTGACCTTCTTCCTGAACGGCGGCCGCGAGGAGAAATTCGAGGGCGAGGAGCGCATCCTGGTCGCTTCGCCCAAGGTGGCGACCTACGACCTGCAGCCCGAGATGTCGGCTCCCGAGGTGGCCGACAAGTTGGTTGCGGCGCTCGACTCGCAGCAGTTCGAGTTCATCTGCCTGAATTTCGCCAACGGCGATATGGTGGGCCATACGGGTGTCTACGATGCGATCGTGAAGGCCGTGAAAGCGGTCGACGAGTGCGTCGCCAAGGTGGTCGAGGCCGCCAAGCGCAACGGTTACGAGGTGGTGCAGATCGCCGACCACGGCAATGCCGACAATGCGGTGAATGCCGACGGCACGCCCAATACGGCCCACTCGCTCAACCCCGTGCCTATCGTGGTCGTTTCGGATCGCGTCAAGGCGGTGCACGACGGCATCTTGGCCGATGTGGCTCCCACGGTACTCGGTCTGATGGGCCTCGAGCAGCCGGCCGAAATGACGGGCAAATCGCTGGTAGAGTTCAAGTAAACGATCCTTCCGAGGCGGCAGCCGCCTTTCGCAAAGAGCGTTATTCGAAATATCGGATAACGCTCTTTGCGTATCTACATTTCCACTTCGAAGATGAATTTCGAAATTCTTAGTACTTTCTGCTTGTTTGCTTCGTATAAATTAGTAATTTTGCAGAAAATTAGTAGATGCGATGAACGCAAGACGATGGATGATCGGCTGCTGCCTTCTGCTGGCGGTGACGGCCGTGCGGGCGCAGGAGCGCTACGAAGCGGGGAAGCGGGCTCCGCGCTGGGAGATCGAACGGCTGGAGGGCGGCACACTCCGCTCGGCCGACTCACGCGGCAGCGTGGTGCTGCTGTCGTTTTGGGCGACGTGGTGCCGTCCCTGCCTGAAGGAGCTCGAGGAGGTGCCAGCGAAGATCCTGCAGCGCTTCGAAGGACGTCCCGTGATTTTTCTGGCGGTGAATGTCAACGAACCCCGCCGGACGGTGGCGAAGACGGCTGAGCAGCTGGCCGCCCGCGGCATCCGCTTCCCGATCGGACTGGATCCCTACGGTAAGTTCGGCGAACGCGTCGGCGTGGAGCGCTTGCCGCATCTGCTGCTCATCGACCGCAAGGGGGTGGTCCGCCTGCGTGAAACGGGCTATACGCCCGAACGGCTCGACGAGGTTGCGGCACGCATCGGGGAGCTGCTGGTGGAGTAGACCGCAACCGAAGAACAGGTAACAAACAAGTCATACGTCATGAAACGATTCTTTTTGCTGGCGGCGGCCCTCGCGGCCGGTCTGGCGGCGGTGCAGGCCCAGAAGCCGATGCCTGCATGGTTCATCTCGGAGATCTTTGCGAAACAGGCGGGAATCGCCGAACACACGAACGAGAAGTTCGATTTTTCGCGCCTTGCGACACAGCGCAGCATCCTGTCGTGCTGGGAGGTGCGCGATACGGTGCGGCATCCCGACAAGCCGCATCTGATGTCGGTCGGGATCTTCGCCGGCGGCCGGCGGCTGACGACGCTGTGCTGGGACGATTCGGAGGAGGTGGTCCGCAAGGATACCGTGACGAAGATCTACGCGGACAACGACGTGCTGGAGTGCATCCTGTGCCACTCGGCCGCTCCCGGGATCTCGGATGCCGAGGCGGACCGGCTGCGCGACTCGATGCGCCGCATGACGGTGCTGGAGGATACGGACGCGCATCGGCGCTCGTTCCTGACGGCCATACAGAGCGGCGGCGCCTACGCCGTGCAATACCTGCTGACGCGGGCCGGAATCGACGCTTCGCCGCTGTTCGGCTATCGGACCAACCTGCGGAACGAGGACCTGATGCCGCTCTTCGGGCCGCTGCTTAAGGCGGGGAGGGCGATGCGCATCGGTTCCGACATCGAGCGCTTCGCCCGCAAGGCCCGCTTCGAGGAGGGGTGCGTCTACGGCATGGTGACGGACGATGCCGGAAGAGCGCCGCAGCTCTTTTTCTATGCCGACGGAAAATTCTGGCTGAAATACGGAGCCTGCCAGTACATGACACTCACTTCGATCATCGACGTGTGGCGCCTCTGCAGGGGCGGGAAGATCATCCCGTACACGCTGGAGCCCGCCCTCGTTGCGGAAAAAGGTCAGTAGAGCTCGAGATACTCGCAGGGGTTGCCGACCGCCGCGAGGTAACGGGCGAATTCGGCCTGTTCGATGACAACAGTCGCGCGGTTGTCGTTGGGGTGGAAGGCCAGCAGCTCGCAGTCGCGCAGGCGGCTGTCGAGAAAGAGACGGACGTGCCGTTCGGCGTCGTTGATGAGGCCGAACGGGGAAACCGATCCGGGTTTCAGCCCGAGCAGACGCTCCATGCGCTGCTCCGAAGCGAACGACAGCTTGCCCTGGTGCAGCCGCTGCTCGAGGTCGCGGATCGCCAGCCGCTGCCCGGCGTCGAAGCAGACCAGATAGTGGCTGTCGCCCTTGTGGTTGCGGAAGAAGAGGTTCTTGCAGTGGCGCGCCCCGTCGTCGCGGCAATAGCGGAGTGCGATTTCGCACGTCGGCGCCTCGGGATGTTCGTACCACGTGTAGCGGATGGCGTGCGCGTCCAGAAACTCGAAGACGCGCCGCATGCGGTCGGATGGTTCCATAAGGTCGAAGGCTCGGCGGTCGCCGCTGCCCGCGTGCGGTGCGCGGCGGCCGTATGGTGCGGGAGCTGTCCCGCATTTTTCATTTCTCATTCTTCATTTTTCAACTCCAGCTCTCCCGTCAGCCCGCGGATCACGACCGAGGCGCAGCCGATGCCGAAGAGCGCCGGGATGTAGGAGATCGTTCCCACCTGCGACTTCTTGTTCGGTTCGTCGCTCGGGATCATCGCCCCTTCGCGGATCGGTTCGGGCGAGAAGACGGCGCGGAACCCCTTGCGGATCCCGATCTTGTGGAGCCGCTTGCGCAGCATGTGCGCCAGCGGGCAGTGGTGCGTCTTCGAGATGTCGGCGATCTCGAGCTGCGTCGGGTCGCTTTTGGCGCCCGCTCCCATCGAGCTGACGAGCGGATAACCTCGCTCGATCGAAGCGGCGATCAGCGCCAGCTTCGGCGAGAGGGTGTCGATCGCGTCGACCACGTAGTCGTAGCGGGCCGCGTCGAGCAGCTCGTAGGTCGCCTCGTCCTTGATGTAACGCTCGACGACGGTCAGTTCGATCGCGGGATTGATGTCGCGCAGCCGCTCGGCGAGCACTTCGGCCTTCGGGCGGCCGACGGTCGAGTGCAGCGCGACGAGCTGCCGGTTGATGTTCGAGAGGCCGACCGTGTCGGCATCGGCGATCGTCATGCGGCCGACCCCCGCGCGGGCGATCATCTCGGCCGCGTAGGCGCCGACACCGCCCAGCCCGACGACGAGGACGTGGGCGCGCTGCAGCATTGCGAGTTTTTCGGCACCGAAAAAGAGTTCGGTGCGTTCCTGCCAGTTATCCATGTTTGGTTTCGAATAGACGTTCGTAGTTGGTGCGGACGATCCCGAGCAGCGCTTCGGGCGTGATGCCGCGCAGCGCGGCGATCCGCGCGTGGATCGTCCCGATCGGTGTCTCGCTCTCATCCGTCTCGACGAAAAGCCGTTCTGCGGGCGTAGCGCGCAGCGCCTCGATCGTGCGGGGCGAGGCGAAGGTGCGCTCGCCGAACGAGAGGTAGCAGCCCGCCGCCACGGCGCGTGCCGCCTGCTCGGGCGAACCGACGAAGCCGTGCAGGATCACCCCCGCCGGACGGCGTCCCTTCAGTTCGCGCATGACCGCCTCGAACGCGCGCACGACGTGCAGCACGACCGGCTTCCCGTGCCGCTCGGCCGCGTCGAGCTGGGCGCGGAAGAGACGGAGCTGCCGCTCGGGGTTGAGGTCGCGGCGGGCAAAGTCGAGCCCGATCTCGCCGACGGCATCCGCCGCCGCGACCGCTTCGTCGAATCCTGCGGGCAGCGCCTCGACGGCATCCGCCTCCCACGGGTGGATGCCGACGCAGCGGATCGTCTGCGCCGTCGTGGGGCGGTGGGTGTGGATATCGACATAGCGCGTGTTCATGCCGGCAAAAATAGTGATTTTCGGCGAAGATCGTGCAAAACTGCAGACCCGAATCGGACCGTGCGGCGAAATGCGGGCGAGCGCCTCCGTCCGCTCCCGGCAGAAGGGCGGTCGGAGGCGGCTGCCGATCGCGCAAGAATATTGAAAAGAATCCCCTGCAGGCTCGTTTATATGGAAAAAAATTCGTATTTTCGCCCGCGGAAATCAAGTGTTAGCAAAATAACAACCGACACAATTTATTTACAATAACAAACACATTAACCATCATGTCGAAAATCATTACTTTACGCAAGGGTCTCGACATCAATCTCGCAGGAGCCGCCTCCAAGCGGCTGACGGTGCTTCCGTTGGCTGCCGAGTACGGTCTCTCGCCCCTCGATTTCGAAGGGGTAACGCCCAAACTGCTGGTTAAGGTGGGTGACGAGGTAAAGGCCGGTACGCCGTTGTTCTTCAGCAAGGCCGACGAGCGGATCCTCTTTACGTCGCCCGTGAGCGGTACGGTGGCAGCCGTCAACCGCGGTGAGAAGCGCAAGGTGCTCTCCGTCACGGTCACCCCTTCGCAGGAACAGCGCTACGAGGAGTTCCCGAAGCTCGATCCGAAGAAGGCTTCGCGCGACGAGATCGTCGCCCTGCTGCTCAAGTCGGGTCTCTGGCCGATGCTCGTGCAGCGTCCCTACGGCATCATCGCCAATCCCTCGGACAGCCCGAAGGCGATCTTCGTCTCGGCGTTCGATTCGGCGCCGCTGGCCCCCGACTACAACTTCGTGCTGGAGGGTGAGCAGCGCAATCTCGAGGCCGGACTGGCGCTGCTGGACCGCCTGACCGACGGCAAGGTGCACCTTTCGGTCCGCAAGGGCGCCGAGGGTTCGATGCCTTCGCTGAAGGGTGCCGAGCTGCACACTTTCGCCGGCAAGCACCCCGCGGGCAACGTGGGCGTGCAGATCCACCACATCGATCCCGTCAACAAGGGCGAGGTGGTCTGGACGGTCAACATCCAGGACGTCGCCGTCATCGGCCGCCTGGTGAACGAGGGCCGTCTCGACATGACCCGCACGATCGCCGTGGCCGGCTCTGAGGTGGCCGATCCGCAGTATGTGCGCTGCATCGCGGGCGCCCGCATCGACTCGGTGCTGGCAGGCCGCATCAAGCCGCAGGCCGAGGGTGACTCGGTGCGCATCATCTCGGGCAACGTCCTGACGGGTGCCAAGCGTTCGATGGAGGAGTTCACGGGTTTCTACGCCCACATGCTGACGGTGATCCCCGAGGGCGACAAGTACGAGCTTCTCGGCTGGATGCTGCCGCGTCTGAAGAAGTTCTCCGTATCGCGCGCCTATTTCTCGTGGCTCTGCCCCAAGAAGCAGTACAAGCTCGACACGAATCTCAACGGCGGCGAGCGTCCGTTCGTCGTGACGGGGCTTTACGAGCAGTACCTGCCGATGGATATTTACCCGATGTATCTGCTGAAGGCCTGCATGGCGGGCGACATCGACAAGATGGAGAATCTCGGTATCTACGAGGTGGTCGAGGAGGATTTCGCCCTCTGCGAGTTCGTCGACCCGTCGAAGATCGAGATCCAGCAGGTGATTCGCGACGGTATTAACTTAATGATTAAGGAGGCATAAGCGATGAGCACCCTGAGAAATTATGTAGACAAGCTGAAGCCGACCTTCTCCGAAGGGGGTAAGTTGAGCTTCCTCGCCTCGACCTTCGAGGCCTTCGAGACGTTCCTCTTCGTGCCGAACACGACCACGACGAAGGGCGCCCATATCCGCGACTGCAACGACATGAAGCGCACGATGATCGTCGTCGTCATGGCCCTCGTGCCCGCTTTCCTGTTCGGCTGCTACAACACGGGCCTGCAGGTGCAGCTGACGGGCTTTACGGCCTTCCTGTACGGTCTGCTGCGCATCCTGCCGATGGTCTGCGTGTCGTACATCGTCGGTCTGGCGATCGAGTTCTATTTCGCGCAGGTGCGCGGCCACGAGGTGAACGAGGGTTTCCTCGTGACGGGTTTCCTCATCCCGCTCATCATGCCCGTCTCGACGCCGCTCTGGATCGTCGCGCTGGCGACGGCCTTCTCGGTGATCTTCGGCAAGGAGGTCTTCGGCGGTACGGGTATGAACGTCTTCAACCCCGCGCTGCTGGCCCGCGTCTTCGTCTTCTTCGCCTACACGTCCCAGATCTCGGGCGAGCAGGTGTGGTATTCGGACTGGAAGATGCTGGGTGCGCAGGTCGACGGCGTTTCGGGCGCCACGGCTCTCGAGAACCTCTCCGTGTCGGGCACCGACATGGGCTTCGCGCCGCTGGACGCTTTCCTCGGCTTCATCCCGGGTTCGTTCGGTGAGACCTCGACGCTGGCCATCCTGATCGGCGCCGCCATCCTGCTCTATACGGGCATCGCCTCGTGGCGTACGATGGTTTCGGTATTCGTCGGCGGTCTGGCTATGGGCTATCTCTTCCAGCTGTGCGGCGTGACGGCCTATCCCGCCTGGTGGCACCTGATCATCGGCGGCTTCGCCTTCGGTGCCGTCTTCATGGCGACGGATCCCGTCACCTCGGCGCAGACCAACACAGGCAAGTACGTCGTCGGCCTGATGACGGGTGCGCTCGCCGTGCTGATCCGCGTCGCCAACCCCGCCTATCCCGAGGGCATGATGCTGGCGATCCTCTTCATGAACGCACTGGCTCCGCTGGTGGACTATTTCGTGGTGGAGGCCAACATCAACCGTCGCAAGAAGCGTGTGCAAACCAAATAATCCGTATGCGATATGAACAAGAACAGTAACATATATATCGTCGTCTATGCGACGGTGATGGTCGTCGTCGTGGCGACGCTGCTGGCCGTGGCTGCCATGGCACTCAAATCGCGTCAGGAGGCCAACGAGCTCAACGAGAAGAAGGAGGCGATTCTGGAGGCCCTTGCCGCCGCCGACCGCGCCTACGACGACTACGTGACGGCCTACGCCGTCGATGCCCAGGGGCAGCAGATCGACGCCGTAACGGGCGACGAGGCCCTTCAGAAGCTCTTCGACCTGAAGGCTGCTTTCGAGGCGGGCATCTATCCCGTTTTCGAGGCTGCCGACGGCCGCGTGGTGCTGCCCGTTACGGGTTCGGGTCTGTGGGGCCCGATCTGGGGCTATGTGGCGCTCGAGGAGGATATGAATACGATTGCCGGCGTGGTCTTCGGCCATGCGAGCGAGACCCCGGGTCTGGGTGCCGAGATCGCTACGCCCAAGCACCAGGCGCTCTACCGGGGCAAGATGCTCTTCGAGGGCGACGAGTTCGTCTCGGTGACGCTGCGCAAGGGCGGTGCGAAGGATCCCGCGCACGAGGTCGACGCCGTTACGGGCGGTACGAAGACCTCGGACGGCGTGACGGCGATGCTGCGTGCAAGCCTCGGTGCCTATGCGCCGATGCTCGCGGCGAAGCGTTCGACGGAGGCTGCGGCCGATGCTTCGGAGTGTGAAACGAATAATGCAGAAAACAATGAGTAAGGAGAAAGAGCCGATCTTTTCGGCGAAAAATCTGAAATATCTGACCGGTCCCTTCTCGGCGAACAACCCGGTCATCGTGCAGATTTTGGGTATCTGCTCGGCGTTGGCCGTCACGGTGCAGCTCAAGCCTGCCATCGTCATGGCGCTCTCCGTTACGGTCGTCACGGCCTTCGCGAACCTCGTGATGTCGCTGCTGCGCAACGGCGTGCCGTCGCGTATCCGCATCATCGTCCAGCTGGTGGTGATCGCCGCGCTGGTGATCCTTGTGGACCAGGTGCTCAAGGCGTTCGTCTACGACGTCTCGAAGCAGCTGTCGGTCTATGTCGGTCTGATTATTACGAACTGTATCGTCATGGGCCGCGTCGAGGCCTTCGCGCTGGGTAACAAGCCCTGGCCCGCCTTCCTCGACGGTATCGGCAACGGTCTGGGCTACGGCATGATCCTCGTCGTCGTGGCCTTCTTCCGCGAGCTCTTCGGCGCCGGTACGCTCTTCGGCCTGCGCGTCATTCCCGAGAGCTGGTACATCGCCGAGGGCGGTTTCTATGCCAACAACGGCCTGATGCTCTTCCCGCCGATGGCGCTCATCATCGTCGGCTGCATCATCTGGATTCACCGTTCGAGAAACAAGGATTTACAGGAAAAATAGGAGGGTAGCTTATGGAAACGTTGAATATTTTTATCCGGTCGATCTTCATCGACAACATGGTCTTCGCCTTCTTCTTCGGCATGTGCTCCTACATCGCCGTTTCGAAGAACGTCAAGACGGCCCTCGGTCTGGGTGCCGCGGTTACCTTCGTGCAGGTGATGACCGTTCCGCTGAACTACCTGCTCTATAACTACGTGCTGAAAGCGAATGCACTGGTCGAGGGTGTCGATCTGAGCTTCCTCACCTTCATCATCTTCATCGCGACGATCGCCGCCTTCGTGCAGCTGGTCGAGATGATCGTCGAGAAGTTCTCGCCGACGCTTTACAGCCAGCTGGGTATCTTCCTGCCGCTGATCGCCGTGAACTGCGCCATCATGGGCGGTTCGCTCTTCATGCAGCAGAAGGTCGACGGCGGTCAGCTGACGAGCCTCTGGCAGTCGATCGTCTACGGTCTCGGATCGGGTCTCGGCTGGTGGCTGGCGATCGTGATGATGGCCGCGATCCGCGAGAAGACGACCTACTCGCACATTCCCGCAGCGCTGAAGGGGCCCGGTATCGCCTTCATCATCACGGGTCTGATGGGTATCGCGTTCATGATCTTCTCGGGTATCCAGTTATAACCTTAAAAAGAGATTCGGAAAATGGAATTGACAATTTTAGTTGCAATCGTAGCCTTTCTGGTGGTGACCCTCGTCTTGGTGGGGCTGCTTCTCTTTGCAAAGGCGAAACTGACCTCGTCGGGCGACGTCACGATCGACATCAACAACGGCGAGAAGGTCTTCACGGCTGCGTCACATCTTATTTACTTAACCAATAAACGCTTAGTATGTTTTGATCCAGATTTCGC
>CAZVGH010000068.1:0-9069 GCA_964626515.1 uncultured Alistipes sp.
GCAGGCATCGCATTCCGAAAAAAAGGCGTAATATTGTAGCGGTTTAGGGTGTGTACGGCGAACGCCGTTCGCCGCGCCTGAAAAGGGAATCCGGTGTGAGACCGGAACTATGCCCGTAGCTGTGAGTTCCGCCCGAATCCGCGCATTCCGATCGTCACTGTCCGTCGCCCCGACGGGCGGGAAGACAGTCGCGGATGGAACGAGTCAGAAGACCTGCCCCAACCTTCGATCGACGGATCGCTCTCGGGTGATAGAGCGCCGCACCGCCTGCCAGCACCTGCCTGCCGCCGAGGTCGGACCCGCTTTCACGAAAAAGCGGAGGGGATTCGTCGTCGAAACACCGTGCAACGGACGATAAACGCTTTTTGCAACATGATACAGACCGTAGTAAAACGAGACGGACGCATCGTCGGCTTCAATCGCGAGAAGATCGCAGCCGCCGTGCGCAAAGCCATGCTCACCACCGAGCAGGGCGAGGACGAAACGCTGCTCCACCAGATCGTGGACCGCGTCGAGTACCGCGGACGCGAACAGGCATCGGTCGAGGAGATCCAGGACATGGTCGAACTCGAGCTGATGAACTCGCCCCGCAAAGAGGTGGCCCGCAGCTACATCGCCTACCGCAACCGCCGCAGCATCGCCCGCAAGGCCAAGACGCGCGAGGTCTTCCTCGAGATCGTCGAGGCGAAGAACAGCGACGTGACGCGCGAGAACGCCAACATGAACGCCGACACGCCCGCGGGCATGATGATGAAATTCGCCTCGGAGAGTACCAAGCCCTTCGTCGACGACTACCTCCTCTCGGAGGACACCGTCTGGGCGCTGCGCAACAACTACCTCCACATCCACGACAAGGACTACTACCCCACCAAGTCGCTCACCTGCATCCAGCACCCGCTGGACCGCATCCTCGAGCACGGATTCGTGGCCGGGCACGGCGAGTCGCGCCCCACGAAGCGCATCGAGACGGCCAGCATCATGGCCTGCATCTCGATGGAGACCGTCCAGAACGAGATGCACGGCGGACAGGCCATCCCCGCCTTCGACTTCTACCTCGCCCCCTACGTGCGCCGCAGCTACATCGAGGAGGTCAAGACGATCGAGCAGCTCACGGGCCTCGACCTGAAGCACCTCTACGACGCCCCGATCGACGACTACGTGACGCGCGAGCTCGACTTCCTGCAGGGCGACGAGCGGCTCCGCCAGCACGCCGTCAACCGCACCGTCAACCGCGTGCACCAGTCGATGGAGGCCTTCATCCACAACATGAACACGATCCACTCGCGCGGCGGCAACCAGGTGGTCTTCTCCTCGATCAACTACGGCACGGACACCTCGGCCGAGGGGCGCTGCGTGATCCGCGAGCTGCTGCAGTCGACCTACGAAGGGGTGGGCGGCGGCTCGACGGCCATCTTCCCGATCCAGATCTGGAAGAAGAAGCGCGGCGTGAGCTACCTGCCCGAGGACCGCAACTACGACCTCTACTGCTTCGCCTGCAAGGTGGCGGCGCGCCGTTTCTTCCCCAACTTCGTCAACCTCGACGCCTCGTTCAACCGCCACGAGAAGTGGCGCGCCGACGATCCGAAACGCTACCTCTACGAGGTGGCGACGATGGGCTGCCGCACGCGCGTCTTCGAAAACCGCTTCGGCGAGAAGAGCTCGGTGGCCCGCGGCAACCTCTCCTTCTCGACGATCAACATCGTGCGGCTGGCGATCGAGTGCATGCACATCGAGGAGAAGTCGCTGCGCATCGAACGCTTCTTCGCCAAGCTCGACGAGCTGCTCGAGGTGACCGCCCGCCAGCTCTGCGACCGCTACGACTTCCAGAAGACGGCCCTCGCGAAGCAGTTCCCGCTGCTCATGTCGTCGCTCTGGACGGGCAGCGAGCACCTCGGCCCGAACGACCGCGTGGAGAGCGTCATCAACCAGGGCACGCTCGGCATCGGCTTCATCGGACTGGCCGAGTGTCTGATCGCCCTCGTGGGCAAGCACCACGGCGAGAGCGACGAGGCGCAGCAGCTCGGCCTGCGCATCGTCACCTACATGCGCGACCGCGCCAACGAGTTCTCGGAGCGCTACCAGCACAACTTCAGCGTGCTGGCCACCCCCGCCGAGGGGCTCTCGGGCCGCTTCACGCGCATCGACCGCAAGAAATTCGGCGAGCTGCCCGGCATCACGGACAAAATCTACTACACGAACTCGAACCACGTGCCCGTCTACTACCGGTGCTCGCCCAAGCACAAGGCCGAGATCGAGGCCCCGTACCACGACCTGACCCGCGGCGGCCACATCTTCTACGTCGAGATCGACGGCGACGCCACGCACAACCCGCAGGCGATCATGGATATCGTCGACCTGCTCGACAAGTACGACATCGGCTACTGCTCCGTGAACCACAACCGCAACCGCTGCATGGAGTGCGGCTACGAGGATGCGCAGGAGACGCTGGAGGTCTGCCCGCACTGCGGCAGCCGCGAGATCGACCGCCTGCAGCGCATCACGGGCTATCTCGTGGGCACCACCGAGCGCTGGAACAAAGCCAAACTGGCCGAACTGCATGACCGCGTCGTCCACAAATAGCATCCGCGTGCTCGACATCCGCTACGGCACGTCGGTCGACGGCGTGGGGCTGCGGACCTCGGTCTACTGCGCCGGGTGCGAGAACCGCTGCCCGGGGTGTCACAACCCGCAGTCGTGGGACGAGCGCGGCGGCGAGCCGGTCGCGGTCGACGAGCTCTTCGACCGCATCGTCGAGGCCGAGATGAACGTCACCTTCACGGGCGGCGACCCGATGCTGCACCCCGAGGGCTTCACCGCGCTGGCGCGGCGCCTGCGGACGGAGACCCGCCACACGATCTGGTGCTACACGGGCTACCGCTTCGAGGAGCTGCTGCGCCACCCCGCCCGGCGGGCCCTCGCCGAGCTGTGCGACGTGGTGGTCGACGGCCCCTTCGTCGAGGCCGAGCGCGACCTGTCGCTCCGCTTCCGCGGCAGCCGCAACCAGCGGATCATCGACGTCCGGCGCTCGCTCGCCGAGGGACGCACGCTCCTCTGCGAGCTACCCTGAGGCCCGGAGCGCACACAAGCGAAACACCCCCGCCGGAACCGTTCCGGCGGGGGTGTTTCGCTTGCGGCGAGAGGCCGCTACTCGATCTCGCGGCGGTTGAGCATGGCGTGCGTGATGGTCAGCTCGTCGACGTACTCCAGTTCGTCGCCGAAGCCGATGCCGCGGGCGATCGAGGTGATGCGGAGCCCCTCGAAGCGGCGCAGGCGGCTCATGAGATAGAAGAGGGTCGTTTCGCCCTCGACCGAGGTCGAGATCGCGAGGATCACCTCCTTCACCTCCCCCCGCTCGATGCGGTCGCACAGCAGGTCGATCTTCAGGTCCGACGGCGCGATCCCCTGCATGGGCGAGATGACGCCCCCCAGCACGTGGTACAGGCCGCGGTACTGGTGCGTGTTCTCGATCGAGAGCAGGTCGGCCACCTGCTCGACGACGCAGATCGTCGAACGGTCGCGCTCGCTGTCGGTGCAGATCGGGCAGAGCTCCGTGTCGGAGAGGTTGTTGCAGCAGGTGCAATGTTTGATGTCGTGGCGGAAGCGGGCGATGGCCGTCGTCATGTCGTCGACCGACGAGGGCTCCATGCGCAGCAGGTGCATGGCCAGCCGCAGCGCCGTGCGGCGCCCGATTCCGGGGAGCTTCGAGAGCTCGCCCACCACCTCCTGAAGCAGCATCGACATAGATCAGATCTCCTCGATGTTGCGTTGTTCGGTCCACCCCTTCTTGCCGTCGGCGATCGTCACCTCGCACCAGCCGTCGAGGCGGTTCGAGATGCGCAGCGCCGTCCCCTCGTGCAGCACGAAGAGGTCCGTGGCCGACCGGTCGGGCGAACTCTTCACGGCGGCCGACGTGGCCGTCACGACCGCCTCGTCGCGGTCGAGCTGCTCGCGGCGCTGTCCGGCGGCGAACGAGGTCGTCACGACGAACACGGCGGCGGCGAGCAGCGTGCCGTAGAAGCCCGCCTTGCGCAGCGTGAGCCGCCGCGCCAGCAGGTAGACGAGCACCAGGGCGAAGGCCGCCGACAGGGCGAAGAGCGACAGCACGGTCCAGGCCGTGGCGCTCATCGCGTGCCGCAGCGCGCGCACCCACGTCGAGAGGAAGAACTCGGGGATCCGCTCGATCGTGTCCTTCGTCCGCGCCTCGGCGACCGCGAGGTTGTAGCGGATATCCTCGTCGCCCGGGGAGAGGCGCAGCGCGCGGCGGTAGTAGAGGATCGCCGTGCCGAGCTGGTCGAGCTTGAACGAGGCGTTGGCGAGGTTGTAGCAGAGCTTGGCCGAGCGCAGCCCCTGCGCCTCGATGGCGCGGTAATGCTCGATCGCCGTGCGGAAATCGTTGTTGATGTAGGCCGTGTTGGCCAGATCCCACAGCAGCTCGGGGGCGAGGGGCGCGGCCGCGGCGGACGTTTCGGGCGCGTCGGGTGCTTCGGAAGCCGCAGGCATCCCGACGGCTTCGGCCGGCGGCGTCGCGGCGGCGGGCTCCTGCGCCGCAGCCGTCGCACAGAGGGCCGCGGCGGCCAGCAGCGACCGCAAGAAGGTATGGATCGTCTTCATGCTCATCCTGAAATTTAGCGTTTGATCTTCGCCTCGATCTCCGAGACCAGTTCGATGCCCGACGCGTAGACCTCGTTCATCGAGCTCGTGGCCGAGGGGGCGTACTGCGCCTCGTCGCAGCGGGTGATGATCGCCGTGAAGCGCTGCGACTCCTCCTGCGAGATGCCGCGCTTGTGCAGCTCCTCGCGGACGTTCTCCTTCGTCAGGTTCGCCACGGGGATGTTGAACTTGTCGCTCATGTAGCCCCACAGGGCGCGCAGCATCTCCTCGTAGAAGGCGTGCCGCTCCTGCTGCTCCATGTAGCGGCGGGCGGCGCGGAAGCGCTGCAGCGCCACCTTGTTGGCGCGGCGGCCGCGCACGAGCACCGTGTTCTGCGACTCGAGGATGCGGCGGCGCAGCGCGGCGTAGAAGCCCGCGAAGAGCAGTGCGAGCAGCGCGAGCAGCCCCCAGTAGGCGCCGCTGAAGAGCAGCGGCGTGCGCAGCGGGCGCAGGTTCGCGTCGCCCATCTTGATGAAGCGGATATCCTCGCCGAGCAGCCGCACCTCCTCCTTCGAGAGGCCGCGGCCGGGCAGCACGACCGCCTCGGCCGAGCCGCCCTTCTCGTCGGGCAGGATCTCGAGCGTCAGGGGCTTCGTCTCGAGCGTGCGGTACTGCATCCGCGACGGATCGAAGAAGCTGAAGGTGACGGGGGCGATGTCGTACTCGCCCTCGGCGCGGGCGATGAAGGGGTATTCGAACTGGCGGTAGCCCGAGATGCCCGCCGCCGAGGCGTTGATCGACTCGGTGGTGCGGACGTTGTACTGCTCGAACGAGCCGGGCAGCGCGAGCGTCGGTGCCTGCACGAAGGTCAGGTTGCCCGTACCCGCGATGCGAAGCGTGTAGGTGGCGCCCGAGTTGGCCGCCAGCCGCGCATCGGGGGCGACGGCCTCGAGGCTGAAATCGCCCACGGCCCCGTTGAAGTCGGCCGGAGCTCCGGCGGGCAGCGGCTTGACGGTGACCGTCATCGGCTGGCTGCGCACCTTGCGCGGCACGTTGTAGACCTCGTGTCCGCCCCCGAAGAAGGGGTCGCGGTTGCGGCTCTGCACGACGACCTGCGCCACGACGGTCATGCCCATCGGCTCGATCGTGAGCTGCCCGGCCTGCTGCGGGTAGAGGAGCCAGTCGCCCAGCACGTAGGTCTCGTAGACCCTGCCGTTGAAGGTCTCGCGGCCCGACTGCACGTTGTTGCGTTTCTGCACCAGGTCCTGCGCCCAGAAGCCGTTGAAGGTCGGCGAGGCCTCGAACGAATAGTCGACGAACGGCACCCGCGTGTAGAGCTTATAGGTGACGTGCAGCGGTTCGTTCTTGAAGACCGACCGTTTCGAGACGACGGCGCGCAGCAGCACGTCGTCCTCGGCCACGCGGTCGGAGGCCTCCCGCGGACGGTCGTCCGACGCCTCGCCCCGGCGCGCCGAGGCACCGCCCTGCGCGGCGCCCTCGTCGACCACCTCGATCGGCTGCGGCTGCGTACGCAGCCGCTCGCCCCCGACGGAGATCTCGGCCGCACCGATCGTCACGTTGCCCGCCGCGCGGGGCAGCAGGACGAACGTGTAGGAGTAGCGGACGCTCTTCGACATCTGGCCGCCGACGAAACTCATGCTCGACCCGCGCGAGACGGCGGGGCCGGCCAGCACGTCGAAGCCCTCGAACGAGGGGGCCTTGAAGCTGTTGTCGTCGGGCTTGGCGTTGAGCGTGAATTCGACGTTGAAGGCCGAACCCGCAGCGACCGTCAGCGGAGCCGAGAGCTCGAAGACGGGCCGCTCGGCACCGCGCGCCCCCGGCGCCGCGCAAAGGGCGGCGAGAAAGAGTGTCAGACGGACGAGGATGCGATTCATGAATACGGGTACTTGGATCTGCTGCATGAAACGGCTGCGGAGCGTGGTTTAGTGTTTGAAGTCGGCGAAAAAGTCGTTGCCCTTGTCATCGACGATGATGAAGGCGGGGAAGTTCTCGACGTAGATCTTGCGCACGGCCTCCATGCCCAGCTCGGGGAAGTCCACCACCTCGACCGACTTGATCGAGTTCTTGGCCAGGATCGCGGCGGGACCGCCGATCGAGCCGAGGTAGAAGCCGCCGTGCTTGCGGCAGGCGTCGGTCACCTCCTGCGAGCGGTTGCCCTTGGCGACCATCACCATCGAGCCGCCGACGGACTGGAACAGGTCGACGTAGGGGTCCATGCGGCCGGCGGTCGTCGGGCCGAACGAGCCCGAGGCCATGCCCGACGGCGTCTTGGCGGGACCGGCGTAGTAGACGGGGTGCTTCTTGAAGTAGTCGGGCATCGGCTTGCCCTCGTCGAGCATCTGCTTGATGCGGGCGTGGGCGATGTCGCGGGCGACGATGAGCGTACCCTTCAGGTTCAGGCGCGTCTTGATCGGATACTTGGTGAGCGTCTCGCGCACCTTGTCCATTCCCTCGTCGAGGTCGATCTCCACGGCGGGCGACATGGCGGGCGCCTCGGCGGGCAGGAAGCGGGCGGGATTCTTCTCGAGCTGCTCGAGGAAGATGCCCTCGGGCGTGATCTTGGCCTTGATGTTACGGTCGGCCGAGCAGCTCACGCCGATCGCCACGGGGCACGAGGCGGCGTGGCGCGGAGCGCGGATCACGCGGACGTCGTGCACGAAATACTTGCCGCCGAACTGGGCGCCGATCCCGCTCTCGCGGCAGATCTTCAGCACCTTCTCCTCCCACTCGAGGTCGCGGAAGCAGCGGCCGCCCTCGTTGCCCGACGTCGGCAGCTCGTCGAGGTAGCCGGCCGACGCCTTCTTGACGGTCGAGAGGCACATCTCGGCCGAGGTGCCGCCGATGCAGATCGCCAGGTGGTAGGGCGGGCAGGCCGAGGTGCCGAGGTCCTTGATGTGCTCGGTGATGAACTTCGTGAGCGAAGCCTCGTTCAGCAGCGCCTTGGTCTGCTGGTAGAGGAAGGTCTTGTTGGCCGAGCCGCCGCCCTTCGTGATGAAGAGGAATTCGTACTCCATGCCCGGCTTGCCGGCATAGAGGTCGATCTGCGCGGGGAGGTTCGTGGCCGAGTTCTTCTCGTCGGTCATCGTGAAGGGAACCACCTGCGAGTAGCGCAGGTTGCGCTCCTTGTAGGTCTCGTAGACGCCCTTCGAGATCCACTCGGCATCGTCGACGCCCGTCCAGACGTCTTCGCCCTTGTGGCCGATGCAGATCGCCGTACCCGTATCCTGGCAGGTGGGCAGCTCGCCCTCGGCGGCGACGCACTGGTTCATGAGCATCGTGTAGGCGACGAACTTGTCGTTGTCCGTGGCCTCGGGATCCTCGAGGATGTTGCGCAGCTTCTG
Organism: uncultured Alistipes sp.; assembly: GCA_964626515.1. Classification (GTDB taxonomy): domain Bacteria; phylum Bacteroidota; class Bacteroidia; order Bacteroidales; family Rikenellaceae; genus Alistipes. The sequence continues at coordinate 7,953 of CAZVGH010000068.1, forward strand.
CAGATGCGCGGCGCGCAGATAGAACGAGACGTCGCCGTAGGCGGCCTTCGAAAGGAGTTCGAGGCCTTCGGGCTCGATTTTCAGCAGTTTGCGACCGTCGCACTCGACCACCTTCACGTAGTCCTTCGTCAGCAGACGGTATTCGGTTTTGTCCTCCCCGACGGGAAGGGGCTCCTGATAGATGAATTCGCTCATGGCAATGATTCTTTTATCGTTATTGTTGTTCGTTCGTTTGCAAATCGGATGCTCCAACCGACAAAAATACAAAAAACAATCCGAATTGCGCAACTATTTCCGAACAATCGTTATTGCAATAACAGAGATAAGAAATGAAGAATGAAAAATGAAAAATGGGGGGCTTTTACTGCCGGCTTCGATTAATCTGGAATTTGAATCTATTCTCGGGGCGCAGCTTGCCCGTCGCAAATTCAGGATTCAAAATTCAAGATTCAAAATTAGCGGGCGGATCGGCCCTGCACAATCATTTTTCATTTGCGACGGCACAGCCGTCGTGCGGGCCGCAGCTTCGCCCCGCGAAGGCCCGCAGCTCGCATCCGCTCGCGCGATGCCTCCGCAAGCTGCGCCCGAGAATGAATTCAAAATTCAAAATGATGCGAAAGTGTTGCGGTCAGCCCGCAGCCGAGCGGAGCGGCGTGCACGAGCGCATGCGAGTTGCAGCCCTCCGCCCGGGGGCGGCTGCGGGCTGCGCGACGGCTTGTGCCGTCGCGAATGAAAAAGGAAGAATTAAAAATGAAAAATGATCGAGAGGCTCCCCTGCTGCCCGCCCCGAATAATTTTGAATCTTGAATTCTGAATTTTGAATTTGCTCGTTGCGTTCGCCGCCGGCGGCAGGACGCACGAGCGCTTGCGCGAAGCTGCGGTCCGCCGCGTGGGGCGGCGGCGAACCGCACGATCTCTGCGAGATCGAGCCCGCAGCAGACCGACGCGCCATCAATTTCGAATCTTGAATCCTGAATTTTGCATTTCAAACCGTCTTGCCGTCGCAAAAAAAGTGTGAAAAATCGTTTTTTTTCTTATTTTTGCACTATGAAAAGACACATACTTCCCCTTCTGTTCGTGCTGACGCTTGCTGCGGCAGGCTGCACGCAGCGCAAAA
>CAZVGH010000069.1:0-8982 GCA_964626515.1 uncultured Alistipes sp.
AGCTCCTCGGCGATCCACTCCTTGATGACGGTCTTGCCGTTCGAGCCCGTGATGCCGACCACCGTGCCGCGGAAGAGGGCCCGGTGATAGGCGGCCCAGCGCTGCAGCGCCTCGATGGCGTTGCGCACGACGACATAGCCGCAGGCGGGGTCCGCCTCGACCTCGCGTTCGACGAGGAAGGCGCGCACGCCGCGGCGGCGCATCTCGTCCAGGTAGTCGTGCGAGTCGTGGTGCGCACCGCGCATCGCGACGAAGAGAGGAGCCGCGCCCAGCTCGCACGAGAGCGAGCGCGAATCGGTCACCACGGAGCGTACCTCCGTATCCTGTCCTGCGAAACGGCCGCCCACGACGGCGGCGATCTGTGAAAGACGATAGTTCATGCGGTTTGCCGGATCGAATATTCGTACAAAGGTACAAAACAATTCACATCAAAATGACAAACGGGGCGTGAAAAATGATCGCATGGCGATTCCGGAGCCGATCGTTTCCGAAGGCTCTCGGATCGCCGCCGCCGGCAGGACGCAAGAGCGCTTGCGCGAGCTTGCGGTCCGCCGCATGGGGCGGCGGCGAACCGCACGATCTCTGCGAGATCGCAATCTGAAAGAAGCCCCTCCCCGATTAATTTTGAATCTTGAATGTAGAATTTTGAATAAAAACGCCGACGACCCTCCCGCGGCGGGAAGGTCGTCGGCCAGATCGCTGCCCGGCCGGGCCCTGCGGCTACCGGTAGCGGTGCGAGATGAGGTTCATGAACTCCTCGCGGGTGCGGTGGTCCGAGAGGAAGATGCCCGTGAAGGCCGAGGTCGTGGTGGCCGACTGCTGCTTCTCGATGCCGCGCATCTGCATGCACATGTGGCTCGCCTCGATCACCACGGCGACCCCCATCGGCTGCAGCGCCTCCTGGATGCAGTCGCGGATCTGCACCGTCAGCCGCTCCTGCACCTGCAGACGGCGCGCGAAACACTCCACCACGCGGGCGATCTTCGAGAGCCCCGTGATGCGGCCGTTCGGGATGTAGGCGACGTGCGCCTTGCCGTAGAAGGGGAGCATGTGGTGCTCGCACAGCGAGTAGAGTTCGATGTCCTTCACGAGGACCATCTGTTTGTACTCCTCGCTGAACATCGCCGAGCGCAGGATCGCCAGCGGATCCTCGTCGTAGCCCTTCGTGAGGAAGCACATCGCCTTGGCGACGCGCTCGGGGGTCTTCAGCAGCCCCTCGCGGGCGGGATCCTCGCCCAGCAGCCGCAGAATCTCGCTATAGTGGGCACGGAGCGCCTCGATCGTCGCGGGATCGTAGTGCTCCTCTTTCCGATAATTCATCGTCTCTTCCATGCCGCAAAGGTAGCCCCTTTTTATTTCCCGTGCAAGTAGTCGGCCAGCCGCCGCACGGCGCGGCCGCGGTGCGAGACGGCGTTCTTCTCCTCGGCCGTCATCTCGGCGAAGGTGCGGTCGAAGCCGTCGGGGATGAAGAGCGGGTCGTAGCCGAACCCCTCGCTGCCCGCCTCGCGGTCGATGATGCGCCCCTCGACGATCCCCTCGAAGAGCCGCTCCTCGCCCCCCTCGATGAGGCAGATCACGGTGCGGAAGCGGGCGCGGCGGTCGGCGACCCCCTCCAGATTACGCAGCAGCAGGCGGTTGTTGGCCGCGAAGTCGTGGCCGTCGGTGGCGTAGCGGGCCGAATGCACGCCCGGCGCCCCGTCCAGCGCCGCGACCTCGAGCCCCGTGTCGTCGGCGAAGCAGTCGATGCCCGTGCGCTCGTAGAGGTAGCGCGCCTTCTGGCGGGCGTTGCCCTCGAGCGTGGGCTGCGTCTCGGGGATCTCCTCCGTGACGCCGCAGTCGCGCGGCGTCGTGAGGCGGTAGGCGGGGCCCAGCACGGCCGACACCTCGGTCAGCTTGTGGGCGTTGTTCGTGGCGAAGAGCAGTTCGGTCATTTTCCGGCTTCCATTTTTGCGAGTTTGTCGTCGAGGGCGATCTTGTCGATGATCGTGCGCACGAGGCGGTCCATCTCGGCCCCTTCGGAGTAGTCCGCGGGGCATACGTGGCTCACGCGGTTGTCGTGGATGAGCGTCGCCAGTTCGCGGCGCGCCCCCTTCTGCTCGGGGTTGAAGACGGCGATCGAGTGGCCGCCGAAGTTCTTCACGAGGCGCATACAGGGGATGTCGGTCGTTCCGTCGCCGACGTAGATCATGTGCTTGAACGGCACGGGACGCTCCTCCTCGGGGATGTAGCGGTTGACGAGCTTCGAGTCGAAGACCGATTCGACCCCCTTGTTGATCTTGAAGATGAACTGCGTCTTGTTCGTGTAGTTGACCGCCACGGCGGGCCAGTAGGCGATGCCGTCGACGTCGTAGAGGAACGAGCAGGCGTAGATCTTGCGGAACTCGCGGGCGATCTCGGTGCCCTCGATGATCTCCTTGAGGCCCGACGAGTTGATGTAGTGCAGGATGCGGATGCCGTGCGCTTCGCCGTAGGCGTTGATGCGCCCGAACCATTCGCGGACGCCCTTGTAGAGCAACACCTTGCGGCCCGACTCGCGGAAGGCTTCGCGCCGCAGCGAGAGGCCCCGCGAACGGGCGGCCTGGATCATGCGAGCCATGTAGGTCAGCACCATGTCGGCGTCCTGCTGCTCGGCCAGTTCGTTGGCCTCGGACCAGAACTCCTTGTTGCTTTTGCCGACGGCGGGGATGAAGTCGTACTCCTGCATGTTGCCCGGAGCGAGCGTGCCGTCGAAGTCGTAGATCAGGGCGATCGTGAGGCGGTTGTCTTGGTTGTCCATCGTATCGGTTGTTGGTTGGTGCGGTTTTCTCAGGCTTCGGCGGGGTCGGTCCAGTCGCCGTTCGCGCGGATGAGTTCGACGAGCCGTTCGAGGGCCTCCTCCTGCGGGATGTTGCGGGCGATCACCTCGCGTCCCTTGTAGAGGGTGATGCGGCCCGGGGCGGCGCCCACGTAGCCGTAGTCGGCATCGGCCATCTCGCCCGGGCCGTTGACGATGCAGCCCATGACGCCGATGCGGAGGTTCTTCAGGTGCGACGTCTTGGCGCGGATCTCGGCGAGGGTCCGCTCGATGTCGTAGAGCGTGCGGCCGCAGCTCGGGCAGGCGATGTACTCCGTGTGCGAGAAGCGGACGCGGGCCGCCTGCAGGATCATCAGCTCGACCTCGCGGAGCGCCGCCTCGTCGTGCTGCGGGGCGTCGATGCGGATGCCGTCGGCGAGCCCGTCGAGGAAGAGGGGCCCCAGATCTGCGGCGGCGCGGACGGCCACGCGCTCGAGCGAGGCGTCGTCGTAGCGGCACTGCACGACGACCGGTTCGTCGGCCCGTTCGAGGTTGAGGATCGCCGCGCGCAGCTCGGCGGTGGGGTTCCCGGAGCGGGCCTCGAGCAGCCGGAAGCCGTCGTGCGGCTCGTCGCGGACGACGGGGATCTGGACCGCCGTGCGGCGACGGTAGACGACGGGCGAGTAGCGCTCGGGGTGGAGCACCTCGAAGCGGCCTTCGCGGCGGGCGAAGTGGTCGGCCAGCAGACGGGCCGTCGGGATTTCGTTCTCGGGGGCCTCGGTGAGCGAGACGCGGATCGTGTCGCCGATGCCGTCGGCCAACAGGGCGCCGATGCCCACGGCGCTCTTGATGCGTCCTTCGAGGCCGTTGCCCGCCTCCGTGACGCCGAGATGCACGGGGTAGTCCATCCCTTCGGCATCCATCGCCTCGGCCAGCAGCCGGTAGGCGGCGACCATGACGCGCGTGTTGCTCGACTTCATCGAGACGACCACCCGGTCGAACGCGCGGTCGCGGCAGATGCGCAGAAACTCCATCGCCGAGGCGACCATCCCTTCGGGGGTGTCGCCGTAGCGGTCGAAGATGCGCTTGGAGAGCGAGCCGTGGTTGACGCCGATGCGCAGCGCCACGCCGCGGCGGCGGCACTGCTCGATGAGGGCCTCCAGCTCGCCGTGGTCGGTGCGGTAGTTGCCCGGGTTGATGCGGACCTTGTCGACGTATTCGGCGGCGATCGAGGCCACCTCGGGGACGAAGTGAATATCGGCCACGACGGCGGTGGCGAAGCCGTCAGCGCGCAGGCGGGCGACGATCTCGCGGAGGTTCTCGCCTTCGCGGCGTCCCTGGGCGGTGAGGCGGACGATCGGGCCGCCGGCGCGGTCGATGCGCTCGATCTGTGCCACGGAGCCCTCCGTGTCGAGGGTCGAGGTGTTGGTCATCGACTGGACGACGACGGGATTTCCGCCGCCGATCTCGACCGCCCCGATCCGCACGGTGCGGCTGGGGCGGCGGACATATTGCGTAAGATCAATCATGACGGTCGCAGGTTTTGACAAGGACAAAGGTAGGAAATTAAAAATGAAAAATGAAGCATGCAGAATGAAAGATCGGGAAGGCGGACCGCCGCTCCCGCTGCGGCCGTGCGGTTCGCCGCCGATCATGCACCCTGCCGCTCTGCTGCTGCCGCCCTATTGCCGTCCTGCCTCCTTGCCGCACCGCTGCCTGTCGCCCTGTCGTCTGCCCCGCCCCGCGACCCTGTCGCCCCGTCGCGAAGGCGCATACGCCCGACCACGGCGGCAAACCGAAAATTCCAACCAAAACGAATCGGGACGGTCCGCCGCCGCCCCGCCCCGAAATGCTGCGGATGTGCGGTTGACTTTTTCAACCGAACGTCCGCAGGCCGCATGGCACCTGTTACGGCGTTGTCAAATGCTGCAGACTGTCGATGTTCGGCCGATCATCGTCTGAAAATTTTAGGTAGTGCAGCCCCAGATACTGAAACGCGATCGGCACGTCGATCCGAAAGAATTGCAGCTTTTTCTCGTCTTCGCTCAAGGTGTATCGCAGGTGTTCTTTCAAATTCTTTTCGAGCAGGGCATATTTCTCGGGCGGTATGGCCCGTGTCCGCGGCGTGTCGTCGAAATACAGGAGTACCTCCGTCATGCGCCCTTCGGAATTGATGTTCATATAGAGTGACATGTAGTCTTTTCCCTCTTTTAAGGCATGATACTCCTGTTCGGTAAACGTTTCTCGAAAGGCCTTTTTGACCGACTCGATATTCAATTCGCCCTCTTTCAATGTTTCGTATTCTTCGCGTGTTACGCGCCGTCCGTCTTGCCACACGATCGGCTGGCTCAACAATACGTTGGTGACGTTGTCCAAGAAATAACTGATTCCGGAGGAGGTTACATGAAAAGTAATCTCTCCGGCTTTCAGATCGTAGCCGTCTGAATATCGGCCCTCCCGGTAATAGCTTTGTGCAAAAACAGACTGGGCTATGCAGACCCAAAACAAGATCAATCCGAGTTTTTTCATGGCTTCAATTCAAATAAACGACTGTGGCGAAACGGCACTTGTTACGGCGTTGTCAAATGCTGCAGACTGTCGATGTTCGGCCGATCATCGTCTGAAAATTTTAGGTAGTGCAGCCCCAGATACTGAAACGCGATCGGCACGTCGATCCGAAAGAATTGCAGCTTTTTCTCGTCTTCGCTCAAGGTATATCGCAGATGTTCTTTCAAATTCTTCTCGAGCAGGGCATATTTCTCAGGTGGTATGGCCAGTGTCCGCGGCGTGGTCGTAATGAAAAAGGCGACCTCCGTCATACGTCCCTCGGAATTGATATTCATATAGAGATACATGTAATCCTTTCCGTCTTTTAAGAGCGTATACTCCTGCTCGGTGAATGTTTCCAAAAAAGCTCTTTTGACCGAAGGGATGTCCAGCTCGCCCTCTTTCATTGCGTCATACTCTTCGGGTGTCACCAACCGTCCGTCGCGCCATGCGAGCGATTTGTTCAACAACTCATTGGTTACATTCGTCAGGAACAACGTTATGCCGCTTGACTTGACTTCGAAAGTGATATCCTCATCGGCTTTCAGATCATAGCCCTCCGTATAAAACCCCTCCCGGTAGTAATTTTGAGCACAAACGAATTGGACAGAGATTGTCCATAACAGACACAAAAGAAAATTTTTCATAATTAACAATCCTCCATTAATTTATATAAGGCGTCGAAATCGAAATCTCCTTGGAGATACGGTATGTTCGCATATGTCGGCAATGCCCGGAGACCTTGGGCGGCAATATCATACTGTTCTTGTAACTGCGGATTGAAACTTGGGGCATGTTGTAAGAAAGATAGGGTTAAAAAATCAAATGCCTGTTGTGTGTCCATGTGATTAAATGCTTTTTTTTTCTGACCGGGCGTCAGCGGATTCTGCATGCGTTTTCGATACAGCAGCCACCCCACTTTCGCTTCGATTTCGTTGTTCAAGGTCCGTTGAGGATTGATATATTTGCCATAATACTGATATTGATAGGCATGGATCATCTCTTCCAAAAAGGCATAGTCACGGTATCCGTAGCGGTCATCGCATTTTAAGTAAATGGTATGGTTGCTGCAGTTGAAAGTGTTCCGGTCCTGACCTGTCAGAACCGTCACTCCGTTCAACGAACGGATCAAGGTGCTGCCCATACAGTCGTTCTCCAGATAATCCAGCAAATCCTCGACGGTTTGATCCTCATACTTGATCTCGGGATTTCTTCTGTACCCTTTCGATCCGTCGGATGCGCCGTTTCCGTCACCTTCGCCGCCGCTTCCTCCGGCACCTCCGCTGCCACCTCCGCTGCCTCCGCTGCCGCTGCCATCTCCGCCGCTGCCGCCGGGAACATCCCCCCAGTCGCTCGAAGGAAACGGCAGTTCGAACCGTAAGTCGGGTTTCGGATCGGGTCTTCGTCCTTCGACGACGACGACCTCGATGTCGATGGGCTGTTCCGGATCTGGCGGCGTTTCGTTGCGGGTCGTCGGTCGTTGCGAGCGGCCGCGGCCGATCCGTACCCCTTCGAGCAGCCGCTCCATATCGGCGTCGTTCTGCTCGTCCGTGCGGGTTTCGTCGTACAGAAAGGCGTAATCCATCAGCCGCCCCGCCACGTAGCGGCCGGCGGCCACCACATAGCCGTCGAGCGAGGCGTAGAGCGACAATCCCGTGTAGCCCGTTTTCGGGCGGCTGTTGAGCAGTCCGTCGTAGTCGTCCGCGGTGTGGGCGGCGGCGTATGCGGCGTCGGGCAGATAATAGCGCAGGTAACAGCACGACCCCTCCGAAGCGGGATTCTTGACCGTCACCAGCTTGACCGGCAGCGGTACCGGCGGCAGGCTGTCGGCGTCGAACAGCCGGTAGTAGACATATTCGGCGGCGACCGGCACGTCCGCGCTGTAGAGCGTCGGGTCGATCGAGACGACGCCCTCCTCCCACGCGGGACGGATGAAACCCGCTGTCAGCGGGGCCTCCCCGTCGTCCGACGAGCGGGTGCGGGCGGCGATCGCTTGTTCGTAGCAGGCACGGGCTTCGGCGACGGTGTAGCTTGCCGTCGCGAGGTGCCGCGGAGCAGGGAGCTCCTCGCGGGTGCAGGCGAGGAGCAGCAGGGGGAGCGTCAGTGCGCTCGTCAGTCGGTGTCGGCGGATCATGGAACTAAACAGTGGATTCGACGGGCTTCTGCAATCGTGCGGCGGTCGTCCGCCGTCGTTCGGGCGGCCTCTCTACAAATATAAGAATTAATTTTGTAAATGCCAAATTTTATGCGAATGCCGCAGTGCGAAACCCGGAATCGGGGTACCAACTGCCGGAATCCGGGTCGTAGGCGGGGCGGCAAAAAGCATTACCTTTGCAACGTGTTCGCGGCGCGTGCCGCGGTGCAACCCGTAAAAAACGCAATTTATGAAACGCATTTTTGCCCGATGCTGCGCAGCGGCACTGCTGCTGCTTGCGGCCGCCTGTCGTCATCAAACCAACAACACCGATATGAATCAATCCGAAATGACCGCTGCGTGGGACAAGGTCTTCCCCCGCAACGAGGCGATCCGTCACGACAAAGTGACCTTCGCCAACCGCTACGGCATCCGTCTCACGGCCGATCTCTACCTCCCCGCCGCTGCCGAAGGTCCGCTGCCCGCCGTTGCCGTTGCGGGCCCCTTCGGCGCCGTGAAGGAGCAGGTGTCGGGTCTGTACGCCCAGACACTGGCCGAGCGCGGCTTCCTCGCGATCGCCTTCGACCCCTCGTTCACGGGCGAGAGCGGCGGCGAACCGCGCTACGTGGCGTCGCCCGACATCAACACGGAGGATTTCTGCGCCGCGGTCGACTACCTCACGACGCGTGCCGACGTCGACCCCGAACGCATCGGCATCCTCGGCATCTGCGGCTGGGGCGGCATGGCGGTCAACGCCGCCGCGATCGACACGCGCATCAAGGCGACCGTCTCCTCGACGATGTACGACATGAGCCGCGTGACGGCCGACGGCTATTTCGACTCGGCGGACGCCGATGCCCGCTACGAGCTGCGCTGCCGGCTGAATGCGCAGCGCACGGCCGATGCGAAGAGCGGAACGCCGGCCCGCGCGGGCGGGGTCGTCGATCCGCTGCCTGCCGACGCGCCGCAGTTCGTGAAGGATTACTACGACTACTACAAGACCCCGCGCGGCTATCACCCGCGGTCGCTCAATTCGAACGAGGGCTGGAACGCTACGTCGGCCCTCTCGTTCCTCAACATGCCGCTGCTGGCCTACAGCGACGAGATCCGCAGCGCCGTGCTGCTCGTGCACGGCGAGAAGGCCCACTCGCGCTACTTCAGCGAGGATGCCTTCAAGCGGCTGCGCGGCGACAACAAGGAGCTGTTGATCGTCCCCGGCGCCAGCCATACGGACCTCTACGACCGCACGGAGGTGATTCCGTTCGATGCGATCGAACGCTTTTTCCGCACGTGGCTGCATTGATCGGCTGCATGCCGAACCTCGGCGGGCACCCTGCGTAAAGGGTGCCCGCTCCTTTTTTGTGCGGTTTGGCGGGTGAAAAGTTGCCGAGTTTGCGAAAATTGCGTATATTGCGAAACGACAATAAAAAAACCTGCCTATGAAAAAGTGGTTGATCTGCTCCGCAATGATTCCGCTGCTGGCCTGCCTGACGGGCAGTTGTTCCCGTGCGGAGAATATCGGAAAGAG
>CAZVGH010000070.1:0-4711 GCA_964626515.1 uncultured Alistipes sp.
GGCCGATGATGCGGCCCTTGACCTCGTCGCTCTCGATGTTGAAGACCGTCACGGCGTTCTCGATGGCCGTCTCGGTCGCCACGCGCTGGATCGAGGCGACGATGATGCGCTTGGCCTCCTTCGTGGCGGTCATCTTGGCCTCCTCGATCGTCTCGCTGATGTAGGCCGCCGCCTCGCTCTTGGCCTCGGCCTTCATGTTCTCGACCAGAATGTTCTTCGCCTCCTCCGAGCTCAGGCCCGAGATCTGCTCCAGCCGCACGTTCTGCTCGCGGCGCATCTGGTCGATCTCCTCCTTCTTGTGCTCGAGCAGCTGCAGCTGGTTCTGCATCTGTTCCTTCAAGCGATCGTTCTCCTTGAGCTTCTGCTCCAGGTCGCGCTGCTGGTTCTGCAGGTTCTGCTCGAGCTGCTTGGCACGCTGCTCGCTCTGCTGGAGCTTCTGGTTGCGCTCGTTGACCTGACGGTCGTGGTTGCTCTTGAGCTGCATGAAATGCTCCTTGGCCTGGAGCATCTTCTCCTTCTTCAACATTTCGCCTTCGGCCTCGGCCTCTTTGAGCGCGGCTTCGCGCCGTTTGCGGATCGAGGTCTTCGCCACCATGTTCGTGATGACGGCATAGACCGCGACGGCAACGACGGCCGCAATCAAGGCGATTACTACGGTATTCATTGTCTGAATTGCTGGTTAATAATCGGTTAATATAATCATGTTTTCGTATGCGTCTCGCATCCTTTCTGTCCCGGACCGGCTCCGCCGGAAGCGGGTCCGAACAAAAAAAAACCGCATAGAATTCCTTAAACCTTGTTTGACGAATCTGCGAAGATTGTCATGTGTGGGGGCTCCGACAATCGCAATCTTCCAACGGTACGCGCCCGAAAGCGCGGACACCCTTGCGGGTCAAGGCCTGATTTTGACACGCCGCGAGTTGAACCCCAATATAAAAAGTGTTCAGTTTCGCAAAGCTGTTAAGGAATCTATGCGGGTAGATTCTTTCGGTATGTAAAAGAGCCTCTTCGTGTTTCGTTCGCCGGCGCCGCGGTCTCCGGCCCCGGCGGCGGTTCGCTATTCGATTTTCGAATCAAGATACGTGCCCAACTCCCGGTCGAGGGCGTCGAGCCGCTTCAGGTCTTCGTCACCCACCTCGCGGCTCTGCCGCAGGTCGATGTTCTTGATCGCATAGGTCAGCACGGCTATCGCCAGATAGTCCGCGTCGCTCCACCCCCGGATCCGGTCCTTCTGCATATCCGCCAGCGAGGCGTTCACCTCGCGCTCGGCCAGTCGGTAGATCTCCTCACGATCGGGGTCGATATCGAACTTGTAGCTGTTGCCGGCGACCTTCAGCGTAATCGCCTGCTTCCTGGGAGCCGGCCGCTGCGCCGCCGACTGGGTTCGCTTCTCCATCTCCGATCGCTTTATTTCGTTTCCTCCGTACGCGTCCGTGCAGCCTCTTCACCGAGGCCGCCGACCAGCGCGATGCACTTGTCCACCTCCCGCATCAGGCGGTTAACGCGTGCCCGCGCCTTCTCCCGATCCCGACTGCCGCCCGCCAGCCCGTCGGCCAGCCGTCTGCGGCCGAGCTCGGCGTCGAGCTCCCGCAGCCGCTCCTCGAGGGTGCGGTTCGCCGCCTTCAGCGCGTCGCGCTCGGCGGTCAGCGTCCGACACAGCGCATCGAGGCGCCGATGGTCCCCGATAAGGTCCCGCATGCGGGCTTCGAGGCTCGTTATCACGCTCTTTTCGGCCATGTTTCGGAATCGGAATCGCTTTTACCTTTCAAAGGTACGCAAAAGAACGCGAAAAAGCAAATTTTGTCCCGCATCCGCGCGTTTATCGTCGCGGCGGCTGCGGCAGGAGCGCGTTACAGCACGCTGCCGTAGAGGTCGTACTCGGCCGCATCGGTGATCCGCACGTCGTAGAAGCGGCCGCGGAACAGCCGCCGTCCGCCGGCGGGGATCAGGATCTCCTGGTCCACCTCGGGCGAGTCGTACTGCGAGCGGCCGACGTAGAAGTCGCCCTGACGGCCGTCGATCACCACCCGCTCCGTGCGGCCCACGCGGGCGCGGTTCATCTCGGCGGCGATCCGCTGCTGCAGGGCCATGATCCGCTCGACACGCTGCTGCTTCACCTCATCGGGTACGTCGTCCGCAAGATGCAGCGCCGAGTGGGTTCCCTCCTCCTCCGAGTAGGCGAAGACCCCCAGCCGCTCGAAGCGGACCTCCCGCACGAAGTCGCACAGCTCTTCGAAATCGGCCTCCGTCTCGCCCGGATAGCCCACCAGCAGCGTCGTGCGCAGCGCCAGTTCGGGAATCGCCGTGCGCAGCCGGCGGACGAGCGCCAGCGCCTCGGCCTTCGTGTGGCGGCGCAGCATCGCCGCGAGCTGGGCGTCGGAGATATGCTGGAACGGGATGTCGAGATACTTGCAGATCTTCGGTTCGGCGGCCATCGTCTCGATCACGTCGTCGGGGAAGGCGGCGGGATAGGCGTAGTGCAGGCGCACCCACGCGATGCCGTCGATGCGGCAGAGACGGCGCAGCAGCTCGGCCAGCATGCGCTTGCCGTAGAGGTCGATGCCGTAGTAGGTCGTATCCTGCGCAATGACGATGAGCTCCTTCACCCCCGCGGCGGCCAACCGGCGCGCCTCCTCTTCGAGCTCCTCCATCGGCACCGAAACGTGGCGGCCGCGGATCAGCGGAATGGCGCAGTAGCCGCACATCCAGTTGCATCCCTCGGAGATCTTCAGGTAGGCGTAGTGTTTGGGGGTCGTCAGCAGCCGCTGCGTGTTGAGCGCCTCCCCCTCGGCGGCCCCCAGCGCACGGACGATGCCGTCCCACGAGCGGGCGCCGAAGTAGTCGTCCACCTCGGGGATCTCGGCCCGCAGCTCGTCGGCGTAGCGCTCCGAGAGGCAGCCGATGACGAAGAGCCGTTCGATGCGGCCCGCCCGTTTGGCCTCGACGGCCCGCAGGATCATGTCGATCGACTCCTGCTTCGCATCGCCGATGAATCCGCAAGTGTTGATAACCACCGCCTTGGCATCCGTGCGGTCGCTGTCGAAGCGCACTTCGTACCCCGCCGCGGCGAGCCGTGCCATGAGGTGTTCCGAGTCGACCGTATTTTTCGAACAGCCGAGCGTGATGACGTTAATTTTTTTCATCGCCGAAGAGTGCGTTGACGAAATCGCGGCGGTCGAAGATGCGCAGCTGGTCGATCCCCTCGCCGATGCCGATGTAGCGGACGGGGATGTGGAAACGGTCGCTGATGCCGATCACCACGCCGCCCTTGGCCGTGCCGTCGAGCTTCGTGATGGCGAGCGAGGTAACCTGCGTCGCCTGCGTAAACTGCTTCGCCTGTTCGAAGGCGTTCTGCCCCGTCGAGCCGTCGAGCACGAGCATCACCTCGTGCGGCGCGTTCGGGATCACCTTCGCCATGACGTTGCGGATCTTCGTCAGCTCGTTCATGAGCCCCACCTTGTTGTGCAGACGGCCCGCCGTGTCGATCAGCACGACGTCGGCGCCGTTGGCCTTGGCCGACTGCAGCGTGTCGAAGGCCACCGAGGCGGGATCCGATCCCATCTCCTGACGGATCATCGTCGCCCCCGCGCGGTCGGCCCAGACCTGCAGCTGGTCGATCGCCGCGGCGCGGAACGTGTCGGCGGCACCGATCCACACCTTGCGACCCGCCTTCGTGAGCTGGGCCGCGAGCTTGCCGATGGTCGTCGTCTTGCCCGCGCCGTTCACGCCCACGACCATCACCACGTAGGGCTCGCCCTCCGCAGCGTCGAGGCCGAAGTTGCCCTCGGCGGCGTGGGCCTCCTCGAGCAGCGCGACCACCTCCTCGCGCAGGATCCGCTGCAGCTCCGAGGCGTTCATGTATTTGTCCTGCGCCACGCGGCGCTCGATGCGTTCGATGATCTTGACGGTCGTCTCGACCCCCACGTCGGAGCCGATGAGCACCTCCTCGAGGTCGTCCAGCACCTCGGCGTCGACCGTCGAGCGGCCCGCCACGGCGCGCGCCAGCTTCGAGAAGAGCCCCGTCTTCGTGCGCTCCAGCCCGGCGGCGAGTTCCTGCCGTTCGCGCGCCGCGGTTTCGGCGGGCGCAGCCTCGGAAGCGGCCGGTTTCTTCTTGAAAATATCGAAAAATCCCATAATTTCGGTTGATTTGCGGTTTCAATCAGCAAAGATAACAAGAATGTTTGAAAAAAATCGTTACCTTTACCAAATAGAATCGATTCGCAACCTATGAAACACATCCTTCTTCTCTGCGCCGCAACGCTCGCCTGGGGTGCCGCGGCAGCCCAGGACCTGATCGTCAAGACCGACAGCACGCGCCTGCAGACGCGCGTACAGGAGGTATCGCCCGAGGCGGTACGCTACAAGCGCTTCGCCGCCCCCGACGGCCCGACCTACGTGCTGCCCGTCGCGAGCATCGCCTACATCCGCTATGCCGACGGCTTCGTAGAGCGCTACGCCGCTCCGGCCCCCGCCCCCGAACAGCCCGCCGCCGTGCCCGAAGCGCCCGCTGCGCCGGCTCCCGTCCCCGCACCGGCAGCAGCCACACCCGCAGCGCCCGCCGCTGCACCTGCGCCGCAACCCGCGCCGCAACCCGCACCGCAACCCGCGCCGCAACCCGCGCCGCAACCCGCGCCGCAACCCGCGCCGCAGCCGGTTCCGCAACCCGTGCCGCAGCCTGCACCGCAGGCCGTGCCCGCCGGCTATGTACCGC
>CAZVGH010000070.1:4811-8947 GCA_964626515.1 uncultured Alistipes sp.
CCGCAACCCGTGCCGCAGCCTGCACCGCAGGCCGTGCCCGCCGGCTATGTACCGCGCACCTACGAAGTCGGCCAGCTCTACGACGAGAACGGTCTCAAGGGGATCGTCGTCGCGGTCGACGACGAGGGGCTGCACGGCCTGATCGTCTCGCTCGACGAGACGGTCGCCGCATGGAGCACCTTCCGCAAGCCCGACTTCCGCCTCGTCGGGGCCGACGACCGCATCGACGGTCGCAAGAACATGGAGGCCGTCACCCGTTACATCGCCGCGAACGACGCCTCGTGGGAGCAGTTCCCCGCCTTCAAATGGTGCCGCGACAAGGGCGAGGGGTGGTATTTGCCCTCGATCGACGAGCTGCTGCAGATCGGCCACGTCTACAACGGCGGCTCGCGCCTGCGCAACGACCGCGCCGCCCGCACCGCCTTCAACGACCGCATGAAGGAGAACGGCGGCAGCCGCATGAGCGGCAAGGCCTACTACGTCTCCTCGACCGAGATCGACGAGAAATATCCGATGATGTCGCACACGGGGCTCGAGGCGCCCTTCGTCATCTCCGACGTGCAGAAGTACGTCACCTTCAACGTCCGCGCCGTACACCGCTTCTGACGGCCGCCGCGCGAGCGTCGCACAAAACGGGCCGCCCGGGGAGTGATCCCGGGCGGCCCGTCTCTTTGCGAACGGCCCCGCTACTGCGCGACGAGGCCGTATAAACACGTACCGTCCTCCTCCGTCGGCACTGCCCGGCGGAGCACCGTGTCGGCGAGCAGCAGCACCTCGGCTTCGGGAACGACGAGTTCGCGGATCTTGGCCGTGCGCACGACGAGCGTATCGCCCTGCAGGAACACTTCGTCGACGGCAGGGATGCCCCTTGCGATCAGTTTCTTGTGCCGGTCGGGAACGTATTCCGCCACCCGCAGCGGCGCGGTGCGGGCGTCGACGACGCGGATCTGCTGCTCTTCGAGCAGGTCGGTCAGGTCGCGGAAGGCTGCCATGCGGCCGCCGTACAGCACGTAGGCCAGCAGGAAGGGGACGGCCGCCGCCAGCAGGAGGCCCGTCAGGATTTTATTGCTTGTTTTCATCTTCTTCGAGGTATTTACGGTAAAGGATTCCAAATTCTTCGGGCGTCAGGCCGACGCGGCGCATCGAGCGGAAGATGCGCGGCAGCTGTTCCTGTTCGAAGCGGCGGCGCAGCGTGGCGGCCGCCTTCGGCTGCGCCCCTTCGGCGACGAAATAGCCGATGCCGCGGCGGTTGAAGACGAGCCCGTCGTCGGTCAGCCGCTCGTAGGCGCGCATCACCGTGTTGGGGTTGACGGCCAGGCGGGCGCCCAGCTCACGCACCGAGGGAATCCGCGCGTCGGCGCCCCACTCGGCCGAGGCGATGCAGTTGCAGATCCACTCGTAGATCTGCATCCAGATGGGTTGGGATTGATCGAACTCCATACTACAGACGCGGTCAATCGATTCGACGTTCATGCAGCGCGCAGCAGGCCGCCGCATAGAGCCCGAGGACGAACAGCACGGCATAGCCCGTGCGCAGCAGCGCGGGAACGGCGGTCTCTTCGCCGATGTTCACGACGAGCTGCGACGAGACCCGCGCATAGAAGATCGACTGCGGCAGTCCGGGGATCACCGTGTCGTAGGACGGCACCGGGACCATGGCGCCGCCGGCCAGGGCGTGCCAGCCGAGCAGCTTTCCGGCAATCAGCGCGGCGACGACGGCGAGGAGCACCAGCACGGCATACCCCTTCACCAGACTGCGGCGCACCTTGAAGGCGACCAGCAGCAGGATCGGATGGAGCGGCAGCAGCATCCACAGCAGTTTGCCCAGCTGCCCCGCGGAGAAGAACCCGCAGGCGGCCAGCACCGCGCCGGGCAGCAGGAAACCGAGGAGCCAGGTGTGCAGCACCAGAAAGAGGAAGCGTTCGAGGGTGGTCGCCGGCAGCATGGCGTCGATCGCGGCACGCCCGCGGTCGCGCGAGGCAGCGGTAGAGATCGAGATGCCCGCGAACAGCGAGACGGGCAGCAGCAGGAAGAGGCAGAACTGCCGCAGAAGCGCCGCTGTGGAGCTGTACTCGGCGAGCAGGATCCCGACCGCGAGCAGGCCGTACAGCGCGCCATATAAATAGAGGTACTTGCGGCCCGATTCGGCGTAGTGCTTGACCGCAACGAGGCCCAGACGGGCCGGGCTAAAACTGTGCAGCATGATCGGAGGTTTTTGCGGGTTGTTTCAGGGCCGCGATCACCGCATCGGGGGCGTGAAGGGCGGCGTTGAAGAAGAGTTCGAGATCGAAGCGGCCCTCGTCGGGCTCCGAGGCGATCCATACGGCGGCGGTGCCGCCGATCGACGGCTCGGCGTAGAGCACCGCATCGTGCTCCCCGGCACGGCCGAAGCCGAAGCGGGCGGCGAGCCGGTCGACCCGCTCGGAGAGGAGCAGCCGCTGCCGGTCGAGCAACACCACGCGGTCGACCAGCTGCTCGATGTCGCGCGCCGAGTGGGTCGAGACGATCACCGTGCGGTCGGGGGCGGCGTAGGCGGCCAGCAGCGACCTGAGGGTCGAGCGGGCGGGGATGTCGAGGCCGTTGGTCGGCTCGTCGAGCAGCAGCACGGGGAGGTTGCAGGCCAGCGCGAAGGCGAGATAGCCCTTCTTGCGCTGCCCCATCGAGAGGGTGTCGAGCCGACGGTCGCGTTCGACGTCGAGGCGGCGGCAGCAGTCGGCGAAGGTGTCGGCCGAGAAGGCGGGATAGAACGGCGCCGTCACCTGCACGAAGCGGTCGAGCGTCACGGCGGGCAGGTCGAACTCCTCGGGCACGAACATCAGCCGGCGGTAGCGCACGAGCGGCGAGGAGGCCGGGGCGATCCCCTCCGCCTCGATCGTGCCGCTGTCGGGATCGAGCAGCCCGGCCAGCAGTTTGAGCAGGGTGCTCTTGCCCGTTCCGTTGCTGCCCATCAGACCGACGATCTCGCCCGACGGCAGGTCGAGGGTCAGGTGGTCGATCACCTTGCGGCGGCGACCGTACCCGAAATTGAGGTTGCAAAGGCGAATCATGGCAGAATCGTTTTAGTGTATTAGTGAATTAGTACACTGCAAATGTAAATACATTTTTTGATTCTGCAAACCGATACGCAGATTTTTTTTGAAATTCAGGATTCAAAAATGGCGGGGCGGCCGTCCCGCCCCGCATTTTTCATTTTTAATTTTTCATTCTTCATTCCGGTGCCGCAGGCATCGCGCCGCTACCCGCGGCTTCCCATGCTTTCGACCGACGGATTGGTCGTCATCGCGTCCTGCTCCATCTCGCGCTCGGTGGGGGCCTCGTCGCCCTGCGTGGTGCGCATCGCACCGCCCTCGGCCAGCAGGTCGTCGGGCGTGAGCTGCGTTTCCTGTTTCGCCTCCTCGCAGGCCTGCGCCTCGGCGCGCTGCTCCTCGCGCAGCATCTCGTGCGCCCGCTCTTCGGCCGTCGGCGCGGCGGCCGCCCCATCCGTTTCGGGGAGGAGCGTCCGGTAAAGGGAATTCATTCGTTTCATAATCGTTGGTTTTACAACAGACGTTTTCTCGCAGTCGCACCTACGCAAAGCGCATACCGAAACGATGCGGGGCAGCGCATCACCGCCGCCCCGCCTATTTGATCTCCCGCTCGGGATGTTCGGCCAGGAACCGTTCCCACGATTTCGAGCCCCCCTTCGAAGCGGCCTTCTTGCCGCCGCCGAGCCCCTTGACCCGCTCCTCGCCCAACGCCGCCTGCAGCGGGCTCGATACCGTATAATAATGACAGAGGGCCACGGCCATGCCGTCCGTGGCGTCGAGCCGCCGCGGCGGTGCGTCGACCGACAGCGTGCGGCAGACGATCGAGGCGACCTGCTCCTTGGTGGCGGCGCCGCGGCCCGTGATCGCCTGCTTGATGCGCATCGGCGCATACTCGAAGACCTGCCGGTCGCGGCTCAGCGCCGCAGCCATCGCCACCCCCTGCGCGCGCCCCAGCTTGAGCATCGACTGCACGTTCTCGCCGAAGAAGGGGGCTTCGAGCGCCACCTCACGGGGGTCATAGGCCTCGATGAGGCCCCCCACCCGCTCGAAGATATAGCGCAGCTTGGCGTAAGGGTCGGTCAGCTTGTGCAGGTCGATATCCCCGAGCAC
>CAZVGH010000071.1:0-8791 GCA_964626515.1 uncultured Alistipes sp.
CCGCAGTTGCTGCATCCGTTGCAGATGAGCCGGCTGCCGCAGGTTGCGCAGCCCGGTCGATAGACGGGGTCGTACAGCTGTTCGGGCGCCAGCTCCCGTCCGAGGCGGTTGCGCAGGACAAAGCGCATCGGCCGCCCGACGTGGTTGACGCCGGCCTTGTACGCCATCTCGCTTTGCAGCCGTTTGCCCGGCAGGCGGTAATGCCGCCCGTCTTTCACGAAGTCGGTGCCCGTCTCGATGAAGCAGAAGGTGACGTCGTGTGCGCGGCACTGTTCGGACAACGATCTGACCCAGTCGAAATCGCAGGGGCGGGCGCCGTCGTAGTTTTCGCCGCCGGCGATCACCTGTTCGATCTGTCCCGCGGCGAGGTACTCCCCGATCTCGATGCGTCCGATCAGCGGAGCGGTCATGATCCCCTTGTGTTTGAACGGCAGCTCCAGCAGCAGCGGAATGCGCTCGTCGGCCCGCCGCTGGTTCTCGCAGGTGACGTTGAAAAACACGTTGTCCCAGCCATCGCCCCAATCCGCAGGCAGCGCCGCCCGCACCCGCTCGGGCCGTTTGGTCAGCAGGAAAAATTTCACGTCGCTGCGCGCCCGCATGATCCGCCAAGCCTCCTCGCGCCACGCATCCGCCTCCTCCAGAAAGAAATCCGACGACATGCACACCCGGATCAGCTCGCCGCTCCGCACTTTATACCGTCCGTCGCGCCCCTTCTGCAGGGGATAGGCGAATCCGCCCTGCGTCCGAAACACACGGCTGCCGTCCATGCCGCGCTTGCGGTCGAGAAAATACATGTAGCAGTGCCGGCAGCCTTCGCTGATCTTTGTACAGCCGTGCCAAGGGTTCCAGATATCGTGCATATACTTTCCGATGCTTTTTTCGGTCGCCGGCCGCACGGGTGCGACACGCGGACCGATCCCATATATACGCATCCCGCGAGCGATTGTTTCACGCGCGCGGGCGGGACTCCCGCACCGAGACTCGTTATTCGATGATCGTGCAACGCCCCTCCTTACGCGGTTTCGGGGCGGGATAGGGGCCGTCGACATAGCCCAGAATCACGAAGCAGCGGGCGACCAGGTTGTCGGGAATGTTCCAGTCCCGCAGGATCCGTTCGCCTTCGGGATTCGCGAAGGTCTCCTCGCCGCGGGCCAGAATGCACGACGAGATGCCGAGCGCCGCGGCCTCGAGAACCATATTTTCAGCCGCACAAAAGGCATCGGGCACCGAGTAAAGGAAGTTTCTCGGGCCGAAGATCGTGACAACGGTCGGAGCGCCGTAGAAGCCCGAGCGAATCGAGGGATCGTCGATGATCGAGGGCTGCTCCTTCGACACGAACCCGCCTATGAGGCGCGAGCGGTCGAGACCGCCGACATTCAGCCGGCCAATCGTTTCATTGAGCCGCCGATTGCGGCAGGCGACGAAGCGGCTGCGCTGGCCACCGCCGGCATTGGGGGCATAGGCACCCGCCTCGAGGATCTTCCGCAGCTCCTCTTCGGGCACCTGCCGGTCGGTATAGCGTCGGATGCTCCGACGGTGTTTCACCAGTTCCAACAAATCCATCGCATCACAGTTTTTTCCAGCATTGCGGGTCCGCCGCATAAAAATCGTGCGTATAGCCGTAGGCCACGGCGGGACACCCGCGACAGAACCGCAGCAGTTCGCAGCGGGAACATTTCTCGAATCGGTCGTACTGCCGGTAGGCGTTCATCCGCCCGCCTTCGTAAATCCGGTGGATATGTTCCCGGAAGAGATTGCCCACGGGGCTCTCGAAGCGGCGGCAGGCCATGACGCCGCCCGTAGGCAGAATCGTCATGTGGCAGTCGCCGCAATGGCAGCCGTCGTAAATCGTATCTTCGTCCGATCCTTCGGGGATCCTAAACAGCCCCTGCTCGTAGAGGAACAGCGTCCACAAGTGGTCTTTCAGGTTGAACGTCGTGCCGCAATCCTTGTATTGCTCGAACTTCCGCCACACGCGCTCCAGAAAGTCGCGGTACTCCGACGGCTCGATGTGGGTGCTCTTCTCGAAGGAGGTGGGGCAATAGCGTCCGAAAGCGAAGATATCTGCCTCGTGCGCCACCACCAAATCAATGACAGCCGGTATTTCGCTAATATTCGTCCCCGAGACGGTCGTCATGACGGCGCAGCGAATGCCCGCCCGGCGGATCACGGCGATCTTTTCGACGGTCGTATCGAACGAACCGGGCTTGCGGATGGCGTCGTGCGTCTCCCGCAGGCCGTCGATGGAGAGCTGGTATTTGTCGCAGCCGTATGCTTTCAGGCGGGCGCACACCGCATCGGTCAGATGAAACGGATTGCCCAGAATCGTGAACGGGATATTCCGTTCGCGAAGCAGCGCAAGAATCTCCCAAAAACGGCTGTGCAGAATCGGGTCGCCGCCCGTAATATAGAAATAAGGCAGACGGTTCATGCGGCGGCACATCTCCGCACAATCCGCGATCACCTGCCGGGCACGCGGAAACGGCATCTCGACCAGTTCGGGATGCCCCTCCGAGAAGATGTAGCAGTGTTCGCAGCGCTGGTCGCAGCTGTCGGTAATGTGCCACTGAAAAGCGAAGTATTCCACACGCCGAGCTTATTTCGATGCCTGTTGCGCACCGGGAGCCGGCATGGCCCCGAGCTGCTGCAACATCGTGAACAGATCGGGCAGTCCGTGTTCACGGATGATTTTGCCGTCTTTCAACTGGTAGATGTTCATGGCCGTCACTTCTACCACTTTCCCGGTAGCGGGCATGCCCATAAACGGTCCGGTCTGCGTGCCGCTCATCGTAAAGCAGATCATCACCTTATCGCCTTCGGCGATGAACTCCTCCGCCTCCCAGCGGACGTCGGGCATGGCACCGCGCATCATGTCGAGCACGGCGATATAACCGTCGACGCCGCGCAGCGGTTCCGGAGAGGTCGGCGCGTAGAAGATCACGTCGGGCGAGATGATCGCCTCGCCGACTGTGCGGTCGCCCGTATTAATGAAACGGATGAACTGCTCCATGACCTGCTTGTTCGCTTCGGTGAGGGAGGTCTGTTCGTGAGCGGAATTGCCGCAGGAGGTCATGCCGATCGCCGCCATCATGACGACCAGCAGGGTCATTGCTTTTTTCATGTTTTTATAGGTATCAGATGAAACAGTTATTCGACTGAATTACCCCGACAGAACCATGCTGCCGGGGTAAACAGACATGCGCGGGAACTACTTTTCGCCGGCCCCGCAAGCCGAGCCGCAAGCGGCGGGTTTGGGTTCGGGCTTGGTGTCACCTGCGCCGCAGGCCGAACCGCAGGCTCCGCTCGGAGCCGCCGTCTCGTCTTTTGCACACAGATAGCTCTGTGCGCTTCGCTTTGCGGAATACACTCCGCAGACAGATGTTCTTTTCATACCGGTTGTTTTTAATGAACGTTACAGGACGGGAGCAATCGGCCTGCCATGAGGGCAAGCCGCACCCCGGCCGACACAAAAATACATCATATTTCGTTTAATTACAACAGATTACTATTTCGGCACATAGTAACCTTTTTCTCGCATTTGCAGAGGAACAGCGCGTTATGATTCCGACAAAAAAAACAGAAGAGGAGAACGCGCAGCGCACCATTTATTACTAACTTTGCAATCGGAAATAACTTTCGATTTACAAGCGATGCTGAAAAAAGAGGAGCGCAACTCCATTTTCGAAATCTGTCCGGTACGCAACGTAATCGCCCGCTTCGGCAACAAGTGGGCCCTGCTGGTCGTACTGGTATTGAGCGAGCACGAGCAGGTTCGCTTCAACGAATTGTGCCGGCTGATACCCGATGTCTCGTCGCGCGTGCTGTCGGGTACGCTGAAGACACTGGAGGCCGACGGGCTCGTCTCCCGCAAGATCTACCCCGTCGTCCCTCCGAAAGTGGAGTACCGGCTGACGGAGCTGGGGCATTCGCTGGTCCCGCTGATCCGCCAGCTGACCGAGTGGGCGCAGACCAACCTCACAAAGATCGTGGAGCACCGCAAGGAGTTCGAGACGGACGGCGCCAAGTAGCCGCCGGCGTACACCGCTGCCGCCGAACGCCTTGCCGCAGCGGACCGGCCACAAAAAAAGTCTCCCGAAGGAGACTTGAAAGTGCGGATAAAGGGACTCGAACCCCCACGCCGTAAGGCATCAGATCCTAAGTCTGACGTGGCTACCAATTACACCATATCCGCCTATACCCGACAAAGATAGGCAAAAAATCGCAATTCGCAACCGTCGCGTCCCCCTTTATTCTGTTTTTTTGCGTACTTTTGCGCAAACAAATCCGTCCCGATGCCCCGCACACTCACCCTGCAGCTTCCGCCGCGCGAGGCGGCCGATGCCAGGCGCTACACGGCGCTGGCGGCCCGTCGTCTGGGCATCGCCGAACGCGACATCGCCCTCGTGCGGGTCGTCAAGCGTTCGATCGACGCCCGCAAACGGCAGCCCGTCGTCTGCCTGTCGCTCGAGGTCTACGTCGACCGCGAGCCGCAGCCCGCACCCGTCCGATTCGACTATCCTTACGCGGCGGGCAAGAACGAGGTAGTCATTGTCGGCTCGGGCCCCGCGGGGCTCTTCGCCGCGCTGCGGCTCATCGAACTGGGGCTGCGGCCGATCCTGCTCGAGCGCGGCCGCGAGGTCTCGGCCCGCAAGTGCGACATCGCCCGCATCAACCGCGGCGAGGCGGTCGATCCCGATTCGAACTACGCCTTCGGCGAAGGAGGCGCCGGCACCTTCTCCGACGGCAAACTATTCACGCGCAGCAAGAAACGCGGCGACTACAACAAGGCGCTGCAGACCCTCGTGCACCACGGGGCCGATCCCGCGATCCTCTTCGAGGCGCACCCCCACATCGGCACCGACAAACTCCCTTACATCATCCGCAACATCTGCCGCACGATCACCGACTGCGGCGGCGAGGTGCTGTTCGAGCGCCGCGTGACGGGATTCCTGCGCCGGGGCGACCGCCTCACGGGGGTCTGCTGCGGCGACGAACGCATCGAAGGGGCCGCCGTCGTCCTCGCCACGGGCCACTCGGCACGCGATATCTACCGGCTGCTGCACGCCGCAGGCATCCGTCTCGAGGCCAAACCGCTCGCCATGGGAGTACGCATCGAGCATCCGCAGGCGCTGATCGACCGCATCCAGTACCACTGTCCCGAACGCGGCGAATACCTTCCCGCAGCCTCCTACTCGCTCGTCAGCCAGGAGCAGGGGCGCGGCGTCTACTCCTTCTGCATGTGTCCGGGCGGCTTCATCGTCCCCGCTATGACCGAGGCGTCGGAGTCGGTCGTCAACGGCATGTCGCCCAGCGGCCGCACCTCGCCCTATGCCAATTCGGGCCTCGTCACGGAGGTGCGGCTCTCGGATTTCGCCCGCCTCGAGCCGCAGTGGGGGCCCCTCGCGGGACTGCAGTTCCAGCAGGAGTTCGAGGAGCTGGCCCGCCGCGAAGGCGGCGACCGTCAGATCGCGCCCGCCCAGCGGGTCGCCGACTTCGTCGCCGGCCGCGCCTCGACGTCGCTCCCCGCCACCTCCTACATCCCCGGTATCACCCCTTCGCGGCTCGACCGCTGGATGCCCGCCTTCATCGCCGACGGGTTGCGGGCCGGTCTGCAGACCTTCGGACGCCGGCTGCGCGGCTTCGTCACGAACGAGGCGATCGTCGTCGGCGTCGAGTCGCGCACCTCGACCCCCGTGCGCATCCCGCGCGATCCCGTGCATCTCATGCACCCTGAAGTCGAAGGGCTCTTCCCCGCAGGCGAGGGTGCGGGCTACGCCGGCGGCATCATCTCGGCCGCCCTCGACGGCGAACGCATCGCCGAAGCAGTACGCGCCTATGTCCGCTGACCGTCGGCCGACGGTGCTGTTTTACATCCCTGAAAATCAGCAATTCAGATTTATTGTTAAAAATTCTGAATAAATTTTACATATTTTTTAGGAAGAAAATTTGTTCGTTTCACCGACGGCAGTTATCTTTGCAGCGTTCATTTAGGTTAGTAGTTTTAGGTTGGTGAGGAAACTGACGGAGGAGGGGCAGGTCCCCGAATCCACGGTTTCCTTTTTTCATGGCCCGCCGCATGCGCCGAAGCGGCCGCCCCTACCCTGCCGCCAGCCGCGCCGTGCGAGGAAAACGGGGCTTCGCGTCCCGACAGCAGAAAGTTGGAGATACCGACCAAATATATTACCTTTGTCGAACCTTAAACACATCGGCATCATGAATCTGAAACGACTTTCGATCCTGATCGTGCTGCTTGTCGCCGCCGACCAGCTCCTCAAGATATGGGTCAAGACCCACATGCAGCTGGGCGATCCCGCCATTACGGTGATCCCCGACTGGTTCCAGCTGCGTTTCGTCGAGAATCCCGGCATGGCCTTCGGCATGCGCCTGCAGACGGGCGGCGGCTACGACTGGGGCAAACTGTTGCTGGGGCTCTTCCGCATCGGCTTCGCGTGCTTCA
The DNA here is from genome assembly GCA_964626515.1 of uncultured Alistipes sp. Taxonomy (GTDB): domain Bacteria; phylum Bacteroidota; class Bacteroidia; order Bacteroidales; family Rikenellaceae; genus Alistipes. The sequence continues at coordinate 6,458 of CAZVGH010000071.1, forward strand.
TCGGCTGGAGCCTTGTGCGGATGGTCCGCGAGCGCAAGGCCCCGACGGGGGTGATCGTCGGGCTCGGCCTGATCCTCGCCGGAGCGATCGGCAACCTGCTCGACAGCGCCTTCTACGGCCTGCTCTTCTCGGAGTCGACGCCCTATACCGTGGCACACTTCGGCGACGGCTACGCAGGCTTCATGATGGGCAAGGTGGTCGACATGTTCTATTTTCCGCTTTTCCAATGGAACGGCATCCCCTCGGGGCTGCGTTTTCTGGTCGACCACAACAACTATTTCTTCGGACCGATCTTCAATCTGGCCGACGCCTACATTTCGGTCGCCGTCGTCTACCTGCTGCTGTTCCAGTTCCGCTATCTGAACAAATAGCCTGACGGAGAGCCTGCTGCGGAGAGTTCACCGACTTCGGGCAGAAGAGCGCCCCGCGAAAAGCGGGAGGAAAAAGAGCGATTCAGCGCATTTTTTTCGGAAAAATATTTGCAGGTAGCGATTTTTTCACTACCTTTGCAACGCAAAACCGAAAGGCCCAGGTGGCGGAATAGGTAGACGCGCACGTTTCAGGTGCGTGTGCCGCAAGGCGTGCAGGTTCGATTCCTGTCCTGGGCACTGGAACCCCGTTGGAAGCAATTCCGACGGGGTTTTGCTTTCCCTCCCCGCAGCTGAATTCACTATATCCCGAATATCAAATTTAATCTCCCGCTACACATTTGCATTCATCCGTACCAATACCTGCTCACACAGTTTTTTAATACCGGATCGGTTAAGTCATAAAACGGAAGGAGAATCCGAGCCTATAAGAACAGTCAGTATGAGAATAAAACATCTGCCGAGAGGATAAAACAACATAATAGATAGCGATACCGCAGACAACATTTAGATCAAGATGATTACGCTAGCATACCTGCTGATATTCTTCGACAAAGTCATATATGGCAACAATGTTGCAATCCATTCAGATGAATTATCGGGAGAAATCTTCCTGATTGTCTCTTTCTGGATAATCTTGATCTTCGTATTCTTCCTTATCCCGCATATCCTACCACTTGAACAGTAAATTATGGCATCGATAAAAGTAAAGTTCAGGTCCTCTACTGTCGCTGACCACGAGGGTACAATCTATTATCAGATTCTTCACGAGAGAAAGCAGCGACAACTTTTCTCCGATTATCATGTATTCCCATCTGAATGGGATGAAAACCGCTCAATGGTTATAACCATTCAGGAAAGCGAACGAAGATCGTTCATTCTTTCAATCCGTGAGCGCATCCGTTGGGATGTGGAACGCCTTAATAAAATTATTCGTAGACTGGACGATGAAGGGTTGGTATATTCAGCAGATGATGTTATCGATGAATTCGAACGTCATGCCAACGAATACTCTCTGTTCAACTTTATGGAGTGTATGATTATAAAACTTAAACAAAATGGAAAGATTCGGACAGCCGAGACATATACCTCGACTTTAAATAGTTTTAAGAAGTTCCGTAATAACAGAGATATAATGCTTGACTATCTTAACTCTGAAGTCATGGAAGCGTATGAGGCATGGCTTCAGCAAAGAAGTATATCGCCTAATACAATTTCATTCTATACCCGTATTCTCCGTGCAGTCTATAATCGGGCTGTGGAAGAAGATATAATTGAAGATCGTAATCCGTTCCGTCGGGTATATACCGGTGTTGACAAGACTGTAAAACGGGCATTACCGCTCCAATTTATAAGGAAAATCAATGCTCTAGATCTGTCTCTATTTCCTAAACTTGACTATGCGCGAGATATGTTCATGATGAGCTTTATGCTTCGGGGAATGAGTTTCATAGATATGGCATATCTCCGCAAAACAGATCTGGTAAACGGATACGTCACATACCGAAGACGCAAAACAGGACAGCAGCTGGTCGTTGAATGGACAAAAGAAATGCAGTTGATATTAGACAAATATCCCGAAAATAACAGCGATTATCTTCTCCCAATTATCCGAAATAAAGGACTCAACGAGCGTTATACCTACCGAAATGTCGGATACAATATCAACCACAATCTGAAAAGAATCGCTGAAAAGGTCGGGATCGCAATGTCATTGACACTATATGTTGCCCGACATAGCTGGGCATCAGCAGCCAGAGCAAAAGGCATACCATTGTCAGTCATAAGTGAAGGTATGGGACACGACAGTGAGACTACAACTCAAATCTATCTCGCCAGTCTTGACACCTCTGTTGTTGACAAGGCAAATTCCGTCATCCTAAAAAGTCTGTAGCTATAACCCTATTCCCTTCGGAGATTGGGGGGTATATTGTTTGGCGTTTATCCAAATCTCTAAACAAGAGAT
>CAZVGH010000072.1:0-8708 GCA_964626515.1 uncultured Alistipes sp.
CCGGCGTTGCCCTCGACGCAGCAGATGCCCTTGCAGCGGCTCAGGTCGCACAGGAACCCTTCGCGGAGTAGATCCGCGCTTACGATTTTATCGTCGATTTCGATCATTTGCGGCAGGTGTCTTCGATGATGATGTCGTACAACTCTCCCAGCGTCATGCCCATGGCGCGAACCTGCTTCGGCACGATGCTTCCGGCGCTCATGCCGGGGATCGAGTTCAGCTCGATGAAATAGGGCTCGCCCGCCTCGTTGACGATGAAATCGACGCGGACCACGCCCGAGCAGCGGCACCGTCGGTAGGCCTCGAGCGTCATGCGGTTCAGCTCGGCCCGCACCTCGGGGGCGAGGTCGGCCGGGGTGATCTCCTCGGAGCAGCCGGCCGTGTATTTGGCTTCGTAGTCGAAAAATTCGTTGCGGGCCTTGATCTCGGTGATCGGGAACACGTACTCCCGGCCGCCTGCGATCATTACGCCGCAACCCACCTCGCGCCCCGTGATGCACTCCTCGACGAGTACCTCGTCGCTCTCGGTGAAGGCCTTTTCAGCGGCGGCGGGCAGCTCGTCGGCCGTGTGGACCTTCGAGACGCCGAACGACGAGCCGCTGGCGTTGGGCTTGACGAAGAGCGGCAGTCCCAGCTCGCGGACGACCGCCTCGGCGTCGACGGCCTCGCCGCGACGCAGGAAACGTTCGCGAGCCAGGCGGATGCCGCTGCCGGCCAGGGTCCGTTTGGTGGTGATCTTGTCGAACGTGATGACCGACGAGGTCATCGAGCAGGACGAATAGGGAATCCGCATCATGTCCAGGTACCCTTGCAGCATGCCGTTTTCGCCCGGCGTGCCGTGGATCAGGATCAGGGCGTAGTCGAAGCAGACCTTGCGATCGCCGACAGTCAGCGAAAAATCGTTCTTGTCGAGCTGGCAGCAGCTTCCGTCGGGTGCCGTATAGTGCCAGTCGCGGCCGTGGAGGTCGATCAGCCAGACATCGTATTTCGAGCGGTCGAGCGCCGCCTCGATCTGTGCCGCGCTTTGCAGGGCGATTTCGCGCTCCGAGGAGTCGCCGCCCGCCAGCAGGGCTATTTTGAGCTTTGTCATATTTTGTTTCTTAATGAGCGTTTCGTTCGAAGGCTCCCCGGCCGGGCGCCTCCTTCATTTATTACTCCCGTAGAGCCCTTTCTGCCGGATGTGCCAGGCCACTTTCGGGTGCAGCATTTCGGAGGTATCCCCTCCCACTGCTACGATTGCCCGAATTTCGGTGGCCGAGAGATCGAGCAACGGCGCCCCGTCGAGCAACCGGAGATTGCCTTCGGGCAGCTCGGCCGCCTGTCCGCGGCGGGGATAGACGAATATCGGATAGCGCAGCACGGCTTCCGCTTCGCGCCACCCTTTCAGACCGGCCAGCTGGTCGCCGCCCATGAGCAGCGAAAAGCGCATCCGATCGCCGCACTGCTCTTCGAGATAGCGCAGCGTGTTGATCGTATAGGAGGGTTTCGGTAGGAGGCACTCCACCACCGAGGGCTTGATGCGGTCGGGATAGCGCGAGGCGGCGCAGGCCAGCTCGGCCATCTCGAAGCGGTCCAGCTCGGGGGCCAGCGCCGCGGCCTCCTTGTAGGGGCTCTGCGGCGAGACGATGAGCGTCACCAGATCGCACAGATCCTGTTCAATCACATATTCCGCCAGGGCGATGTGGCCTCGGTGGATCGGGTTGAAGGACCCGAAATAGAGCATAACCCGCTGCTGCATGGCGTCAGCGGGCAAGAAAGGCGTCCAGCAGGGCGCAGGTTCTGTCGATCGCCTCGTCGAGACGGTCGTTTACCACCACATAGTCGAAAGCCTCGGCCCGTTCGATCTCGAAGGCGGCCTTCGCCACCCGCTTCTCGATCACCTCGGGGGCATCCGTGCCGCGGTTTTCGAGGCGGCGGCGCAGCTCCCCGACCGAGGGCGGCATGATGAAGATTGAGCAGGCATCGTCGCCGAAGATGCGCTTGAGGTTGATGCCGCCCATTACGTCGACGTCGAACAGAATCACGTGACCGTTGTTCCAGATGCGTTCCACCTCGCTGCGCAGCGTGCCGTAGCAGCAGCCGGCGTAGACCTCCTCCCATTCGACGAAGGCATCGGCGGCCGCGCGGCTCCGAAACTCTTCCTGTGAGAGGAAATAGTAATCCTTCCCGTGCTGCTCCGCACCGCGCGGTGCGCGGCTCGTGGCCGAGATCGAAAATTCGAAGCGATCGTCGCGTTCGAGCAGGGCGCGGACGATCGTCGTTTTGCCCGAGCCGCTCGGCGCCGAAAAAATGACAACTTTTCCCATCGGTTACAAGATGTTGAGTACCTGCTCCTTGATCTTTTCCAGCTCGTCCTTCATCTTGACGACGAGGATTTGTATCTGCGTGTCGTTGGCTTTCGAACCCGTGGTGTTGATCTCGCGGCCCATCTCCTGGGCGATGAAGCCCAGCTTGCGGCCCACACCCTCCTCCTCTGCAGCTACCTCGCGGAAATAGCGGCAGTGGTTCGTCAGACGGACCTTCTCTTCGGTGATGTCGAGTTTCTCGAGGTAGTAGATCATCTCCTGCTCGAGCCGTCCGCGGTCGATCTCTACCCGCAGGCGCTCCAGCTGTTCGATGATGCGGTTCTTGATCGTCTCGGCGCGCTGCTGCTCGAAGGGCTCGATCTGTGCGCGGTACTGCTCGATCAGGTCGACCCGCTTCAGCAGATCGGCGATCAGGATCGCACCTTCCTGCAGCCGGAAGGCGTCGAGCGCGGCAGCGGCGGCCTCGGTGGCGGCCAGCAGCGCGGCATGCTCCTCGTCGGAGACCGTCTCGGCGTCGCTCGAAATGACCTCGGGCATGCGCAGCACGGCGGGTACGAGGGTGTCGTAGGAGGCGTCGATGCCCGAATAGGTCAGCGCATCGGTCAGCTGGTGCAGGTAGGAACGGAAGAGCTCGCGGTCGATGCGGGCGGGCGTCTCGGCGCAGGCGCTCTCGACCGTCACGAAGACGTCGACCTTGCCGCGCTGCACCGTACGCGTGACGATGCTGCGCACCTCCTGCTCCGAGCGGCGGTAAACGGCCGGCAGCCGCAGGTTCAGATCCAGCTGTTTGGAGTTGAGCGAGCGGATCTCGACGGTGATCTTTTTGTGTTGGGTGGCGGCCTCGCCCTTGCCGAAGCCGGTCATGGATTTTACCATAATTCCATCGGTTCTAAAGACGGAACAAAAGTAGTAAAAACAATTCAAAAAGCCGTCGATTTGCCCGTGCGATTAAAATTTATTTGTCGAAATGGGCGGCGAACGAAAAAAAACCGTTATATTTGTCTAAACGTATAAACAATCGTAAAAACATTTTATCGATCCATGAAAAAGCACGTCTTCAACGCAGGCCCTTCGCTGCTGCCCGAGGAGGTCTATGCCAGCGCCGCCAAGGCGATTCTCGACTTCAACGGTTCGGGTATCTCGATCCTCTCGATTTCGCACCGTACGAAGGATTTCGACGCGGTGATGGAGGAGGCCGATGCGCTCTTCCGCGAGTTGCTCCATATTCCCGACAACTATAAGATCTTCTATATCGGCGGCGGTGCCAGCACCTATTTCTACGAGATTCCCGCCAATTTCCTCGGCAAGAAGGCCGGCTACGTCAACACGGGCGTCTGGTCGAAGAAGGCGATCAAGGAGGCGAAGCGCTACGGCGAGGTCGAGGTGCTCGCTACCTCCGAGGACCGCAACTTTACCTATATTCCGAAAGGTTTCGCTGTGCCCGCTGATCTGGACTATCTCCACATCACGACCAACAACACGATCTACGGTACGGAGTACCACGAGGATCTCGACGTCGAGGTGCCGCTGATCGCCGACATGTCGTCCGATATTCTGGCGCGTCCGGTCGACGTGACGAAGTATGCGATGATCTACGGCGGTGCGCAGAAGAACCTCGCACCGGCCGGCGTCACCTTCGCCATCATTCGCGAGGATATGCTCGACCGCATCGTCCGCGACCTGCCGACGATGGTCTCGTTCCGCACGCACGTCGAGAACAATTCGATGTTCAACACGCCGCCCGTATTTCCGATCTACGTCCTCAAGGAGACCCTCAAGTGGCTCAAGTCGATCGGCGGCGTGGAGGAGATCTATCGCCGCAACTGCGAGAAGGCCGAGCTGCTTTACGCCGAGATCGACCGCAACCCCCTCTTCCGCGGTACGGTCGAGAAGGAGGACCGCTCGCTCATGAACATCTGCTTCGTGATGCAGGAGGGCTATGAGGAGCTGGCGCCCGCCTTCATGGAGTACACCAAGGAGCGCGGCATCGTCGGCATCAAGGGCCATCGCTTGGTGGGCGGTTTCCGCGCATCGTGCTACAACGCCCTGCCGAAGGAGAGCGTCGAGGTGCTCGTGAAGTGCATGCAGGATTTCGCCGCCGAGCACGCCAAATAAAACGGCTGCCATGGCATTTCAGTTCAAGATCCCGACGTCGTACAGCGCCCTGACGGGCGAGGTCGTGGCGTGGGAGCAGACCGAATTACAGGAAACGACAACATTGAAACACACCATGAAAGTACTGGTTGCAACCGAAAAGCCCTTTGCGAAGGCGGCGGTCGACGGCATTCGCTCGATCGTTGCAGAGGCGGGATTCGAACTCGCCCTGCTCGAAAAATATACCGATAAGTCGGAACTGCTGGCCGCCGTGGCCGATGCCGACGCCCTCATTGTCCGCAGTGACAAGGTGACGGCCGAGGTGATCGACGCGGCGAAGGCGCTCAAGATCGTTGTACGTGCGGGTGCCGGCTACGACAACGTCGATCTGGCCGCCGCCACGGCCCGCGGCATCGTCGTGATGAATACCCCGGGACAGAACTCCAACGCCGTGGCCGAGCTGGCGCTGGCGATGATGATCTACATGGCCCGCAACCGTTTTACGCCTGGTACGGGCTCCGAGCTACAGGGCAAGACGCTCGCCATTCACGCCTACGGCAATGTCGGACGGCTGGTTGCCAAAAAGGGCAAGGCGCTGGGCATGCAGGTGATCGCCTACGATCCCTTTGTGCGCGATGCGGCCCTGTTCGAAAACGACGGCGTCGAGGCGGTTTCGTCGATCGAGGAGCTCTATCGCCGGGCCGATTACCTCTCGCTGCATATCCCGGCCACGGCCGAGACCAAAGGCTCGATCGGTCATGCGCTGCTGACCTCGATGCCCAAGGGGGCAACGCTGGTCAATACGGCGCGTAAGGAGGTGATCGACGAGGAGGGCGTGAAGCGTGCGATGAGCGAGCGCGAGGACCTGAAATACATTACCGACATCGCCCCCGCGAATGCCGCCGAGATGGAGGAGGCATTCGGCAAGCGCTTCTTCGCCACCCCGAAAAAGCAGGGTGCCGAGACGGCCGAGGCGAACATCAACGCCGGTCTGGCCGCCGCACGGCAGACGGTCGATTTCCTGGTGAACGGCAACACCCGCTTTCAGGTGAACGAGTAGCCGCCGGCGCACTCCGGCGATGCGCGCTGCCGCGGGATTCGGCGATCCGCCGTTTTCGGGGGCTTGCGTTCTTGCATGCGGCAGCCGGGCGCGGAGTGTTATGGAGCAGAAAACCTTAAAACTATCTGACATATGGTAAGAATCAAACCTTTCTGCGGCATTCGTCCGCCGAAGGAGCATGCGGCCGAGGTGGCGTCGCGTCCCTACGACGTGCTGAACTCGGTCGAGGCGCAGGCCGAGGCGACGGAGCGTTCGCTGCTGCACATCATCAAACCCGAGATCGATTTCACGCCGATCGCAGACGAGCACAGCGAGGCCGTTTACGCCAAGGCGATGGAGAATTTCGCCCGCTGGCGCAAGGAGGGCTGGCTGCAGCAGGATCCCGAGGAGTATTACTATGTCTATGCGCAGACGATGGAGGGGCGTACGCAGTACGGTCTGGCCATGTGCTGCCACTACGAGGACTACCTCTCGGGCGCGATCAAGAAGCACGAGCTGACCCGCCCCGACAAGGAGGAGGACCGCATGATCCACGTCCGCAACCAGCAGGCGAATATCGAGCCCGTCTTCTTCGCCTATCCCGACGATGCCGAGATCGATGCCATCGTCGCCGAGGTGATCAAGGCCGAGCCCGAGTACGATTTCACGGCAGCCGACGGCTTCGGCCACAAGCTGTGGGTGATTCGCGACCGGAAAACCAATGACCGCATTACGGCGCGTTTCGCTGCCATCCCCGCCCTCTACGTGGCTGACGGCCACCATCGCACGGCGGCTGCCGCACGCGTGGGTGCCGAGTGTCAGGCGAAGAATCCGAACCACACGGGCAACGAGGAGTATTGCTATTTCCTGGCTGTGACGTTCCCCGCTTCGCAGCTGCGGATCATCGACTACAACCGTCTGGTGAAGGATCTGAACGGTCTGACGCCTGCCGAACTGCTCGCTGCATTCTCCGAGTCGTTTGTCGTCGAGGCGAAGGGCGCGGACGAGTATCGTCCGACGGCGCTGCACAATTTCGCGATGTATCTGGAGGGTACGTGGTACAGCCTGACGGCCAAGGAGGGCACTTACGACGATCAGGATCCGATCGGCGTGCTCGACGTTACCGTGCTGTCGAATCTGGTGTTGGACAAGATCCTCGGTATTGCCGATCTGCGCACCTCGAAGCGGATCGATTTCGTGGGCGGTATCCGCGGTCTGGGCGAGCTGAAGCGTCGTGTGGACAGCGGTGAAATGAAGGTGGCCTTCGCCCTCTACCCCGTCTCGATGCAGCAGCTGATCAATATCGCCGACACGGGCAACATCATGCCGCCCAAGACGACGTGGTTCGAGCCTAAGCTGCGTTCGGGCGTGGTGATCCACTCCTTTGCCGAGTAACGCCGTACCGTCATTTACAGGATGCGCCGGGTTCCGTTTTCGGAGCCCGGCGTTTTTTTGCGGGCAGCGGAAGGGAGATTGCGGATCGAAAAACGGTATCGAATTTGCGAGTAGATTGTCTAAACAGCATTTTTACGATGGAAACACAAAACTACCGCACGCCGATGATCGGCGAAAACGCACCGTCGTTCGTCGCCGAGACGACGCAGGGAACGATCCATTTTCCCGAAGATTTCAGCGGACGCTGGGTGATCCTTTTCAGTCATCCTTCCGATTTTACTCCGGTATGTACCTCTGAATTCGTGCTGTTCGGGGCCATGCAGGCTGAATTCGAGGCGCTGAACTGCAGCCTGCTGGGACTTTCGGTCGGCACCAATTCGAGCCATATCGCCTGGCTGCGCTCGATTCACGACAAGATCGAATACAAGGGTCACAGCCGCGTGCCGCTGAAATTCCCGCTGATCGCAGACATGTCGATGGATGTGGCGCGCAAATACGGCATGATCTCGCCGCGCGTAAGTGCCACGGCGGCCGTTCGCAGCGTCTTCTTCATCGACCCCGATGCCAAAATCCGCGCCGTCATCAGCTATCCGATGCAGCTCGGACGCAACTTTCAGGAGCTGAAACGCGTGCTTGTCGGGTTGCAGACGGTCGACAAGTACCATGTGTCGCTGCCCGCGGACTGGCAGCCCGGCGACGATATCGTGGTCGGTGCGCCGACCACCTACGACAGCTCGCCCGAGGAGGTCGAAGGAATGACCTGTTACGATTGGTATTTCTGCATGAAATCGCTGCCTGTCAGTGAGAAATTGCGGGATAAAAAACCTGTCGGACAGCTCTGATACATCTTCTGCTTACAATTTGAAAAGAGGATTCGCTACATAGCGAATCCTCTTTTTTTGCGTTTTTCCGACCGCGCGATCCGGCTTGTTGTCCGGGCTTTTTGAAGATTTTTATTGGGAATATTGTAGTCCTATACCTAAAAAGAGATAAAAGAATCAAAATAGCTCTGCTGGCGTTGTCTGCCGTCGCGTTTGTCTCGCTGACGGCCTGCTCGGTGGATTCGCTCTCTCCGCAGAGCGTCTTCAACGATGAAGAAACCAGCGCTACGCCGCTCGACGAGTGGTTGCTGACGAACTACGTTAAGCCGTACAACATCAATCTTCAGTATCGCTACCTCGATATGGAGAGCGACATGGTCTACATGCTCGTGCCGGCTGCCTACACGCAGTCCTGGCAGCTTGCAAAGCTGGTTCAGTTCCTCTGCTTAGAGTCGTACGATACGATCACGGGCAGCCAGGAATTCATCCGCTCCTATTTTCCGAAGATGATCTTCCTGGTGGGCAGCCCTGCCTACAACAACAACGGTTCGATCGTGCTCGGTACGGCCGAGGGCGGTACGAAGATTACGCTCTACAACGTGAACAACCTCGTTCCGACCAACGTGTCGCAGCTTAACAGCAGTTATTTCAAGACGATTCACCACGAGTTCACCCACATTCTCAACCAGACGAAACCCTACTCGACCGATTTCGACCAGATCACCGGTACGGCAACGGGCATCGAGTATGTAGGTAACAGCTGCTGGACCGGTTACTACACCGATGCCGTTGCGCAGACCGACGGCTTTATCAGCCGCTACTCCTCTACGGTGCTGCAGGGTGCAGCAAACGGTTGGCGGGTAGCGCTCTATCCCGAGGCGACCCGCATCTATGGCGGTTACACGGTTTATGCCAAGTTCGGCAAGGATCAGGTGACGGTCACCAGTGAGAACTTCTCGCCCGACGAGAGCGACACGTCCTACTACTCGATTTCGGCGTGGATAACGGCGACGAATCCTTCACCGAGGATGCTATCGAGATGCCGAATATCTG
>CAZVGH010000073.1:0-5034 GCA_964626515.1 uncultured Alistipes sp.
GCTCAACTAAACAAAATAGTTGAATAAACTATGGAAAATAGTTGTATAACGAGAAAAAATAGTTACCTTTGCATCGGATAACCCGATCAAAGCGTAAAACGATGGAAAAACTGACACGACGCGAGGAGGAGCTGATGCGCTGCTTTTGGGAGCACGGACCGCTGTTCGTGCGCGAGCTGGTGGCGATGATGCCCGATCCGAAACCTCATTTCAATACCCTGTCGACGATGGTGCGCGCCCTCGAGGCGAAGGGCTACGTCGACCACAAGGCCTACGGTACGACCTACCGCTATTTCCCCGTGGTGAGCGAGGAGCAGTTCTCGCGCCGCACGCTGGGCTCGGTCGTCGACCGCTATTTCGGCAACTCCTACCTCGGGGCCGTCTCGGCGCTGGTCGAGGAGGAGAAAATCTCGCTCGACGAACTGCGCGACCTCATCGCGCGGATCGAAAACCACCACGCCGACCGATAGCCATGTACGCCCTGTTGCTCTATGCCCTCAAAACGGGGGCCTGTCTGGCGGTTTTCTACCTCTTCTTCAAATTGCTGTTGAGCCGCGAGACCTTCCATCGCCTGAACCGCGCCGTCGTCCTGTCGATGCTCGCGCTCTCGTGCCTGCTGCCGTGCTGCGTCGTGACCGTCACGCGCGAACTACCCGCGGCGGCGGAGCCGGTGCCCCTCTTCGACACGGAGCCGGCGGAGGCGGAGGCGCCCGAGGCGCCGGTCGCGGCCGATGTTCCGCATCTTCCCTGGCGGGAGGCTGCGGCGTGGCTGTGGCTCTTCGGGGCGGTGTGCGTGTTGGGACGGACGCTGCGGTCGATATGCGCCGTGCGGCGCATCATCCGCGCGGGCCGGCATGAACGGCAGGCGGACGGCACGGTGCTGGTCCGTGCGGCGCACGAGACGGCCCCTTTCAGCTGGGGACGCTACATCGTGCTGACCGAGCGCGATCTGCGCGAGAACGGCGCGACGATCCTCTGCCACGAGCGGGCCCATGCGCGGCTGCACCACTCGGCCGATCTGCTCTTCTGCGATCTGATCTGCTGCCTGCAGTGGTTCAACCCTGCGCTTTGGCTGCTGCGGGCCGATCTGCGGGCCATTCACGAATACGAGGCCGACGAGGCGGTCCTCGAGAGCGGGGCGGATGCCCGCGCCTATCAAATGCTGCTTATAAAAAAGGCTGTTGGCGAGAGGTGGTACTCGGTCGCCAACAGCTTCAATCACAGTAACCTTAAAAACCGTATTACCATGATGATCCAAATGAGATCCCCGCGGTGGGCCGCAGCCAAGGCGCTGCTGCTCCTGCCGCTGATCGGCGTGGCGCTGGGCGCCTTCGCCGAAACCGTCTACGTCGCTCCCGCACCCGTGTCGGAACCGACCGTGCAGCCGCAGGCCGCGCCGGCCGTCCGCACCGAAGCGGAGGCACCGGACAAAGATAGCGAAAAATCCGGAACGAAACAAGCCGCTCCGGACCACAAGCCGCAGCCGTCGCAGACGAAGCAGATTTCGGTGCGTTTCGGCGAGGACAATACGGTCACGACCACGACGATCGTCACGACGGTCGACGCCGAGGGGCGCACGTCGACGTCGAGCAGCACCTCGACCTCGACCTGTGCGTTTGCCGCCTCGGATTCCGCGAAATCGCGGCGCATGGTGGTGGACGGTCGCGTCTACGAGGGAAAGCCGGTCGTCGCGATCTCGAGCGGCGCTTCGGCCTCCGCGGAAAAGTCGAGTGTGGTGCGCTCGGGCAATATGGAGAACCTCTCCGGGTCGGACCGCCCGCTGACGATCGTCAACGGCAAGCGAGTGGACTGGGAACAGCTCGGCGGGCTTGCGTCATCCGATATTCAGACGATTGCGGTCTACCGCAATGAAAATTTCGTTGCAAAATATGGCGAGGAGGCCGCCAACGGTGTCGTGGTCATCACGTTGAAGCAGGCTGCCAACGAGTCTTCGGCAGCTGCTGCGCAGGCCTCCGCAACCGAAGCCGCGAAAGCGGCTGCGCAGCGCGTATCCCGCCCTCATGCAGCGGAGAACGCCGTGGCGGTATCCGGCGATAAGGTGGTTATCAGAACCGAGCACGCAGACGAGGAGGGAACAACGCTCTCCTATTCGGGCCGCATGACGCTGAACAAACTTCCCGACGTGGCGCGTTTTGTCGTCAACGGCCGTGAGGCGACGCGCAGCGAGGTGCGCGCGATCGAACCCGGCAAGATCCGCAAGATGCAGCTTTACAAGGGCGCGGACGCCGTGGCGCGCTACGGGGCCGATGCCGCCCGCGGCGTGCTGGAGATCCGCACCCGCCGCTAACCGCCCTGCGCCATGAAACGAACGCTGCTTTTGTGGGCCCTCATGCTGGGGTGCATCTGCGCCGCCCTGGCGCAGCCGCAGACGAAGATCCGCATCGACGGCCGCGAGGCGACCGCCGCCGAGTACGATGCGCTGCCGAAGGAGCGCGTGAAGTCGCTCTCGTGGAGCCGCGAAGGGGAGGTGCGGGTGCTGAACATCACGCTGAAGCAGGAGGCTGCGACGCGTTCCGAGGTGCCCGAGGGGGCTTTGGTGCTGCAGCCCGCGCCCGCTTCGGCCACCCCTGAGGAGCGCTGGAACCACCTGCGCGACCAGCTCTTCGCACCGTCGACGCTCCTGAAGAACGGCGATCGGGCGGCCGCCTTCACGGCCGAATGCTTCGACGGCGGCACGGTCCGCTCGGACGACCTGCGCGGCAAGGTGGTGCTCCTCTGCTTCTGGGGCACCTGGTGCCGTCCCTGCCTGGAGGAACTGGCGCCCGGCAAGCTGCCCGCGGTGCTGGAGCCCTATCTCGGTCGCGACGATTTCGTGCTGCTCGCTGCGGCGCAGGACGACCGGAAGAGCCTCGCCCGCTTTTTCGCCTCCGGGCAGCGGACCCCGTACCGCTGGCTGCAGCCCTATACGCTCCTCGACAAAGGGAAGGAGCTCTTCGGGTGCTTTGCCAAGGAACATGTGCCGCGTTCGGTCCTCGTCGACCGTGCGGGGATCATCGCCGAATGCACGATGGGCAACAACGAGTTCGAACTGGAACGCCTGCGCAGGGCGCTGGCGAAGCTGTTCGAATGACGACCGGCGCTTCGGCGTCCTATGCGAACGGGCCGTCTGCCGCAGGGCAGGCGGCCTTTTTCGTGCGGAATTTTTGGCACGATGTTTGATCAAATCGCTGTCGTGCAACTGAAAACAAACCCTTTTACCCATGCAGGAACTGATCCGACTGCTCCACGAACGCGGTGCCTCGTGCATCGTGCGCAACGGCGACGACTGCCGCATCTTCATGCGCCGCGGTGTCGCCGATCTCTATGATCTGCTGAACGCGGAACCCGCGCTGCTCGACGGCGCCCTGGTCGCCGACAAGGTGGTCGGCAAGGGGGCCGCCGCCCTGTTGATTCTCGGCGGTGTCCGACAGGTCTATGCCGACGTCGTCAGCGCCGATGCGCTGGAGCTGCTGCGCTCGGCGTCGGTCGAGGTGACCTTCGCCGACGAGACCCCGCGCATCGAAAACCGGGACCATACGGGTCCCTGTCCCCTCGAGGCGAGCTGCCGCGAGGCCCGTACGGCTGCCGAGTGCCGCCCGCTGATCGACGCCTTCATCGCTCGCGTGCGCGGTACGGCGCAAAAGGGGCTCTGCCTCGTCGGGCTGCTGCTCGGCGGTGCAACGGCGGCGCTGGCGGCACAGCCGACGGAGACGGCGGCAGTCGACAGCCTCGCGCCGCAGCCTGCCGCCGACACGCTGCGGCGCGACGCTCCGCATCCGATCGGCGAGGTGGTCGTGACGGGCACGCGCCGTGCCGACGATCCGCGCCTGCTGCCGACGACCGTCTCGGTCCTCTCGCGGGCCGAGATCGAAGCCGCGGGACGTCCCTCGCTGCTGCCGACGCTGACCGAACAGGTCCCGGGGCTCTTCGTGACGGGCCGCGGCGTGATGGGCTACGGCGTCTCGACGGGGGCGGCGGGCGGCATGTCGATGCGCGGCATCGGCGGCTCGCCGACGACGGGCCTCGTCGTGCTGATCGACGGTCAGCCGCAGTACATGGGGCTCATGGGCCATCCGATCGCCGATGCCTGCCAGTCGATGACGGCCGAGCGGGTCGAGGTGCTGCGCGGTCCCGCCTCGGTGCTCTACGGGTCGAATGCCGCGGGCGGCGTGATCAACATCGTCACGCGCCGCATGACCGACGAAGGGATCCGTTTCGATCTGCACGGGGCCTACGGCTCCTACAATACGCTTGAGAGCGATGCTGCGCTGCGTTTCCGCAAGGGACGCCTGACGGGCGTCGTCTCGGGCTCCTACAACCGCACCGACGGCCACCGCGCCGACATGGGCTTCGAGCAGCTCGGCGCCCTCGCCAAGGCGGGCGTGCGCCTCGGGCGCCGCTGGGAGGTGACGGCGGACCTTCATCTCACGCATTTCGACGCTTCGAATCCGGGATCGGTCACCGCGCCGGTGCTCGACAACGATTCGCGCATCACGCGCGGCCGTGCCTCGGTCGTGCTGCGTCACGAGGGCGACCGGGCCTCGGGGTCGCTCGCCCTGTTCCACAACTGGGGCCTCCACCGCATCAACGACGGCTACAGCCCGGGCGGGGAGCCGCTCGACTACCGTTTCCGCTCGCACGACCGCACGTCGGGCCTTTCGCTCGACCGTACCTTCCGCCTGTGGCGGGGGAGCCGCATGACGGCGGGCTTCGACTACCGCCTCTTCGGCGGCCGGGCCTGCAACCGCTATCTCGACGGCAGCCCCGACAAGCAGCTGGCCGACAAACGGATGCACGAAACGGCCGGCTACGTCGACCTGCGGCAGCAGCTCGGCCGCCGGCTCTCGGTCGAGGCGGGCCTCCGCTACGACCGCCACTCCGAGGCGGGCAGCCAGTGGGTGCCGCAGGGGGGCGTGACGTGGCAGCTGCCCTACGGGGTGTCGCTGAAGGCGACCGTCGGCAAGGGCTTCCGCTTCCCGACGATCCGCGAGATGTACATGTTCCCGCCGCAGAATCCCGACCTGAAACCCGAGG
>CAZVGH010000073.1:5044-8561 GCA_964626515.1 uncultured Alistipes sp.
AACCCGAGGAGCTGATGAATTACGAGCTCTCCTTCTCGCAGCAGGTCGCCGGGGGCCGCTTCCGCTATGCGGTCAACGTCTATCGGATCGACGGCCGGAACATGATCCTGCTCGTGCCGGTCGACGGACGGCCCAAGTACCTCAATTCGGGGCGGGTCGCGAACCGCGGCGTCGAGCTCGAGGCGGCTTGGCGGGCGAGCGGCGCCGTGACGCTGCGGGCCAATTACAGCCGCCTGCACATGCGTCATCCCGTTGTTGCGGCCCCCGAACACAAACTCTTCTGCGGCATTGATTTTGCTGCAGGAAGGTGGAGCGGTTCCACGGGGCTGCAGTTCGTCCGCGGCCTCTATACGCAGACCGACCCCGTCCGCAAGGAGCATTTCGCGCTGTGGAACGCCCGCCTGAACTGCCGCCTCTCGCGACGGACCGAGCTCTTCGTCCGCGGCGAGAACCTGCTGGCCCGACGCTACGAAATCAATGCGGGATACCCCATGCCGCGCGCTACGGCGTTCGGAGGCTTGAACCTTCATTTCTAAATTAAACGATAGGAATTATGAACACAACGACTGTCAAACTCGCTTCGCTTCCGTACAACCGGGCGAAAACCTACTTCGTGGCGGCACTCTTCGTGCTGGGCAACGTGGCGCTGCCGCAGCTGTGCCACCTCGTGCCGCAGGGCGGCGTGACGCTGCTGCCGATCTACTTCTTCACGCTCGTCGCCGCCTGCCGCTACGGCTGGCGCGTGGGGCTGCTGACGGCCGTGCTCTCGCCGCTGGCCAACATGCTGCTCTTCGGCATGCCGGCCGCCGCCGCACTGCCCGTCATCCTCTTCAAGTCGGTCGTGCTGGCACTCGTCGCCGCGGCGGCCGTCGCCCGCTTCCGCAAGGCGTCGCTGGGGGTGCTTGCAGGCGTTGTCGCCCTCTATCAGCTGACGGGCGGCCTCTTCGAGTGGGCCTGGACGGGGTCGTTCGCCGCTGCCGTGCAGGATCTGTACGTCGGACTGCCGGGACTGCTGCTGCAGATCGTCGGCGGCTGGCTGGTCATCAACCGACTGCTGAACCGATAGCGCGATGTACGGCAAACCGGGATTCGGCGGCATGCGCCTGCCGCTCACCGATCCGAACGACTGCACGGCGATCGACCGCGCGGAGCTCGCACGGATGGTCGACCGCTTTCTCGCCTGCGGCGGCGCGTGGTTCGACACCGCCTGGACCTACCACGACGGCCGCGCCGAAGCGGCCCTGCGCGAAGCGCTGGTCGAGCGCTATCCGCGCGACCGCTACCGCCTGACGGACAAGCTCCCCACGCTGCTCCTCGAATCCGGGGAGCAGCAGGAGCGGATCTTCGACGAGCAGCTCGCCCGCTGCGGCGTGCGCTTCTTCGACCGCTACCTGGTCCACTGCGCCACGGCCCTCTTCTGCGAGCGGGCCGAACGCTTCCGCAGCTTCGAGTTCGCCCTGCGCAAACGCCGCGAAGGGGCGGTGCGCGAAGTCGGCTTCTCGTTCCACGACACGCCCGAGCTGCTCGAGGAGCTGCTGCGGCGTCACCCCGAGATCGACTTCGTGCAGCTGCAGATCAGCTACCTCGACTGGGAGCACAGCCCCATTCGGGCGCGGGAATGCTACGAGACGGCGCGCCGCCACGGCAAACCGATCGTCGTGATGTGCCCGCTCAAAGGGGGGCTGCTGGCCGACGTGCCGCCCGAGGTCGAACGGATCTTTCGGGCCGTGCGCCCCGACCTGCCCCCCGCGGCGTGGGCGCTGCGCTTCGCCGCCTCGCTCGAAGGGGTGGAGACCGTCCTGAGCGGCATGTCGTCGGAGCGCGAGGTGGCGGAGAACGCCGCCTGGCTGCAAGACGCGGGTCCGCTCACGGAGGCCGAACGCCGCGCGATCGGCCGCGCGACGGAGATCCTCTGCCGCACGGCGCCGATCCAGTGCACGGGCTGCGGCTACTGCGTGCCGGCCTGTCCGCAGCGGATCCCCATTCCGAACGGCCTGCGGCTCTACAACGCACACGCCGAGGCGGGTGCGCGCGATTTCGCGGCGCGTGCAGCGCAATACGAGGCTGCCGCTGCCGCGGGCGGCCGCGCTTCGGACTGCATCGCCTGCCGCAACTGCGAGGGGGCCTGCCCGCAGCACCTGCACATCGTCGACTGGCTGCGCCGCGTCTCCGAACTCTTCGATCCGCAGCCTGCCCGCGTCTGACCGGTTCGCAAAAAAAAGCGAAGGCGGTTCGTCTGCATGACGAGCCGCCTTCGTCGTTTTCGGTCAGCCCTTGACCAGCGACCGCCCCGCCCAGACGAGCAGCAGTCCCAGCAGCAGGCTCGCGCCGACGTAGAGGCCGAACCAGAGCCAGTGCTTCTGCCCGAGCAGCAGGTACATGTCGTCTGCGAAGGAGGAGAAGGTGGTGAAGCCGCCGCAGAATCCCGTGATGAGGAAGACGTTCATCGAGGGCGAGATGACGTTGTTTTTCTCGGCCAGCCCGAAGAAGATGCCGATCAGGAAGCTGCCGACGATATTGACGGCGAAGGTGCCCCACGGGAAAGCCGACGCGGTCAGCAGGTGGGCGATGCGCCCCGTCAGAAAGCGCAGGCAGGTGCCGATGAAGCCGCCGAAGCCTGCCAGAAGCATTGCTTTGAACATGATGTGTGGTGTTTTGGTGGTTGTGTTTCGTCCGCTTTGTACCAAATTCGGTGCCACGGCCGCCGGCGTGCGTTTTGGCATGCGTTTTGACTTTCCCGACAAGAGCGCCGGTGCGTACGGCGTTCGTGCGGCCGCCGGCCGATCCGTTGAATGCTCATTTTTTTTATTCTGTTTTTCCTATGCATCTCACTCCGAAAGAAATCGACAAACTGATGCTCCTCTCGCTGGGCATGATCGCCGAGCGGCGCCTGAAGAAGGGGCTGAAACTCAACCATCCCGAGGCGGTGGCCTACATTACGGCGACGGCGCTCGAAGGGGCCCGCGAAGGCAAGACCGTCGAAGAGGTCATGAAGGATGCGGCCGGCGTGCTGACGAAGAAGGACGTCATGGAGGGCGTCGCCGACATGATCTCGCTGCTGCAGGTCGAAGCGGTCTTCACGGACGGCTCGCGCCTGGTGAGCATCCATCATCCGATCAAGTAATTCAAAACCAAGCGAACTATGGCAACATCGAAATCCGCAGCCGCCGCTCCGAAGTCCCCGAAGGCCGCGGCTGCCGCCTCCGCCGCGTCGGGCGGCGGAGTGCAGGGGCTCTATCCGAATCTTCCGGGCTTCCGTCCCGCTTCGGCGGTTCCCGTCGGCGGCGTTCTGCCGCTCGACCGGCCGATCGAATACAACCTCGGCCGCAAGACCGTCAGGCTGACCGTCCGCAATACGGGCGACCGTCCGATTCAGGTCGGCTCGCACTTCCATTTCTTCGAGGTCAACCGTTACCTCGAGTTCGACCGCGACGCCGCTTTCGGCTGTCACCTGAACATTCCCGCCACGACGGCCGTCCGCTTCGAACCGGGCGACCAGAAGGAGGTCGAGGTGGTC
>CAZVGH010000074.1:0-8471 GCA_964626515.1 uncultured Alistipes sp.
ACTGGAAGCGGATCTTCGAGCCGGGCTTCACGACCAAGACGCGCGGCTGGGGCCTCGGCCTCTCGCTCTCGCGCCGCATCGTCGAGGAGTACCACGGCGGCCGCATCGCCGTGCTCGAATCGGAGATAGGCAAAGGCACCACCTTCCGCATCACCCTTAAACGCAGCTACGAAGGATGATGACCCCCGCCGCACAGACCGCTGCGCAGACTGTCGCACTGGCCGAAACGCCCGCCGCGACGCAGTCCGCCGCCCCCCGCGATACGGCCGACAGCCTCGCCGCGGCTGCAACCGCCGAAGCGGCCGCAGCCGACACGCCCGCTGCTGCACCGCTGCGCTCCGCGCTGCCGCGGCTTCATTTCGACCCGTCCGCCCTCTCCGCAGCCGAAAGCGCCGCGACGCCCGGCATCCCCCGCCCGGCGACCGACACGATCACCTACCGCACCGTCGCACCTGCGGCCCTCTTCGGCACCCGCTCCGTGCGGGCCGAGGTGCCCTACACCGTCGCCCCCGCGGCCGAAAGCCCGCTCCGCACGGGACCGTTCGGCGCCGCGACGCTCCTCGCGCTCCTCGCCTACTGCCTGCTGCTCCACCGCCAGTTCGGCAACATCTGCCACCTGCTGGCCCATCTGCTCGACGACCACGCCCCGAACCAGCGCGACTACGACGAGACGGCGGACTACCCCCGCTTCCTGAACGCCTGCACTGCGCTCGGACTCTTCGTCCTCGGCTTCGCCGTCGTCCGCTTCGGCATCGCCGCCGTGCCGCAGCAGCTGCTCGACGAACTCCCCCGCACGGCGGCGCTCCTCGGCTGCCTCGGCGTCGCTGCGACGCTCGGCTGCGTGCAGCTCTACCGGCTCGGACTTCTCTACGGCGTCGGAAAACTGACCGACAGCCGGCAGCTCACCGAGCGGCTGTGGTTCGTCAAACGCCGCATGCTGGCCTTCGCGACGATCCTCGCCACGCCGCCCCTCTTCCTGCTGCTGCTCACGCCCCCGGCCACGAACCGGTTCTGGTTATGGGTGATTATCATCGAGTTGTTCGTTTCAGTCGTTTTATACCTTCGCGAGACCCTTACGCTGTTTCTTTCAAAAAAAATTTCGATTTTGCATTGGTTTTTGTACCTTTGCATCGTGGAAATCTTCCCGTTGAGTTTCTGTATCCTCCTCGCGGAACGATCCATCGAGTAAAGAGTAACCGACAACACAAGTTATCGAAACAGTGAAGAGTATCCTGGTATCGCAGCCGAAACCGGCCCTGATCGAGAAATCGCCGTTCTACGAAGTCTCCCAAAAACACCGCATCGAAATCGGCTACAAGCCCTTTATCCGTGTCGTGGGCGTCACGCTCAAGGAGTTCCGCGCCCAGCGCATCGAGATTCTCGACCATACGGCCGTCATCTTCACCTCGCGCACGACCGTCGACAGCTTCTTCCACATCTGCGAGGAGGCCCGCATCACGGTGCCCGAAACGATGAAGTACATCTGTCAGACGGAGGCCGTGGCGCTCTACCTGCAGAAATACATCGTCTACCGCAAGCGCAAGATCTCCTTCGCCGACGGATCGTTCACCTCGCTCGTCGAGCAGATCGTCAAGCACAAGGAGGAGCGTTTCCTGCTCGCCCTGAGCGAACCGCACAAGCCCGAGCTTCCCGAGACGCTCGCCAAGCTCAAGCTGGCGGTCGATCCCGTGATCCTGTCGCGCACCGTGGCGGCCGAGCTCGACGACCTGAATCTGGCCGACTACGGCCTGCTGGCGCTCTACTCGCCGTCGGACGTCAAGGCGCTCGTCGAGCGCTTCGGCACCGACAATCTCCCGGCGATCGCCGTCTTCGGCGAGGGAACCCTTCGCGCCGCCATCGAGGCGGGGCTCACCGTCTCGGCCAACGCCCCGACGCCCGAGGCGCCGTCGATGGTCAAAGCGGTCGATCTCTACCTCACGAAGCTGGCCAACGGCGAGCCGATCGACCCCGTGAAGCCGGTGATCGACGACGAGAAAGAGGCCTTCATCCGTTCGCAGCAGCACAAGCTGGCCAAGCGCAGCCGCTCGCGCCGCACCGTTCCCGCCGGCAAATAACCCTCCCCGATGGCTGCCGACCGCACCTTACCCCGTTCCGAACGGCTCCGCACGCTGGGGGCCGTCCGACGGCTCTTCAGCGAGGGGGAGCGCGGTTTCGTCTATCCGTTCCGCTACATGTGGTTCGCCGACGCCGACACGGAGCCCTCGGTCGAGGTACTCTTCTCGGTCCCCAAGCGCTACCACAAGCGGGCCAACCGCCGCAACCTGCTGCGCCGCCGCACGAAGGAGGCCTACCGCCTGCAAAAGGAGCTGCTGACGCTCCGCGTCGGCGAACGCAACCTCGATCTGGCGCTCGTCTACTCCGCCGCCGAGGCGCTGCCCTACACGAAGATCGCCCATGCCGTCCGCAAGATTCTGGAGTCGGTCGCTGCACATCTGTAAGCGGCTCGCGGCGCTGCCGCTCATCGCGCTCGTGCGCTTCTACCAGTGGGGCATCTCGCCCTTCACGCCGCCGAGCTGCCGGTTCACCCCCACCTGCTCGCAATACGCCCTCGAGGCGCTGCGCAAATACGGCCCGCTGAAAGGGGGCTGGCTGACCCTGCGGCGCCTCGCGCGCTGCCACCCCTGGGGCGGCCACGGCTACGACCCCGTACCGTAACGCGAACCCCGAAAACGGAGAGGCGCCGAACGAAAGAGCATCGTTCGGCGCCTGCCGTATCTTGGGAAAGTTCGTTCCTATTTTTCGTAGAGGCTCTCGCCCTTCGGGCGGTCGTGCGACTGTTCGTCGTTCTGGCGGCTGACGCTCAGAATCATCCCCAGCGCCACAGCCGTAAAGAGGGTCGACGAACCGCCGCGCGAGATCAGCGGCAGCGTCTGTCCCGTCTCGGGGATGAGGTTCACCGTCACCATGACGTGCAGTAGCGCCTGACAGGTGATGAGCAGCGCCAGCCCCAGCACGAGCAGTCCCGGGAAGGCGGTGCCGCAGCGGCGGAAGATCTCGATCGCACGGAAGAAGATCCACAGGTAGAGCATAATCAGCGCCACGGAGAGCAGCATGCCGTACTCCTCGACGAAGAAGGCGAAGGCGTAGTCGCTCTCGGGGTGGATCATCTCGACGCGCATGGCGCTCTGCCCCGCCCCTTCGCCGAGAATGCCGCCGTTGTGGATGGCGATCATCGAGCGTTCGGTATCGGTCAGCAGATCGAGCGGCTTGTGGTCCTGCGGCAGCACCCACAGTTTGACCCAGGTCGAGAAGCGGCCTTCGGCCGTCTCGCTGCGTCCGAGGTTGAGCAGCATGAGCACCAGGAAGGCGGCGACGGCCCAGCCGAAGAGTTTGAAGAGTTCGCGCGCGCGCACGCGGCCGATGAGCATCATGACCCACGTCGCCAGAAAGAGCAGCGCGGCGGAGGAGGTGTGCGCAGGCAGGATCACGGCGCAGGCGACGATGACGGGCAGCAGGATCGGATAGGTTCCCTCGGCCCAGATACGGCGCTGCTCGGGCGAGGTCCGCCACGTCCAGAAGCGGCCCGAGGGGACGATGCGCAGGCGGTCTATCTTCGTCTGGCGGGCCGCCAGCTGGGCGGCGAGGAACATGACCGTCGCCACCTTCAGCGCCTCGGAGGGCTGGAACTGGATCGGGCCGATCGGGATCCAGCGGGCGGCGCCGTTGGTCGTCGCGCCGATGAAGTAGACGGCCACCGTGAGCAGCACGCTGACATAGTAGACCCACCGCGCCGCGGCATGGTAGAAGCGGCTGTTCATGCGCTGCACGAGGACGAGGACGCCGAGGCTGAAGAAGAGGATCAGCAGCTGCTGGCGCAGGAAATGGGTGGTCGTGCGCATCGTGTGGGCGTCGTAGGCCATCTTGGCCGTCGACGAGTAGACGACCAGCACCGAGATCGTCGCCAGCACGAAGACGATCACCCACAGCACGCGGTCACCCGTGAGCCAGCGGCGCGCGGCGCGCTCCATCCCCTCTTTCATGCGCTCCTCCATCGCGGTCGTGCGTTACTCGGCGGAGAGGTGTTCGACGACCCACTGTTTGAAGAGTTCGCCGCGGTTCTCGTAGTTCTTGAAGAGGTCGAAGCTGGCGCAGGCGGGCGACAGCAGCACGACATCCCCCGGGCGGGCGGCGGCGCGGGCGGCACGCATCGCATCGTCGAGCGACGCCGTGGAGAGCACCTCGGGCACCACGTCCGTAAATTCGCGGACGAGCTTCGCGTTGTCGAGTCCCATGCAGACGAGCGTGCGGACCTTCGCGCGGGCGAAGGCCTTGAGCGGCTCGTAGTCGTTGCCCTTGTCCGTGCCGCCGGCGATCCAGACGACGGGGCGCGTCATGCTCTCGAGGGCGTACCACACCGAATCGACGTTCGTCGCCTTCGAGTCGTTGATCCACAGCACGCCGTTCCGCTCCAGCACGGGCTCCAGCCGGTGCTCGACGGGATCGAACGAGCGGATCGAGCGGGCGATCGACGCCGCATCGACCCCGGCGGCGAGGGCCGCGAGGGCGGCCGCCATGGCATTGTAGGCGTTGTGCAGGCCGCGGATGCGCATCTCGCGCGTGTCGAACATGAGTTCGCGCTCACCGACGCGGGCCGTGAAGCACTCGCCGGCGAGGTGCGCCCCCGACCCTGCGGCGGCCGCCGTGCGGGCCGTGAAGGGGAGCAGGCGCTGCCGCAGGTCGTATTTCGGCAGTTCGGCAGCGATCACCGGATCGTCGCCCGAGTAGACGAAGGCGTCGGCCGCCAGCTGGTTGCGCGTGATGCGCATCTTCGAGTCGACGTAGTTCTGGAAGCAGTGGTCGTAGCGGTCGAGGTGGTCGGGCGTGATGTTCATCAGCACCCCCACGTCGGCGCGGAATTCGAACATGCCGTCGAGCTGGAACGAGCTCAGCTCGAGCACGTACCAGTCGTAGGAGCCCGTCGCGACCGAGTAGGCGAAGCTCTCGCCGATGTTGCCGCCGAGGGCGACGTTGTACCCCGCGTCGCGCAGGATCTTGTAGATGAGCGACGTGGTGGTCGTCTTGCCGTTCGACCCGGTGATGCAGATCGTGCGCGCACCGTCGAGATAACGGCCCGCGAACTCGATCTCGGAGATCACGGGGATGCCCCGCTCGCGCAGCTTGCGCACGATGGGTGCCGAGTCGGGAATGCCGGGCGACTTGACGCACTCCGAGGCGGCGAGGATGCGCTCCTCGCTATGGCCGCCCTCCTCGTAAGGGACGCCCCAGGCCTCGAGTTTCATGCGGAAGCGGTCGGCGATGCGGCCGCTGTCGGACAGGAAGACGTCGTAACCCTTCTTGCGGGCGAGGATCGCCGAGCCGTAGCCGCTGATCCCGCCGCCCAATACGATCAGTTTCTTCATCGGTCGCGGCGGTTAGGCATTGAGAATACGCTGGTACATCTCGCAGATGAAGTTGAGCATCGGCGCATAGCGGCCCTCGCGCAGCGAGGCGGAGAGCATCGAGTAGTACTCCACGACCTCCTCGATGGGGAAGGGCTGGCAGGTGAAGTAATAGGCCGACAGCGGCGCATCGGGATGCTCGCGGATGTAGGCGCAGCGGCGCGCCTTGATGCCCCGCTCGAGCTGGCGCAGCTCGCCGTTGAGCCGCCGCTGCCGCTCGGGCGACAGATTGTCCCACTCGCCGGCCAGATTCTGGCGGCGGAGCGTCGCTGCGCGGAGTTCGTCGCTGCGGTACGGCTCGCTGTAGGCGTAGTCGGCTTCGAAGACGGGCGAACCCTTGATGCGCCAGTCGAACGTATCCCCGTCCTGGAACAGACCGAACACCTCGAGCTGCTCGCCCGGAAGGATGAAGAAGCTGGCAAGCGCCGGTGCATTGGCAGCATCGTCGCGGCGGTGAAGCGTCACGGCATAGATCTTATCGTCGTCGGGCAGCAGGTACCTGCCCTCGGCATCGGTCCGAGCTGCGCGCATCCCGCCCGCAAAGACCTTGTCGAATTGCTCGTAGGAGAGCCTGAGGTCGGCTCGCGGCACCTGTACGGCGATACGTCCCTTGAGCGGCGCCGAAGTCTGCGCCTGCGCAGCAATGCTGCCGAGCAGCAACAGCGTCGCAATCCAGATTTTTTTCATGGTATTCATCGTTTTTGGTTTCGATCAACGGATTTTGAGCGTCGCCAGCGTCGCCAGCGACAGCAGCAGGCTGACGATCCAGAAGCGAATGACGATCTTGGTCTCGAAGAGTCCCCGCTTCTGGTAGTGGTGATGGATGGGCGACATGAGGAAAATGCGCCGGCCCTCGCCGTAGCGGCGTTTGGTATATTTGAAATAGGAGACCTGCATCATAACGGACAGACTCTCGACAAAAAACACGCCGCAAAGAATCGGCAGCAGCAATTCCTTGCGGATGCAGAGTGCGAAAACGGCGATAATGCCCCCGATGGCCAGCGATCCCGTGTCGCCCATGAACGTCTGGGCCGGGAAGGAGTTATACCACAGGAAGCCGATCAGCGCACCGGCGAAGGCCGCGGCGAAGACCACCAGCTCGCCCGCACCCGGAATGTACATGATGTTGAGGTAGTCGGCATAGACGATGTGGCCCGACAGATAGGCCAGAATCGCCAGCACCACCACGATCGGCGCCGAGACGCCAGAGACCAGGCCGTCGAGCCCATCGGTCAGATTGGCACCGTTGGAGACGGCCGTGACGACCAGAATCGCCACCAGCACATAGAGAATCCACGTCGCCAGGCGGCTGCCGCCCGTGAACCATGCGTAGTCGAACTCATTGTCCTTGACGAAGGGAATCGTCGTCTGCGTGGAGCGGATGCTCTCGGTGCCCATCAGCACCCGGTTCGTCGTGACGCTCTCGATCACCTCGCCGCCGTCGTCCAGAAAAAGGTGTTCGACCGGTTCGGCGACCTTTTCGCGCACCACCACCTCGGGCGAGGCGCACATCACCGTGCCGACGATGATGCCGAGGCCCACCTGCCCCACGATCTTGAACTTGCCCTTGAGGCCCTCCTTGTTGTGGCGGAAAACCTTGATGTAGTCGTCCATGAAGCCCAGCAGCCCCAGCCAGACCGTAGCCACGAGCATCAGTTGGATGTAGACATTGTCCAGCCGGCCGAACAGCAGCACCGGAACCAGCACCGCCAGCAGGATCATCACCCCGCCCATCGTGGGCGTGCCCCGCTTCTGAAGCTGCCCCTCGAGACCCAGGTTGCGGATCTCCTCGCCGATCTGGCGGCGCTGCATGAAACGGATGACCCGCCGGCCGAAGATGATCGTAATCAGCAGCGCCAGAATGACGGCCAGCGCCGAGCGGAACGAGATATACTGGAACATACCCGCGCCGGGAAGGTTGTACGCGAAGTCGAGATAACGGAAAAGATGGTAAAACATACGTCGACAAAGGGCCGGCCGGAGCCGGCGGATTAAAAGGGATTACCGTTGAGTGGAAAATATGCGTTCGATCTGCTCGCGGTCGTCGAAATGACGGCGTTCGTCGCCCACGATCTGGTAGGTTTCGTGCCCCTTGCCCGCCAGCAGCACGATGTCGCCCGGGCCGGCCAGCATCGCCGCCGCACGGATCGCCTCGGCACGGTCGGTGATGCGCAGGTAGCGCGCCTCGGGCGGAAGGCCGGCGATCATCTCGTCGAGGATCGCCTCGGGATCCTCGTGCCGCGGGTTGTCGGAGGTGAAAATCGCCGTAGCGGCATACTTCACCGCCACGGCGGCCATCTCGGGCCGCTTGGTGCGGTCGCGGTCGCCGCCGCAGCCGCACACGGCGATGAGCCGGCCGCCGCCGGTGCACAGCTCGCCGAGCGTCCGCAGCACATTCTCCAGCGCGTCGGGCGTATGGGCATAGTCGACCACCGCCGTCCGGCCGTCGGCCGCACGCACGAACTCGAGACGGCCGCTCACGGGCGACAGGCAGCTCAGCGCCGTCAGCACCTCGGTGCGGTCGGCGCCCAGCAGCAGCGCGGCGCCGTAGACGGTCAGCAGATTCGAGACGTTGAAGCGCCCGAGGAACTTGACCCACACCTCGTCGCCGCCCAGCCGCAGCAGCATCCCGTCGAGGTGCTGCTCCAGCAGCCGGGCCGTGAAGTCGGCCGCCGAGCGCTGCGAATAGACGCAGACCCTGGCGCGCGTGTTCTGCACCATGACGCGGCCGTTGCGGTCGTCGGCGTTCGTCAGGGCGAAGGCATCGGCGGGCAGGCCGTCGAAGAAGCGTTTCTTGGCCTCGATATAGGCCGCGAAGGTCTTGTGGTAGTCGAGGTGGTCGTGGGTGATGTTGGTGAAGAGTCCGCCCGCGAAGTGCAGCCCGCGGATGCGCTGCTGGACGACGGAGTGCGACGACACCTCCATGAAGCAGTAGGCGCAGCCGGCGTCGACCATCTCGCGCAGCAGCGCGTTGAGCCGGATCGTGTCGGGCGTGGTGTGGGTCGACGCGATGCGCCGTTCGCCCACACGGTAGACCACCGTCGAGATCAA